>NZ_JBIYEU010000021.1:0-49309 GCF_044909655.1 Enterococcus sp. UD-01 | reverse complement strand
TGTAAATTGATCTTGACTGTATTTCGACCCGCGATTTGAGTGGCAAAAACCTTTTTTATCGCTAAATCTGACTTCGGCATATCGTCTGATTCCCGCAGCTGAATTGCCACTGAATAGGCGAAATTATTGACAATATTAAAGCCTTTCCCCGCATTCTCCGTCTGCTCGTCAGCGCTGTTAGCACTGGTCACTCGAATCGCCCCAAGAATGACGCCTTCAAACGGTTCACTAGGGATTGCCAACTTGATTTTGGTGATCGTGCTACCTTTTGCCGGAATACTGACCGTTTGTTCAGAAGATGCAATACTTGAAAGTGGATATTTCATAGACGGATCTTTGTTGCTTTCATTGTCCGTGTAGATGAAGGAACCGCCGTCTCCTGTATAGGCAGGATTGATTGCCACATTCACCGTTGTATCCTTATCCCCTTGATTATTTAGTTGAAATGATAATTCTTGCTTCTCATTCGGGCTCACTTTTAAATCATAGTAGCCGACATTTTTGTCTATTTGGTTCTCCGGTAAAATTGCTTTGACCGAAATGGGAATCTCCTCGCCATGAACTTCTGAAATCGGCATAAATGCAATAACGCAAATGAGAACGAACAGCGTCTGCCAGATAATGGATCGTTTTAATACACTCATAGATTATTCCTTCCTAACTAAGTGGCAAAAAGCTCCCCTTGCAGGAACTTTCTACCAACAAACCACTAAGTTTTACGGTTCTACCGTTAATGTCCAATTTAATTTAGTGCTATAGTTTTTCGCTTGCACACCATCGCTTTGAGGAACACTTAATTTCACATCTTCATTTTTAGAATTAACGTCTGGACCGTCAGCACCAAAATTCGCTGCATTGTAGTTTCCAGCAAAAACTACTGAACTAATTGTTCCATTGGTGGTTGTTTCGTCTGTTTTGCCAGCTTTAGAGGTTAAAACAGTAATAGCTCCTGTCGTATCTGCTCCTTTTACAGGAATCTGTACTGAAGAACTGCTTGGAATCGCCAGCCCAGACACAACATCTGCTACGTTAGCAGTATGAACATTGTTTGTCAGTGTTTGATTGTAAATATTAATACGTGTTGCTTTCAATGTATGCTCGCCAGATTTAAATAAAGAATCTTGTTCCACAGTTACATTCCATTTCGTTCCTTGAACACCGGAAACATCGCCGACTTGGACAAAGTGAGGAATGGCATATTTTTCAGCGCCGCCTTTATTTTTATATTTTTCATTGAGTGCAGCATAACTTTGCGTATTGACACTTGTTTCATTATTACCAAAATCAAAATCAGGAATACGAATTAATTGAACATTTCCTGCTATGACTGGGTCTGTGTTCCCGCCATCCACTTCAATCTTGTCGTTTGTTCCGGGCTTGATTGTATCAATAGCTCCTGTTTGTGGTACAAAAGATGCTTTACCTTCTGTTTGTTTATTCCCTTCCACTGCTGCTGCTGGCGAAGCAAAGCTGACCAATGCAATAGCTGCAAGACTTAAACCATACATACCTTTTATTGTTTTTTTCATTTTTTCTCTCCCTTTCTATCTGACACATCGTTCCTATGTTTAAGGTTCAACAGTTAGTGTCCACGTCAAGCTTGCTTTGTAAGCTTCTGCTTGTACTTGATCGCTTGCAGGTACATTTAATTTGACGCCGTCATAACGTGCTGCTGAAGCTGTTTTGGTCGCATCGTAATCTGCAGTATCATAGTTATTTTCAAAAACGGCTGATGTATAGGAGTTTAATGTAAAGCCAGCTGTTTTGTTTTCCAAAACGACTAAATCATTTTGATTTTCAGCTGCTACTGGAATTTCAGAGTATGCACCAAATGTATCCGATTGATCCAACGCAGCACCAACAACTTTGCTTGCTAAATCAGTTGAAGTATTTGATGTACTAGTCAATGTATTGCCATAAATACGAATCCGCGTATTCGCCAACTCATGTGGTGTAGTAGCCGCCGTTTTGAAAACTTTATCCTGCTTCACACTTAGTTTCCACTTGGTCGCGCTATTTCCTGATAAATCGGCAACCTGTACAGAATGAGGCATGTAAAAGGTTTCAGCGCCTTGATTTTTCGTTCTTCTTTCTGTTAAAGCTTTGTATTCCGTCGTTTTTAAACTTGTTTTATTACTGCCAAAGCTAATATTCGGCAAATGTGTTACATAAACATTGTTGGCATCCGGTAATGGAGCAGGATTGCCATTTTCATCAGTATCCGGGTCAAGTGAATTAGGCTCACCAGGTCCGTCTTCTGGTTTCGCCGGATCTGGACGATCTCCGGCTGTAAAGGTCGCATCTGCTTGAGTTGTACCAACAGCCGTTGTTGCTGTATCTTCATCAGAGGGGTCATCTGCAAAAGCGACGGGCACTGCGACATTACTCAAAGTTAATCCACTTAACAATAAAGTTGCTAATATTTTCTTTTTCATTTATTCGTTCCCACTTTCTATTTTTTCCTTTTTTAATCGAAAGACTAAGCACACGATGACTACAAGACAGATACCAATAATTATTAAATAAAGCCTTTGCTGTTCTCCTGTATTAGGTAGATTTTTATCAATGAAATCATTAATCTTATCCTTTATATCACTGAGATCACTACCGCTGTTGTTGCCTTCGCCCGGATAATCAATCTTGTCGTCGTCCTTTTCGGCATTGTTATTACCATCATCACCTCCGCCACTGTCTACCGGTCCTTGAGTAAATGTGACTTCTACCGTTGTTGTTCCAGAAGCACTTTCTGCAAAGGAAGTTAACGGAGCAAATTGCAACAAGAACAGGAAAAACACACAAACACCATACAAATAATTCTTTTTCATAGCTGCCTCCCCTCTTTTTTACTTTAGTAATCGCTTATAACTATCCTTTTTAGATTCTATAAACAATAACTTTACCGACAAATTGCCATTTTATTCGAAAGGTGATGTTTCATTTTTCAGGGGATACCCAGCTCGACTATCCACCTCCTCTCCACCCAGTAGCTTTCCATCAAACATTTAACATATACCCTCTTGAACGAATGGTTTTAATCAGCTCTTGCTTGCCTTGATTCGCTTTCGTTAATTTCGCGCGAATTTTACAAACAATATTCGTTACCCGATATTGTCCAGCATCATCACCCGGATCAAATGACTGGCCAAAAAGTGTCGAAGCAAGCTCTTCATAGGTACAAACCTCATTTTTTCGTTCATAAAGTACCTCTATTAAAAAATATTCCAACCTAGTTAATGAGATACTTTCGTCTTCAACAGTCAAACTTAATTTTGAAGGATCGAGTTGAAATGGCTGTTTTGGACGCTGTTTTTTCTGAATAGGCGACTTCATTATATTTAAACTGTTGCTAATTGAAAGACTTATTTCTTCGTTGGTATAACTACCATTAAAAACTCCGCAAACTCCCAGTTGCAGATAAACATTCTTCTCTTCAAGCAGTTCTTCAGAAGTAAACACCCAGATTGGAACCAGTTTATTCAGCTTAATCACCCATTCGCAAATCTCTTTAATTCCGAATGCCTGGCTCTTACAAATCAGTAATGCGTCTAAATCGTTCACATCTTTTTCCTCAAATACTTCTTTGCTTTCTATATAAGCAGCAGTTTGACAGGCAGAAAAATCTTCAATGAAGCTTTTTTCCTGATCGAGTATTCCCAACCTCACACTATCCTCTCCTATCACTTTCTTTTGTGAATTCATCTCAATGATAAAATAACTATCTATATTGCTGCTTCACATTCTTAATATTCATTCAAAATCGCTTGAAAAACAATTATATTTAGGCAAAATATTTATTTATTTTTTCAGAAATTCCGCAATTTTTAAGGAAATTTGAAAAAATAAAGAAAAAAGTGGCAATTTGCTATGGATGTTATTAGCCAAAAAGTGTAAGATATTAAATATCATATCCTATAGATTCATTCTTCCTGTATAACAAAATGATAATTATTTTAATATCGGTTTTTTATCTAAATATATTTCTTTATCGGGAATACAAACGAATCAAAATAGTGTAAATCCAATAATTTTTTGAAATTTAAAAATTAAAATAACTATACATTTATTTACATAGAGGTGCAGTTCAATGAACATAGTAAACAAATTACTCCTTTCTTCTGTATTAGTTTTAAGCGTTTATACGCCTGCTTATGCAATAACAACTGAGAATTCCACAAGTAACATGCAGGCCTCACCCTTAGCTGCTGGTCAAGCAACAATTATTCAAGACAAAAATTTAGAAAAAGCTATTGCAGAGTATTTACATAAACCAACCGGCAGCAATATAACAAAAGCAGACCTAAGCATTCTAAACAGCTTGATTTTAGATTCTGACCAAAGCAAGGATGTTACCAGCTTAAGCGGACTAGAATATGCGACAAATCTAACTTATTTTGCTATGTTTGATTCCAAAGTAACCGATTATAGCCCGCTGGAAACATTGACTAATTTAAGAGGTGTTGACCTTAGAGGTGATAATATTACGGTGCAGAATTTTCCGGATTTCACCAAACTGCCAAAACTGACCTCTCTGGCAGTTAGCTATGCACAGTTAGACAACACTATTCTGCCTAAAATTGCTCAGCTAACACAGCTTGAGCAAATAAACCTTGACGGTCATCCAAAAATTACGACTATTGAGCCATTAAAGGTTCTGCCAAATTTACAGGCTCTTTCTATTCAATTTTGTGGCGTTAGAAATTTTAGAGTTATTAAAGAGTTTCCTATGCTTAATGATTTATCAGCATATGGGCAAACAATTTCAAGTCCTACCACTACGGTTGAAACTACTCACTTTCCTTATGATGAAGCACAGCAAAGTTTATTCATTTACTTTACATTAATGCCTGACATATTAATAAACTTTACTGGAGCAGTAGTGCCGTTTAATACATCTGTTACTGCTACAAATTTGTCATTGAACTCTATATCCATTCCTGCAAATCGGTTGCAGATCACAGATCGGGGAATTACCGTTTCAGGCGTTTCTAAACAAGACTATGAAAATTTGACTACACTTTCTTACACGGGAGTTTTTGATAGTTCTCAAGTATTTCCTGACAAGCCTAATAATTATGTTAATTATGCTATTAACGCCAGTACTTATTATCATGAATTTACTATTGTAAAACCACCAGCATACAACTCAACTATAACGGTCAAGCACGTGAATGAAGTGGGACAGGAAATTGCGCCTGCTGAAATGTTAAAAGGAAAAACCGGCGAACCTTACAAGGCAGAACCTAAAAACTTAGCAGACTGGACTTTAAAAGAAACACCGGCAGATGCTGAAGGGTATTTCTCGGAAATTGATTGGGAAGTGATTTTCGTTTACGAAAAAGCACAGAGCGCTCCTGTCACGGTTCGTTACCTAGACGAAAATGGTACTGCACTGACGGAAGACATTGTTTTATCGGGGGAAATCGGCGATTCGTTTACCGCTGAACCAAAGCAGTTTCCTTCTTGGCGCTTAAAAGAAGTTCCTGTTAATTCGCAAGGGAACTTCACCAGCAGCCCACAGACCGTTACCTTTATTTATGAAAGAGCACAAGGCGCTCCTGTCACGGTTCATTATCTAGACGAAAATGGTACTGCGCTGACGGAAGACACTGTTTTATCAGGGAAAATCGGCGATTCGTTTACCGCTGAACCAAAGCAGTTTCCTTCTTGGCGCTTAAAAGAAGTTCCTGTTAATTCACAGGGGAACTTCACCAGCAGCCCACAGACTGTTACCTTTATTTACGAAAAAGCGCAAGGCGCTCCTGTTACTGTGCATTATTTAGATGAATTTGGTAACCAGCTGGCAGAACCGTTGATTTTAGAGGGAAAAATCGGTGAACCTTATCAAGCAGAAGCTAAATTATTAAACTCATGGCTTCTTAAAAAGATACCTAGCAATGCACAAGGAGTCTTTACAGAGGAACCACAGCAGATTGCCTTTACTTACGAGCTAAAAGAAGCTGCTAATGACTTACCGATAACACCGGAAAATATGCTAACGACAAAAAAAGAAGCTGACAGATTAACTGACTTAGCAGAACCTGCTTTACAAAGAGCCACAACCCATTCAACTACGGCACAAGAGGCAAACAGCCTACTGCCACAAACTAGTTTACAACGACATCTGATTCCTGAAGTCACTTCAACTCATGAACAAAAACAATCAAAAAAAGACGATACTGGTACGGTCACTGTTAAATTTTTAGACGAAAAAGGCCGTGAAATTGCAGCACCGGCTACCTTTAAAGGCAAAATCGGCGAACGTTACAAGCTCGCTATAAAAAACAATCAGGCAAAATTAGAACGCCAATAATCAACAGCAATCAAAAAGACTGAAAATGAAACCTGTCTAGTCGACAGTATCCTAGAGGTGAGAACAATGGAGTACTTAAATTTTTTAGAGGATGAGGACCGCGAAAAATTGCAGTTACTTATGACACTACAGCAATATAATGAACAATTTTTGACCCAAAAGAAATTAATCGAAGAAACGGGTTTGTCTAAGTTCTTACTGGACAAATACATTACTGAATTGAATCATTCGTGTCCCACCTTAAACATTTCTGAAGAGCTATATGATGAAATGAGCTATCAGCCGGTTTCTAACGACCTGGTACAAAAGATGCAGTATGTTTATGCACAGCGCTCTTTAAAGTTTCGCTTTTTAGTGGAAGTGTTAATAGAAGAAAAATCAGTTAAAAAATTTCAGGAAGATCACCATATTGCCAAAACAACCCTGTACCAAATTCGCAGCAGGGTACTGTCTTCTTTAAAAAACGAACAAATAACTGTAAAAAAAAATAAGCTGATTGGCTACGAAATGAAAATCAGATCCGTCATCTTTGATATCATTGCTTATTTTTATTTTGGAGAGGATTCCCCTTTTGGCAGTGAAAACAATAAGAATGCTTCACATCTTTTAAAGCAGCTGACAACTTATTTCCATTTAGATTTAACCTTTTTACAACAAAAAAAGCTGCTTTTATTTATTCAAGTGTTACAGATCCGTGTGAAAAACCGACATATGCTGAGTGAAAATTTTTGTACAGTCAGCGAAAACATGCAAAACACATACAAAACACAGCTACTTTCGATTGAGCAAGTCCTTCATGGTACGATAGAATATGATTTTGAAGAGCTTAGAGAATGTAATTATTTGATGCTTTTCCTTTATGTATCTGAAATGTTCGATGCACAGTTAACCTTCAATCAGGACCTGTTTATTCAAAATGAGAAAACAGCTCAGCAACTGGTTGCTTTATTACAGACAAATTTCCAACTATCTGAGCTTCAAAGAAAGCAGCTGCATGAAGCGTTCCTAAAAAAGTTACTGGCATTTTCAATTTTCAGACAAAGCTATACTACATTTATCGATACTGCAGCGTATCAGTATTTTGCGGAAGTTCATTTTCTTTTACATAAGATTATTTTAAGATTTGTACGTACGGATTCATTTATTCTATCTTTAGATTTATCTAAGAGTGATCAAGCGAAGCTTTATTATGATATGGTTTTTTCAGTTCTAGCTATTTTAGATCCTTGTCAATTAGGAAAACCAATTAATATTTATATCGACTTCTCCCACGGAACTGCCTATACAGAATTTATTGGTCAAAGTTTACGGCGTTTTCGTGACTTGAATATTTCGATACAAAAAAAATTCAATAACGAAACGAATATTTTTCTATCTGATTATCGGCTACAGGAGGCGAACTGTACGCAAATCATTTGGAAGCAGCCGCCTACACCTTCCGACTGGTCAAAATTTGCTGATTTAGTCATTCAATTAAGGGAGATTGAAAATGAAAAAAGTCAAAGCTTTTAATATTTACCTGATCATTATCTCTTTGAGCTTGCTGTTATTTACCCAACCTATCAGTATCGTGTACTGCGCTCAAGGGGACGGCCGACAATCCTGGGAACTTGTTAGCGATGTTGCTTTCCAAGAAGGTGAATTTACTAAAGAGCCTCAGGAACTAGTCCTTGTTTACCGGAAAAAGATTAGTATTTTACCTTCACAACGGGCATTACTTAAAGTTTTACCGCTGTATATTCCCCCCGGCACTAAACAAGTCACTCAATACGGAGAGCTGCTGCATCATCTTTCAGGTATCTTTTTATTTGGTTCACGTCATTTCTATTAAAAAAGAAGCATGGCCAAAAAGCCATACTTCTTTTTTGTTTTCTGATTAGTCTTCAATATAAGTCCATTTGAAGTCATATTTTGCACCAGTAGAATGATAAACAACATCTTTTACTTTATCAGAGCGTAAGTGTGCTTCTGCTTTTTGATACAACGGAATAACACCCATATCATCCATGATGACTTTTTCTGCATCCAGCATATCCTGCCAGCGTGCTTCTGCATTATTGGCATTGGTCGTCGCTGCGCTTTCAACTAATTTATCATATTCAGGATTTGAGTAACGTCCGCGATTGTAAGAATTATCGGTTGTGAACAGGTCTAAGAAGCTACTTGGATCTGCGTAATCTGCTCCCCATGCGCTAACAGCAATATCAAAATCGCCTTTATTGGAACGATCTAAACGAACAGAGAATGGTACCGGACTAACCGTTACTTTTAAGCCATCCAAAGTATCAGATAAGGAGCCTTGCAGGTATTCAGCCATTTTCTTCGCATTGTCTGTATCATCAATTAATAGATCTGCTGTTAAAGTAGTGATGCCTAGTTCTTGTTTCGCTTTTTTCCAAGCTTCTTTTGCCTTAGCTACATCGTAAACAACTTCATTGCCGGATTCTTTCGCAAAGTCTTCATCATTTTTAGGATCAGCTGCTAAGCCTTCTGGAACTAAGCCAGTCGGTACAGTAGAACCATTCGCAAGGATTTGTTCCACTAATGCTTTACGGTCAATCGCGTAAGACAAAGCTTTACGTAAATTAGCATTCCGATAAGGAGAATTTTCTTCTCTTTGATTTGGTTCAAAATAGAAGGTTGATGCTCCTTTTAAGATGATGTAATCAGGATCATTTTTCATTTGTTGTGCCAATTCACCAGATAATGGAACTTCATCCGCTTGACCATCCTGGAATAAATTCAAGGAAGTAGGTGCTTCTTTCACTACATCTATTGCAACCTTGTCTAATTTCACTGTATCTTTGTCCCAATATTTATCATTTTTTGTATATGACCAGCTTGTATCTGTTCCCGGTCCATCAAAATCAGTTAAAGTAAACGGACCATTATACACCGCTTTATCACTGGTTGTTGTGTAATCTTTTCCGTATTTCTCAACAATGTCCTGTCTTTGTGGTAAAAATGTTGGAAAGGCTAATAAGTAATCAAAGTAAGGTGTTGCTTTTTCTAAGGTAATTTCTAATTCGTAATCATTAATTGCTTTAATTCCCAGCTCTTCTTTTTTCATTTCGCCTTTAGAGATTTTTTCAGCATTCTTTACAGAATTAAACATATAAGCATATTCTGATCCAGTTGCCGGATCAACAGTTCTTTGCCAGCCATAAACATAGTCAGCAGCTGTTACAGGTTTGTCATCCGTCCATTTCGCGTCTTTTCTTAATTTAATTTTATAGGTTAGGCCATCTTCGCTAACTTCTGCTTTTTCAGCAGCTCCGGCTGGTTGAGGTTTACTGTCTTTATCTAGACGATAAATTCCTTCATAGACATTATTCAGTGCAACAAAACTTACTTCATCAGTTGCCACTGAAGGATCTGCACTTGGCATTTCTTGTCTTTCCACATATCTAAAAACCTTTTGATCATTGCTGCTTGAGCCATTGTCTGCAGTATTGGAACCGCCGCCACAAGCAACCAACGCGATACTGGTCAGAGAAATGAAACCAAGCAAGACATTTTTCTTCAAATTCATTTAAAAAACCCCCCAATTATATAAAAACTATATCGAATATAGCAGAATTAGGCGTATATCGCAATTAAAAGACTACATGTACTTTAGTAAAAATATTCTGAATTTTTTCTAATTTAAACGGATACATTTAGAGTAAAATGAATAAAAGGAACAAAACCATCACTAGTTTTGTTCCTTTTAGCTATTTTTTTAATTATTTTGCATAATCAACCGCACGTGTTTCTCGAATGACGGTGACTTTGATATGCCCAGGATAGTCCAAATCATTTTCGATTTTTTTACGGATATCTCGAACTAAACGAACCGCTTCCAAGTCTGTGATTTCATCTGGTTTAACCATCACTCGAACTTCACGTCCTGCTTGAACGGCGAAACTAGATTCAACGCCTTCAAAGCCATTGGAAATATTTTCCAAGTTTTCTAAACGACGAATGTAGTTCTCAAGTGATTCGCTACGCGCTCCCGGTCTTGCCGCTGATAAAGCATCAGCTGCTGCAACCAAGACGGAAATAACAGAAGTTGCTTCTACGTCTCCATGATGGGAAGCAATTGCATTGATTACTGTTGAATTTTCTTTGTATTTCGCAGCAAGCTCTGCTCCGATCTCTACGTGAGAACCTTCAATCTCGTGATCCAATGCTTTACCGATATCATGCAGTAGTCCGGCACGTTTGGCTAATTGGATGTCTTCACCAAGTTCTGCTGCTAAAACACCTGTTAACTTAGCAACTTCAATCGAATGATTCAACACATTTTGACCATAACTGGTTCTGAAGCGCAAACGTCCTAAGATCTTAATTAAATCAGGATGTAATGTATGAGCTCCAACCTCAAAGGCTGCTTGCTCTCCGTACTCGCGAATACGTTCGTCCATTTCTTTCCGTGATTTTTCGACCATTTCTTCAATACGTGCCGGATGAATCCGACCATCTTGAATTAATTTTTCCAGCGTCATACGCGCGATTTCTCTCCGAATTGGATCGAAACCTGAAAGAACAACTGCTTCCGGTGTATCATCAATGATTAAGTCAATTCCGGTTAAGGTTTCCAAAGTACGAATATTTCGTCCTTCACGACCGATGATTCTACCTTTCATCTCATCATTTGGTAAGCTGACAACTGAGACGGTTGTCTCCGAAACTGAATCGGCTGCACAACGCTGTAGCGCTAGAGAAAGTAAGTTTTTCGCTTTACGATCTGATTCTTCCTTCGCACGTTGTTCAGATTCTTTTACCATGATTGTTAACTCATGGTTCAGCTCCTCTTCAGTTGATTTCATGATGATGTCTTTTGCTTCATCTCTTGACAGTGAAGCAATGCGCTCTATCTCTTGGTGTTGCTTTTGAATTAGTTCTTCTACATCGTTTTCCCGCGCATCAATTAATTGCTGTCTAGCACCAAGTTTCTCTTCTTTTTCTTCCAGTGAGTTTTCACGTTTTTCTAGAGAGTCGCTTTTACGATCTAGCGTTTGCTCTCTTTGCAATAAACGATTTTCTTGTGCTTTAAGTTCTATTTTGCTCTCTTTCAACTCACTTTCAATTTCTGACCGATACTTCTGGTTTTCTTCCATTGCTTCCAACAAAGCTGCTTTTTTTAATGTTTCAGCTTCTTTATTAGCACTTTCTAGAATGCCTTGAGCAGATGATTTCGCACCATTTATTTCTTTTTCATGGCGTGATTTTGCTACGATTAACCCTAAGCCAAGACCGACAATTAAACCGATGATAGCGAGGAGAATTTCTAAACCCATTGTTTCCACCTCCATACTATCTTCAAATTTTCAATATTCATGTAGTTTTATGATAAACTTTAATCAATTATCAATATGCCTACTTGCATATGTGTATTTGCACACAACTTTATTCTAATGTTTGTATCCCGGTGTGTCAACTTAAAAAAGCCCTTTCCAATTGAAAGAGCTGTGTTTAACAGGAACGTTTTATTGAAAAAAAGCCGCCTGTAAAAAGCTGATTTTTGAGTATCCTACCTAGCAAACAAGATACTCTGTTTAAAAATCAGCAGTTTTTAATGATACAGACTGGCTTTTTTTATATTATTCTTCGTCTAACGGTAATTCCTCTTGACCTTCTTCAACTTCAATCATCGTTGTACCGTCACCGATACCATAAGCGTCACGCACGCGTTTTGATACTTCCTCGACCATTTCTGGGTGTTCCATCATATAGACTTTAACGTTTTCGCGTCCTTGGCCGATCCGTTCTTCTTTATAGCTGTACCAAGCACCGCTCTTATCCACGATGTCTTTTTCTACAGCCATATCAAGTAGCTCTCCTTCTTGAGAGATTCCTTGCCCGTACATAATGTCAACTTCAGCAACTTTAAACGGCGGCGCTACTTTATTTTTAACGACTTTGATTTTGGTCCGGTTACCAATGATATCCGTTCCTTGCTTTAACTGTTCAGCACGTCTTACTTCCAAACGAACGGTTGCGTAGAATTTCAAGGCACGTCCGCCCGGTGTGGTTTCAGGATTACCAAACATGATGCCAACTTTTTCACGAATTTGGTTGATGAAAATGGCAATTGTTTTTGTCTTGTTAATAGAGCCGGAAAGCTTGCGTAATGCCTGAGACATCAAACGAGCCTGCAGCCCAACGTGACTGGCACCCATCTCACCGTCAATTTCCGCACGAGGAACCAGCGCAGCAACTGAGTCAATAACAACAATATCAATCGCACCACTCGATACTAAAGCATCAGCGATTTCCAGTCCTTGTTCACCAGTATCCGGTTGTGAAAGAAGGAGCTCGTCGATGTTTACACCTAATTTTTGCGCATATTGAGGATCCAAGGCATGTTCCGCATCTATAAATGCGGCAGTTCCGCCTTGTTGCTGAACAGAAGCAATCGCATGCAAGGCTACGGTTGTTTTACCTGAGCTTTCAGGTCCATATACTTCAACGATTCGTCCACGTGGATAACCACCTACACCCAAAGCAACATCTAATGCTAATGAACCACTAGGAATAGTTGAGATTTGTTGGTCAACTTTTTCCCCTAATTTCATTACTGAGCCTTTACCAAAGTTCTTTTCAATTTTTTTCAATGCGGCATCTAAAGCCACTTTACGATCATCTGCCAATCGATAATCCTCCTTATATATAAACGATTTGAGTTCCTTTTCAATACATCTATCATAACTGTTCTGTTCGAAAAAAGCAAGCAAAAAACGAACAAACATTCGCCTTTTTAACTTTTCTTAGTAACTGCCTTTAAAACTAAGCTAAGCCCCGTCATAGCAGCACTATGACGAATATACGTGCGGTCACGGTTAAAGTGATAAAGCTGAGCGTAAGTAGGTTCGCCTCTTTCAGCCAAGCCGATCCAGACAGTGCCCGGAGCCTGTCCTTCCAATTCAGCTGGACCAGCAACACCAGTAAATGAAACAGCAAAATCCACATCGGCTAATTTCCGTGTTTGTTCCGCCATGGCAATCGCACACTCTTCGCTTACTACACCATGTTCTTCAATTAATTGTGGATCTATTTTCAAAAATTGTTCTTTGGTTTCTGAAGAATACGTGACAAAGCCGCCTTTGAAAACTTCGGCAACGCCAGAAACATCTGCCAGCATTCCTTGAAATAAGCCGCCGGTTAGACTCTCTGCAGCTGAAATAGTTTTATTATTTCTTTTTAAAGCAGCAACCGTGACTTCTGCCAAGCTGTTTTCATCCCCATAGCCATAAAAATAAGCACCAACCTTTGCCATAATCTGCTCTTCTACTTTGTCGAGCAGCTGTTCTCCTGTTTTTTCATCCGGCGCATTTGCAGTTAAGCGCAAGGTAACTTCGTTTGGTTTAGCATAAGGAGCAATCGTTGGATTCGTTTGACCGTCGATCAATTCTTTCAACTCAGTAACTAAAAGGGATTCACCGATGCCGAAAAAGCGCAGCACTCTGGATACCAGTTGCTCACTTTGCGGAAATAGCGAAATCAGCAAAGGACGAGCATTTTGTAGGAACATCGGTTTTAATTCGTTTGGTGGACCGGGTAGCAGCAAGTATGTCGTATTTTCTTGGGTGATGAGTGAACCTACAGCTAAGCCGGTCGGATTTTGAATACCATAGCCTCCTTCAATAATTAGTGTTTGTTTTAAATTGTTTTCTGTCATCTTACGCTTCGAAAATTCAAAGAATTCATGCAAGTGCTTTAGTCCCTGTTCGTCTTGTATCAATGATTTATTCAAATGCGCTGCAACAACGTCTTTTGTTAAATCATCGCCGGTTGGTCCCAAGCCTCCGCACATAACGATCAGCTCACTCCGTTGCTGCGCCGTCCTCAACAAAGCCTCTAAACGCTGTGGATTATCGCCAACTACTGTATGATAATAAACTTCAATCCCTAAAGAGGCCAACTCTTCGGAAAGAAAAGTCGCATTTGTATTTACAACTTGTCCTAATAATAGCTCTGTACCAACTGCTATAATCTCTGCTCTCATTTTTCTCCCCTTCTCTATTTAAGATACGTAGAATTTTTCTCATTTCATTTTATCACAGGAAATTTTTTATACCGAAAAAAAAGATTTATTAATTAAAACAATAATTAAATTAACACGTAATAAATATTATGGTACAATTTGATTAATAAAGATGAAAAGGAGTTATAAAATAATGTCGACAGTTCTTTTTTTATTGGGGTTTATTGGGTTTATTGCAGGAATTATTTTTGTTGTAAAAAACAGGAAAAAGCCGCTAGCTAAGAGAAAAGCCTGGCTGCTTACAGGTGCTGGCTTCCTGCTGTTCGTTCTTTCTGTTGCACTTAATGAGCCAACGCCTAAGCTGGTATTTACTGATGATTCTTTTGAAACAAATGAAAAAGGTCTAGCCATTATTAAGGGGAAGACGAATGAACAAAGCACAATCACTGTAAATGGGGAAAAAGTCAAAAATAACGGTGAAAGTTTTACCTACAAGGTCACATTAAAAGACGACCAGCCACAGAAACTAACCTTTGTCGCTTCTATGGGTTCAACGGATAAAGCAGAAACAATTGAAGTCAAACCGTCTAAAGAGTTTATCGCTGCGTTAAATAACAAAGTTGACAAAGAAAAAATAGTGGCTAAAGCCAAATCTGCTTTAGCAATAGCGGAAAATAATCCTACACAAAAAAATTACGATGAAGCAGCGACATTGATTGCTTCATTAGATAGAGAAGAATCGGATCTTACTGACCGTTTGGCCATTGTAAAAGAGAATATTCCCATCTATGCTGCAGTCGCACTTGCAGAAGAAAAACAGACCAAGGAACAAGTTGAAGCAGCTACTGCTTTAGTCAAGAAAGAGGTAACTTTAAACCGTATAGCCTTAAATAAACGCTTAACGCTTGTCCAACAGAAAATCTCGGAAAAAGAAACGCAAGAAAAACTGCTTAGCGACGCGCGACAAGCAGTAGAGAAAGCGGAACAAGAACCCACTGACGAGCACTACAACCAAGCACTTGCTAAAATAAAAGAGCTGCCCAATGGTAATTCTGAATTAGATAACCGTATCAAAAGCGTCAAACAGCTGCTGACTGCTCAAAAAGAAGCAGCGCAAAAAGCGGCAAAACAAGAAGCCGAGGCACAAAAAGCCGCCGAAGCTCAGGCTGCACAAGAGGCAGCGCAAGCACAAGCAGCAACCCCTGAATCCGGTGCAACCGTACTCGTTACACGAACAGGGGAAAAATATCATACCCGTAAATGCGGAAATGGCGACTACTACAGCGCAACTTTAGAAGAAGCACAAAATCGAGGCTTAACCCCGTGTGCTAAGTGTTATCCATAACAAACAAAGGTTGAGCCAAAAGTCGTTTAGGTTCGAGCAATTGGAGTAAAAGACGAAGAACCTGACTTTTGGCCACCGTTTATTCGTAAGAAGTGGGCGGGACAAAACTGTTTTTTAGTTTTGTCCCGCCCACTTCTCGTTAGTGCAGATAGATATACGCGGAAATTAGATACAAAATCCAAATGTGTAAAGGATAAAAGAAATAGAAAAAGCTCTTCATTCCCTTGCCTTTTTCCCCGTTAAACAGCCAGATTGGCAGGATGGCAAAAATCATCATCCATTGAGTCGAACCTTGGACGAAAAAGAGAATTGCAACCAAAGCAATCATCAGACACTGTAGCCAGCGCTGATTTCTAGCTAAATACAGCAATGGAATCAATAAGACCATGACACTATTTTCTGCAAACATTATTGCTGGAACAAAGTTTGCTGCCCAAACAGCAACCATAATAGTGGCTGTATTTGACATTAATCCTATTAGAATAACCGATGAAAGAATTGGAAACAAAATAAGCAACACGCCTAAAGCAACTTTGCCATAAGCTTTCGCTGACCAGCCTTGAGCTATCTTATCTATACCGTACATCATCAAGGCCCCTACTAAAAGGTCACGGAAAATATTATTCATCAATTGAACTTCTTCATAACCGACCAAATTTTGTATAACAAAGCTGCCCAGCGCCATAACCACCATTCCTACGTAAAGACGTAGCATGTACTTCTCTTTATTTCTTGTATGGCTAAAGCCGACCACACTCACAAAAAAGAACAGTGTTGCTACAGGACGACCAAACCAGTCGATCCAATTAGGCGCTCCCATCGGCACAAACATTTGATGGATATGATCAATGAACATTAAAATAATACCGATTATTTTTAAATCAAATGTAGATAAGCCCTTTGACTTTGTCATTGTTAAATTATGCATACTTTTCTACTCCTCACTTTAATCATTCATCTTATTATAGAAAAATGAAGGTGAGTTGGCCTTAGAAACAGCTTGCAGAAATCTATCAATTTTGTCATGTGCTTGTTGCTCCGTTACTTTTTGGTTATTGGCACGCACAGCTGACATTTATTTTGATTGATTAAGTCGACAGCATACCGTTCGATCAATGGACGTTCAGAATCAATAACATAACCGGCTCGAATCAACACATCGTTCATTTTGGCAAAGGTTTCCTTCATTGCTTCTGCTGTATGAACTATGGTAAATACCGCATATTTCCCAGCTGGCAGGATCGCTTGCTTGATTTCTGAGTAGTCGTCAAATGAATCTACAACTAACGCTACATCATACCGGCACTGCTCTGGCGCGGTTTGGCGCGGATCATCCTGCGGGATACCTAAAACAACGGCTTCTTTGTCAAGTAATTGTCGGTTCTTCAGCCATTGTTTAAATTCCTCCATCAGTTGCTTGTTCGCCTCACCATATGAACCTGTGCGGCGTTTGTAAATAATTTTTTGTTCTGGAAAATTTATACTATTCATCTTTTCTCCTTTGCTTTTTATTCGTCCACCGGTGGTTGTCTTTATGGTATAGCGATATAAAATGAATTGCAATCAAACATTTAAAATCGAACATTTTTTTTAAATAAAAAAGCACTTCCCATGACTTCACAGGAAATACTTTTTGATTTTTTCTTATTGATGGACGCTAAAGCGTTGGTTAGGATGGGCTTGATTTTGAATTTCATCCACCATGGCAATTGCATAGTCGCCATAGCTGATATAGCTCTTACCTTCTGCATCAAGTGCTAGTTCTTCCCCAGCGGCAACGTAGCTGCCTGTTACTGGACCTTCAGCATCGAAATCTGCTGCTGGGCTAAGGTAAGTCCAATGAATGTTTTTAGCATTTTCAAGTAAGGTCAACCCTTTACCCATCGCTGTTGCCAGTGGTTTAAAGCCGTCTGGAAAATCAGGCGTTTCACTTAAACGAACAGTATGTTCTGGGTTCACATACAAGCTGCCTGCTCCACCTACAACTAGTAAGCGTGTGTTTTGATTGGTCAAAATATCAATTAAATGCTGCGTTGAGCCAGTAAATTCACTGACATCGCCCCAAAAACCTAGCGCGCTGACTAATACGTCGAAATCTTTGATATCTTCTGTTGTTAATTGATACACATCTTTTTCAATTACAGGAGTGCCGTCCGTGATGTTTTCTTTGTTGCGGACAATTGCCGTAACCTCTAAGCCTCTTTTTTTGGCTTCCTTCAAAATGGCTGAACCTGCTTTACCGTTTGCTCCTAAGATTGCTACTTTCATGTTTATCTTCCTTTCTTTAATGAAACTTTTTTTGTTACATTTAAATATAAAAAGAGAAGAGACATTAGGTCTCCGGCTGCTTTATTTGCTGAATAACATCAGCTAAAGCGATCTCTTTTAATTCCGCTTCCATACTTTGCTGAACTTTTGCATATTGTTTTTCCAAGGCCGCCTGAATATTTGCACCTACAATACAATGCGGATTAGGATTTTGATGAATGTTAAAGATATCATGATCCAATTCGACTGCTGTATAAATTTCATAAAGAGAAATATCCTCTGGGCGTTTCAATAAATAAGTTTGTGTTGCCCCGCGACTTGTGTGGATGAAGCCAGCTTTTTTTAGCTTACTCATCAAGCGTCTAACAACGACTGGATTCGTATTTACACTGGCAGCAATTAATTCAGAATTTACACGTTCAGGCGGACCGATTTCGATCAGACTGAGAATGTGAATGGCAACACTTAGCTTCGTTGACATGGCCATGTCGATCACTCCAATTATTTAGTAACAATTTAAGTTACATTTATATCTTACTGCTCCTTTTAAAAAAAGTCAACCTTTAACTTTCGATTATTTTTCATTTCATGGTACACTTCAACTAACAATGACATACCTTAGGAGACTGCTATGAAAAGTAAATTAGATGTTTTATTAACTGATACCAAAACTACGATTACCTTCCATAACAATCAAGGAACTATCACCATTTTAAACAGTGATGATCCAGATCTGGAAAAAGCCCATGCTGCTGTCTATCTTTTCATAAAAGAACGTACGGTGGTTGGGATTGGCAAAACCTTTTTAAAGGATCGTATTCAAAAAGAGTCCTTTGATAAAGTCATGCTGATTACGCCGCCTTGGGAAGTGGAAGTAGATTATTTGGAACAGCTGCTGGCAGCTGAAGCAAATGAAAACATACAGGAAGCAGCAGATCAAGCCAAGATTCCTGCCAACTATGAAAAAGCTATTTCCGAGTACAAAGACCAGATAGTCTTTGTTTTAGCCGGCTTTGGTTATTCATTTAAACCAAAGGAAAAAAACATCAAAGAAAAAGCCAAGCCTGCAAAAGCCCGCCACAAATGGACCAAAGAAGTTAGCCAAATTGAATTTTTCATTGATACACGTGAAAGTAAAGCCACTGTTTTATGGATCAAACGGAATGAAATGCTGCTGAAAGCCGGCGCTACTATGATGGCACAGCCGCCGTTAAACAAAGATGGTTCACTTGGCTTCGCAGCAAAAATGGGGCAACGCATCAGAGAAGATCATCAAGCTCAAATAAAAGACTTTGTTACAACAGAAGATATTTTATTGAAAAGCGTGAATGAAGTGGGTCTATTTTTATATTTTGGCGGGACAAACACCTGGCTGGAATTAGTTGACGCCTCAGGTAAAACGCTTGATGAATGGACTATTGTTACCTAAATACTTAAAACAGGAGAAAATTTTTCTCTTGTTTTTTTGCGCTTGACTGTGTACCAGCTACACGGCTTATACTAAAACAAACGAACAGATGAGGTGCAAGTATGAACCATTTATCCACAGGAGAACTCGCTCAATTATTTAATCTTTCCAAATACACGATTCGTTATTACATCGATAAAGGATTGTTAACACCTAAACAAAATCCGGCAAACGGCTATTATTTTTTTAACGAAGCGGATGTCTACAAACTGTATCAGATCGTTGTTTTTCGGAATATTGGTTATTCTATTAAAGAAATCAAAGCCAGTCTGTCTGCGCCCAATAACATAGCTACTTTAAAAAATGCAGAAACAGCTCTGCAGGAACAAATCGATGAATTAACAGCTATTAAAGAGACCGTGGGCAACATTCTTTCTGCACAGAAAAAGTATCGGCTTGATGAATTTGTCTTTTTCGAAAGAGGAGAACGCTGCTTTCAACAGCTACCTGCTGCCTTTATAAAACAGGAGTCTCCGGATCTTTTGACAATGGTGAAAAACGATGTTGTACAACCTGACGAACTTTTTTATGTCCAGTCAGATCAAGTGCCTGTTCCTTGCTTTAGAAGCGATCCGTCAAACGCGGACTTTATTTTTCCAGCTGGTACTTATGCTTGTAAAAGTTTTGCAGTGAAGGATGAAGCAGATGTAACTACGGCAACTGAACAATTTTTAGCAGATCCGCTTTTTTTTCAACGCGACAGTTCAAAACTACAGCTCTTGCTTTATGAGAATATTTTATGTGCTTTAGCTTACAACGATATTACCGTTTATACCTTGGAGGTTCATCTATGAACATAACGATTAAAGCTGCTTCTGACTATACTGGTCATGATATCGAGGAGAAGGTGACCGCACTTATTTATGAAAGCTTTAAAAGCAAATTTACGACGTGCTTGTTTTCGGATCAGGAAGCACACCGCATCGCTTCCACGCTTAGCCAGTTTCTTTGTTTAACAAAAGCAGACCAGATTTTTCTTGCTGATACACCACGTGGGATTGGAGGCTGCTTCTATTTAGCCAAGAAGAACGACACCTATTACTATTTAAAGCATTTACTGAAACATAATTATTCAATAGTCGACAGAATCAAAGTGACTTTTTTGCTCTCACTCCTCTCACATCCTGTGAAGGAAACCGAACTGTATATTGATTTTATTTCTGTCTTGCCAAAATTCAGGAGCAAAGGCATAGGTCAGCAGTTAATCGCACATTGCAAAGCACTGGCACGTAAGCACCAACGACCTTTAACACTTTACGTCGCCCAGAATAATCAGCGGGCACTGGCTTTTTACCAAAGGGAACACTTTATAAAGAAAAAGCAACGAACTAGTTTGCTGACACAGCAACTTATTAAAAATAAACATTGGTACTATATGGAATGGAGCGATCGAGATGAAAATTGTAACGACTGAAACTTTTGCGCAAACCCAAATTACTGAAACGAAAGGTGCCCTTTTTAGCGAACAGGTAATTTCCATCAACATTGTAAAGGACGCGATTAGCGGCATTAAAGGGCTATTTGGCGGCAAATCAACTACTTATTCAAAAGAATACGAAGAAGCCCGTAAAAAAGCCCTCAATGACCTTATTGAACAAGCGGAACAGCGCCAAGCAAATGCTTTAGTCGCTTTAAATATAAATTACAATCAAATGATTAATTCTGATATTATGCTGATTATTGTAACAGCCAGTGCAACTGCCGTTACCATTGCTCAAAATAACTAAACAAGCCTGTTAAAAAGAAAGTTCAACATAAAATTGTTTTGTTGCAAAAGAAACAAAAAATAATTATACTAAATAAAAAGCGAAGGAGAACGTGAATGGACAAAAGACAGCAATTAATGAGTGAGTTAATGGATTTATCCAATGAAATTATTTGGCTTAACAAACCAGAACTGGAATCAGCTTTAGCAGGTTATACCTTGAATGAGGTTGAAGTGATTGAACATATCGCTCTGATTCCAGAAGTAAATGTCACTAAGCTTGCAGCAGCCAGTTATATGACACGTGGTGCTATCAGCAAATTAACGAAAAAGCTGGTAGCTAAGGAGCTGATTGAAAGCTATCAGCATGAACATAATAAAAAAGAAATCTATTTCCGCTTAACGCCTGCCGGTGAAAAAATCAATGCGATTCATCAGCAGCTACATCACTCTTTTTTAGAGCGCGACCAGGAGGTTTTTCAGCAAATGACAAAAGAAGAATTCGACACTATTTTTCGGTTTATCGGACGTTACCGTCAGCATTTAAAAAGGCTGCTTAAGGAAAAACGCTAAAAAATTGATCTGTGGAAAATCTTCTTTTTTTGTTGACAAAGAAACAATAAAGCTGTACACTCATTTTGTTTCCAAGGAAACTAAAATTCGAAAAAAGAGGTTTTTTATGTCATATTCATCAAATAAACATGCATTAATATTCGGCTTTATTTCTGTTTTTTTAACTGGTTTAGGTTTAACTATTGTTAGTCCAGTGTTGCCATTTTTAGTAGCTACTTATGTAAAACACCCTAATCAACAGGCAACAGCTGTTACGTTATTAATGTCCGTCTATGCATTTGCCGTTTTTTTAGCCGCTCCTGTTTTAGGTGCTTTGAGTGATCACTACGGACGACGTCCTGTATTAATCGGTAGCTTAGCTGGCTCTGCTTTAGGGTATTTTATTTTAGGACTGGGTGGTACGCTGTGGGTTTTGTTTTTAGGACGTATAATCGAAGGCGTAACCGGCGGCGAGATTTCAGCTCTTTTTGCTTATTTTTCTGATCGTACTCCTGTAAAAGAACGCACGAAATACTTTGGCTGGATCAGCGCTTTAGTAGGTGCAGGCACCGCGCTTGGCCCTTTGCTTGGCGGATTGCTGGCTACTTTCGGAGACAGTGTTCCGTTATACGTTGCCGCTGTTATTTCCCTTTTAAATGCGGTGTACGGCTATTTATTTATGCCGGAAAGCTTAAAAAAAAGGCAGCGGTCATCTGTACTTGCCCTAAAAAAACTTAACCCTTTCGTACAATTAACAAGTGTCTTCTCTTTTCATTCAGTTAAACGATTATTAGTTGCCGGCTTTTTACTTTGGTTGCCTAACGGTTCTCTCCAAGCCATTTTCTCCCAATTTTCAATAGATACCTTCGCATGGCAGCCGCTACTGATCGGTTTCACCTTTTCAATCATTGGCCTGCTAGATATTTTCTCACAAGTGTTGATTATGCCGCGGTTGCTTGTAAAGCTGTCTGATCAGCAGATTATGCTTCTAGGCATGAGTAGCGAGTTAATCGGCTATGCCTTGATTGCTTTATCTTCGGTTACTGTTGTTGCTCCAGTTTTTATTTTCGGGATTGTATTTTTCGGGATAGGAGATGCTGTTTTCGGTCCTGCCTTTAATGGTCTGCTTTCGAAATCTGTGAATGATAGTGAGCAAGGACTTATTCAAGGCAGCGCCCAGAGTATTCAAGCCTTATCCAGAGTAATTGGTCCGATCATTGGCGGGCAACTGTATATCCTTGTCAGTCATTCGTTTCCAGCCTTGATGGGTATTTTCTTCATTGGTACCGCCATTCTTCTATTAAAAAACAGACAAGATGAAAAGAGTTAAGCTCTTTTTCATCTTGTCTGTTTTACATCTTTAGCTTCTTAAGCCGCGACCTTTGTTGATTAAATACCAACAAATAGCATAAAGAACAACCATAAATAAAATTAAAATAGTCATAGAAACTGCGATAGGAACATCGGTAGTGCCTAAAAAGCCAAAACGAAAGCCGGAAATCATATAAACAATCGGATTGATTTTTGAAACAGCCTGCCAAAAGGGCGGTAGCATGGAAATCGCGTAAAAGACGCCGCCAAGATACGTCAACGGCTGTAGGACAAACGTTGGCACAATTGACACATCGTCATAGGATTGCGCGAAAATACCGTTTAATAAGCCGGCTAATGAAAATAAAATAGCGGTCATCAATAAGGTGACAACAACAATCAGCCAAGAGTAAACATGCAGCGGCACAAAAAACAACGAAATCATGGTAACTAATGCACCAACCAAGACGCTACGACCAACTCCACCGATCACAAAGCCCCAGATAATTACGTGGGTTGGAACCGGCGCAATTAATAATTCTTCAATATTTTTCTGAAACTTTTGTGAGAAAAAGGAAGAGGATACATTAGAATAAGAGCTGGTAATCGCAGACATCATGATCAAGCCGGGCACGATAAATTCCATATAAGAAAACCCACCCATGTCACCGATTCGCCCGCCGATCATTTTTCCGAAAATAACAAAATACAAAGAGGTTGTAATCACTGGCGGTACCAGTGTTTGAACCCAAATCCGCAAATAACGGTTTGTTTCTTTGACTGCTAAGCTTTTTAACGCTGTAAGATAAAGATTAGACATTTTTTTCCTCCACTTGATGATCTTCTTCTGTAATTTTTAAAAACAGCTCTTCTAAACGATTAGACTTATTGCGCATGGAAAGAACCTTAATCCCCTGTTCTGTAAGCTGCCTAAAAATTCCATTAATTCCTTGATTACGTTCAACTTCTACAGCCAGCGTCAACTCATCTTCCAGCAGATTTTTATACCCGATAATTTCAGGTGCTTTTTCGTAAGGCGCTAAATCAAAAAGAAAGGTTTCAAACTGCAGCTTTGCCAAAAGTGATTTCATACTGGTATTTTCAATCAGTTCACCCGATTGAATAATGCCAATATTACGGCACAGCATTTCTGCTTCTTCTAAATAATGTGTCGTCAAAATAATCGTTGTGCCGCTTTCATTCAATTCTCTTAGGAACTCCCACATTTCACGTCTTAATTCAATATCCACACCAGCAGTTGGTTCATCCAAAATAAGCAAACGCGGCTCATGCATTAGAGCTCGAGCAATCATCAAACGACGTTTCATACCGCCGGAAAGCATCCGGGCACGTTCGTTACGTTTCTCCCATAAATTAGATTGCTTTAGGTACTTTTCACTCCGTTTAAGCGCTTCTTTACGGGAAACACCATAATAACCAGCCTGATTCACCACGATTTGCTGGACAGTTTCAAACGGATTAAAATTAAATTCTTGCGGAACTAAGCCAATTTGCTGTTTCGCCCGAACTAAATCCGTATCTAAATCATAGCCAAAAACCTTTACTTTACCTGATGTCTTGTTAACCAGTGATGTAATAAT
This sequence comes from Enterococcus sp. UD-01, assembly GCF_044909655.1. Lineage (NCBI taxonomy): Bacteria > Bacillati > Bacillota > Bacilli > Lactobacillales > Enterococcaceae > Enterococcus > Enterococcus sp. UD-01. The sequence continues at coordinate 24,780 of NZ_JBIYEU010000021.1, read as the reverse complement.
TCCAATGGTCGTGGATTTACCGGCGCCGTTTGGTCCCAGCAATGCATAAAAGTCGCCTTCTTCTACGGTTAAATCAATCCCGCGCAGGGCTTGGACGCCAGTCGAATAGACTTTTTTCAATTCTTTTAGTTCTAATGCATAGGTCATTTAATCACTATCTCCTTATCAATGAGTTGATCATTTGGTTCTTGGAAGCTTTCTGTCATTGGACTTTTTGCAAGCAACAAGGTCATTGACGACATAAATTCTTCAACAAAGTCGGCTCTTAAGGTATAGTGATGCCATTGACTGCGCTTATTTACCGAAACGATGCCTGCTTTTTCCAACACTTTCATATGATGAGAAAGCGTCGGCTGTGTAAAATCAAAATGCTCTAATACCTCACAAGCACATAAGGTACCGCCTGACAAAAGATCAATAATCTGCAGTCTTTTAGAATCAGCCATGGCTTTGAGTATCAATGACGTTTTTTCATAGTTCATTTTAAACAGTCCGCCTCCTTACATAGATATTTATCTATATTATAATATAGATAAATATCTATGTAGTGTCAAGCAATCATTTGTATTAATTGATTTAACAAGCATAGTAAATTTCTTTTTTGATTCTTTCGGTAATTCTTAGTATAATGCTGGATAGCAATTAAGTAGAGAGTGGAGAGTATAAAAATGACAAATAATTTTTGGGCAGAGCTGCCGAAGCCCTTTTTCATATTAGCACCAATGGAAGATGTGACGGATGTTGTGTTTCGACATGTGGTGAAAAAAGCCGGCGCACCGGATGTTTTTTTTACTGAATTTACCAACTCCGACAGCTATTGTCATCCAGATGGTAAAGAAAGCGTGCGTGGACGTTTAGTTTTTACTGAAGATGAACAGCCAATGGTCGCTCATATTTGGGGTGACAAGCCAGAATTTTTCCGAGAAATGAGCTTAGGCTTAGCTGAAATGGGCTTTAAAGGTATTGATTTAAATATGGGCTGTCCGGTTCCAAACGTTGCTGGACGTGGAAAAGGCAGCGGTTTAATTTTAAGACCGGAAGTAGCTGCGGAACTAATCGCCGCAGCAAAAGCCGGTAACCTGCCGGTAAGTGTTAAAACGCGAATTGGCTATAATGAAATTAGTGAGCTGGAAAGCTGGATCACTCATATACTTAAACAGGATATCGCTAACCTATCCATTCATTTACGCACAAGAGCTGAAATGAGTAAGGTTCCTGCACATTGGGATCTGATTCCGCAAATTGTTGCACTGCGCGATCAAATTGCCCCGCAAACGCTAATTACTATTAACGGCGACATTCCTGATCGTCAGACAGGTTTAGAGCTGGCAGAAAAATATGGCGTAGACGGCATTATGATCGGACGAGGTATCTTCAAAAATCCTTATGCTTTCGAAAAAGAACCAAGAGAACACTCACCGCAGGAATTACTAGGTCTGCTGCAGCTGCAGCTTGATTTACAGGATCAGTATGCGCCGTTAATTCCGCGCTCTATTGTCGGTCTCCATCGCTTTTTCAAAATATACGTAAAAGGCTTCCCCGGAGCAAGTGATCTGCGGGTAACCTTGATGAATACAAAATCAACAGATGAAGTGCGGCAGATTTTAACAGAATTTCAACAAAATCACTCACAGCGCTCCACAGAAGAATAAAAATCGAAAAGAGCGTAAAACAAAAAATGAAACACACTTTTGTTTTACGCTCTAAACACGTATAGACATAAACGGCGACTTCAGCAACAAGCAAAATCAAATTTTTCAACAGGTAAAGGTCTTTTAACTCAAATACTCGAACCTCATCAACTATTTTAACCGTTGCTTCAGAGTCTGATGCGCCGCCAACAGCCAAGGGTGCAGGACTTTAATTTCATGATTCAGCAAATAATCAATATAATAAGCCGCTGCCTGCTCCAAAGAAAAAGCTGACGCCTGCAATAAACCATCTAAATAAGGCGGCTTCCCCGCTTGATCCCATTTGATTTTATCTGCCACAAACACAACTAGATCCACAGCCGAATAATCCCCTTTTAGCGTTGTATGGCATTCAATCGCAGAGAGAATTTCCGAATCAGTAACGCCAAATTGCCGCAGCGCCATTTCCTTAGAAATTTTTTGATGAATAATCAACGGAAAATCCAACTCTTCTTTATATAAATCAAGCCCCATTTTTCTGGCAACAGAAATACGTTCTTCGTTTGGATAGATAGCCGATATATCATGTAAATAGCCCGCAATCTGTGCTTTATAAGGATCTTTTAAAAACTTCTTACCTAGCTCAAATGCATAGTTGCCCACATCCAAACAATGATCATAGGTCTTTAAACATTGATGCTGCGTGAGGAATTGTTTCACTGCTGCTTGGAGCTCTTCTTGTGTTTGCATGTCGGTCTGCTCCTTCATTTTGGTTTCTTTGTACTTATTAGTGTAACGCATTGATGCTTGAAAATTCATTTTACTTGCATTTTTAGCAAAAAAGTATTAATACAGAAGTGTAAAAGCAATAAATACTTTTTAGAAAGGATGATTCATTATGGCAAATGTTCCAAGTATGCGTGATATGTTTCCTGATTTTCATGATGTGTTTAGTCCGGCGTTTAACGATTTCTTTGGTTTTTCCAATGTGCCTAAAGTAGACATTAAGGAAAATGACAATAATTACGAACTGACAGCAGATATGCCCGGATGCGATAAGGAAGATACGATTGTTGAGTATTCAGACAACACCTTAACCATCTCCGCAAAGCATGAATCCCATTCTGAAGAAAAAGATGACACACAAAATTATTTGCGCAAAGAAAGAAGCCTGGTTTCTTACAACCGTTCCTTCTACCTACCAAATGTGGATGAAGACAAGATTACCGGCGAATTTAAAAATGGTGTATTAAAGCTAAACTTACCGAAAACAGAAAATCATTCAAAAACTGCGAAAAGAATTGAATTAAGCTAATTATATGGAAGGAGGCTGGGACAGAAGTGTTAAACTCCGAGAAATAAGAAGGAATTCACGAAAATTGTTTTTCAAATTTTTGTGAATTTCGGCTTATTTCCGAAGGAGTTGCTTCTGCTCCCGCCGTTTATTCGTACTTAGAGCGTGAGACAAAAGTAAATAACACTTTTGCTTCACGCTCGTTTTTTTAAGAATTCTGCTATTTATTGTAAATTTTCGGACCTTTTCTCATATTTTTACGATCATTTTTAGGTGCCGCCATTTGGCTGACTCTGCCGCCGGATTGTTTCTTTTTAATCAGCTCTAACATTTTTTCTTTAGTATTCATTTTCCCACCACCTCTGTCGGTATTATTATAATGGAACGGAGGCTTTTTCACAAATTCTTATTAAAGTAGTAAATTTATTTTATCTTTCTTACCATGGTAATATCCGTTTCCAGATAGCCCATTTTTTTATACAATCCATAAGCGGTTTGATTATGCGCAAACACATGCAATCCTAGCTCTGCCAGACCTTGCTCCGCTGCCCATTTTTCTATTTCAAGCAGTGCTTGTTTGCCAAAACCTTGGCCACGATACTTTTCTGCGATCATAAAATCGTAAATGAAGCCCTTTTGCGCCGTCACTTTCACCCAGATCAGTCCGATTGGCTCGCCGATTTCTGATGTATATATAGAAAAGACATAATTATCTTTTGTTTGTGGTCCTTCCGGCAGTAATTCATCAAAGCTATTTTGCGCCAGCTGTAACGCTTCTGCTTCTTCCCAGGTTCCTGCTTTAATTTTGTCTTGTGCGTATTCTGAAACGGCTGTTTTTAAATATTCATTAAACTCTTCTTGCTTCATTTTTGCAAGTTTCATCCTATCTTCTCCTTTATTCTTCCTTAATTAATTTTAATTGACTTCTCGCAAGTGCATACATTGTTGAACCAAAAAGTGCGCCGGTAACTACATAAATCGCTACGCTTATCCACGTCACGTGAATCGGTTCTTTTCCCAGAGCTGGAAAGACAAAATTCATCATTACAAACATGATAATCCCCCAATTAGCACCGGCCCAAACCGCCTTTCTTTTGAGCCCTTTAGCAGCAGCTTGATAGGAAGCTTCATCATAGAATTCCGAGTGGGCCAGTTGGTATTTTCTCATCTTGAATAAAATATAGTACGAATTTATCTGCTGCGCGAGAAACAGTAGGATCGTTCCCAACGTAAACTGCTGATGCATCGCATCCCAACCCAAACTAATCAACATAAATAAGCTGATTAGATACATCGTCAATAGATTAGCATTAGCCAACGTTTGATAAATTTTAGACTTTTGATATTCATCACGCTCATTGACATAGCCTACATATCGTTTTAATAAATAATTGTCTAAACTTTTCACTATTCTTCCCCCTCATTTATCCAAAATAAAGTGTTTAAATCGGTGCCCAATACTTTAGCTAAGCGAATACATAATTCAAGTGACGGATTGTATTTGTCGTTTTCGATCAAATTAATGGTTTGGCGGGCAACCTTAATTCTTCTCGCTAATTCCGCCTGTGATATCCCAGCTAATTTTCTGTATTTTCTGATATTGTTCATAGCACACCTCTCAAAACTGTCTTGTATATATGACAAAAATAGTTTAGCTTACGTTATTGCTTTTGTCAATTATAAATGACAAAAAAATCACCGGATGTAAAATGGTAGTTTACCATCCAGTGATTTCGTTGCATTTTAATTATTTACTTTTTCAAGTATTTTTTCTTTTGAAAGAAACCATAAAAGCTGCCGGCTAATAGAAACACCCCAAGGAAAATTGTGTACATAGTCGAACGAGCTTCTCCTGTGTTAGGCAAGCTGGTATGATATTGATGATTTGTTGCCGAAACTGATCCATTAGAATGAGTGTCGGTTGACTTCACAGGCTCCTCTGTTTTTTGATTTGAAGAAGGATCATTTGTATTATTCTTCGGCTCATCATTTGAGCTATCCTTGGGCTGGTCTTTCGGTTCTTCCGAATCACCTGGCGGAACAGGCTTATCATCTTCAATATTTTGGTCACCATCCGGATCTTTTGTCGGTTCAGAAACAATTACCGTTACTTTTACCGGTGTTGCTTCATTTCCTGCTGCATCTTTCGCTGTTAATTTCACTTCATAGCTTCCCGGTGTAGTTAAGTCCACTACTTGGTCGAAGTCACTTTCGATTGGCGAACCATCGTCCGTGGCCGCATGAACCCCTTTTAAGAAATCATCTGCTGTCACTGTGCTGTTCACTTCATAGCTGATTTTGTCGTCCGCTGTGATGACTGGCGCAGTTGTGTCCGGCGCTTGTGTTACTGTTACCGTTACTTTTACCGGTGTTGCTTCATTTCCTGCTGCATCTTTCGCTGTTAATGTCACTTCATAGTTTCCCGGTGTAGTTAAATCCACTACTTGGTCGAAGTCACTTTCGATTGGTGAGCCATCGTCCGTGGCCGCATGAACTCCTTTTAAGAAATCATCTGCTGTCACTGTGCTGTTCACTTCATAGCTGATTTTGTCGTCCGCTGTGATGACTGGCGGAACATCATCTTCGCTTCCGTCTACATAGACCGTGCCGCTCAAACGTAGTTCTAGTCCATTGAAATCTCCAATTACTTGGTCAAATGTATAGGATACTTCAGTGCCTGCTGGAATATTTGTCCAAGTAATTTGGTTAGTTGCTTCATCGTAAGTCCCGTTATCTGAAATTGAAACAGGTTTTAAAATGGAGCCGTCTGTACTGCGGGCAGGGTTTGTTAATACAATTTGCTCACCTGTTCTTTTGCCGATTACATGTATTTCCTGATCTGCTCCTAAAACAACACTCGTACTACTTTGAAATACACTAAAATCTAAAATCTTATTTTGATCTAAATATGCTTGTTCAAGCGTATCGGCTGCGCCTTTTAATGGACGAATATCTGATACCTTATTTCCTGTTAAACCGATATTTACCAACTGTGTCATATTTTTCAGGGCTTTAATGTCTGAGATTTGATTGCTTTCAAAGGCTAAATCTTTTATATTTACCAAATTTTGCACAGGAGTAATATCGGAGATTTGATTATAGCCTAATGCCAAATACTCCAAGTTCACTAAATCTTTTACCGGATCAATATTAGTTATTTTATTCATTGCTAGTGCTAATACATTTAAAGAAGTTAAAGCTTCCACAGGAGTGATATCGGTGATGTTACAAAAACTAGCATTAAGCTCTTTCAATGTTTTAATAGTCGCCACTGCTGAAATATCACTTAAGGAAGTATTCATCGCAACATTCAATCGTTCAAGCGGCAAGGATTCGATCCCAACAAGATCAGCTACTCCAGTCTGCGAGCAATCCAACTCTTTTAATTTTGTCATTGCCCGTAACGGTTCCAAGGAAGTGACTGGGTTATGGCTGATATTAAGTTTTTCTATTTGAACATTAGGTTGATTCATCGGTGTTAAATCAGTAAGATTGGCAGTCAAGTTTAATTCCTTCAAGTTAGGCAATTGAGCAAGTACTGTTAAACTGTTATCTGTTAGCGAGTCAGCATCTAAATCAATTTTATTTAGCTGCGGCATCTGTTCTAAAATAGTAAGATCACCTGATGCAACGTTTCCCCCACTTAATGATAATCTCACCTCTTGAATATTTGTCAAATATTGTAAGCCTTCTAGCGATTGAATGTCTCCCCATATAGGAGTCAGTTCGAAATAATGATCCTTGTTTGTCCCAGTCATCGCCAACGAATTCCCAAGCCAATTAGTCAAAACATCTTGTGTAATTTCTTCATCAATCGGAATATCCAATCCATTTGAGCTTGCCATATAAAGGGCTAAATTTGGATCTGGAAAAATTTTGGCAATTGTAGTCGGAAAAGTGACTGCCCGCGAAGCAGATGCAACTCTTGCCTTTTTCGGCACTTCAATTTCACTATTATCAGTGGTACTTAAACTCTGAGCAGTTACTGGCACTTCTTGTTCAACGGACAATGAATCAGTTGTTTGTTCTTGCACTTCTGTAGAATCCACAGTACTTTCACTGGTCGCTTCTGATTGAATCACTGAATTTGCTGTTTCCGACTGTTCGCCTGCTTGTTGCTCTTCTGTGGCATAAGCCAAATTAGGTGCAAGACCACTTAAAACAACGGTTGATATTAAACTTAACGTCAAAAATTTCTTCACAATACACAACTCCGCTCTTTTTATTCATATTGATTTTATTAGGTAGAGGTTAAAGGAAAGAACTACAAGGAGAAAATACGAGGAATTTACAAAATCGTTGACTTGCGTTAGATGGGTCTATCATTGAAGATTTAATACGTATAATCCACAATTAAACCGATATAAATCTTCAAAAAGATATAATTATTATATAATAAAAACATAATTAAATTAAAATGAAACATTTCCAACAACCTTTTAAAAGCTACCTTGATAATTATAAAATAACGATAAAATAATGTCAACACGGAAATAAAACAGGATGAAACAATTCATTTCAACGAAAATAGCGCATAAACATATAAATATATTATATTTAATAAGCAAACATTTTCACTAAAAAGAATATTTCCAAAACCAAAACATTAGAAATAATCACAAATAATTTGTTTTAATAACTTAATTTTTAATATTTTTATTTGAATAAAATTAAAAAACATATTGTATATTCTGCTGAACGTTTTAGCTTACTACTTTCTACCAATTATTAGGTTATATTAAAGAGCGTAAAACAAATAATCATGAGAGCTGTAGCCCTCATGACTGATTGTTTCATACTCATTAATTACGCCCCTTTGAAGTGACACTCGTATTTTGTTTCAGTGACTACTTTATCATTTTCGTTCGCTCCGGACTTTTCCACGTACCTACACCAAAGCCAAGAATCGTTTTTACTGCGGGAATAAAGGTCGTAACAATCGTTAGTGCATTCATCTGCCAGTACCACAGCATGTAAAAAGGTGCAAAGAAAAGATATTTCAATTTTTGCCCGTTATCATCCAACAGCAAAGCAGCAACTAGCTGTAGAAACCCAGCAAGCATTTCAAAAGTAACAAAGATAAATACCAAATCCATAACGTAAAGCACATGTTCATAGCTGTGCGTAAGCACAAAATGTCCGACCGAAATCAGAAACAACAGCATAGTAACAACATAAAAGAAGCTCCAAATAATACTTAGTGTTTGATCGACAAACATGACGACCTTACTTAAATTCTGAATAGGGTGGCTAAAAACCTTTTTGAAGTTAGTCAGCCAAACCTCCGTTCCGCCTTTTGCCCAACGTTTACGTTGGAGATAAAGCATTTTAAGCGAGCTAGGCACATTCATATAAAACATGATCTCAGGGGCAAACACAGCTTTCCAACCGTTAAATTGCTGATCCCAGCAGATACTGATGTCCTCTGTCGCTCGGTCTTGACGAAATAAGCCGGCATCATATACAGCCTGCTTGCGGTACAAGGTATTCGCGCCACTATAAGCGTACATTGTACCTAAAGTGCCCATTTGGCCGCGTTTAATTGTACCGACAATGCTGGAGAACTCTACTGTTTGCGATTTTTCAATAATCCGCGTTCGGTTTTGAACATCCATATTCGCTGTGACAGCGGCGATATTTTGACCTTCTTCTGTCATAAAATAATTCATATATTTCTGCAGTGCATTCGGCTCAGGAATCGTGTCTGCATCATTACTTAAAATGTACTCTCCTTTAGCAAAAGAAATAGCAATATTAAACGCATGTGCTTTTCCTTTGTTATCCTCAATATGAATCACCCGCAGGCAATCATATTTTGCTTGCAATTTCTGCAAAATAACTGGTGTACTGTCGGTTGAACCATCATCAACCACTAGAATTTCATAATTGCTGTACTGCAGTTCTGTTGCCAGATACTCAATCGTTTGCTCAATCATTACTTCTTCGTTATGAGCCGGAACCATGATCGTGATAAATGGCTGTTCCTCTGTAGAAAGCTTGCGAAACTCAGTTACTTCATGACGATAAATAAACTTATAACAAAAGGCGCCGATAATCCAGCAAAAGGCACCCACAATCGGATAAAGAACCAGCAAGGATAATAAATAATTAAGAAAGCTCATTATTTTGATTCCTCCAATTGTCGAAAGGTTTCTTTAACCAAGTCGTCTGCCAGATTTTTCTCTGGCGCCACCGAATAATAAGTGACGTTTTCTCTGAATGTCTGATCGCCAAAACGCTCTGTATAGATAGCTTCTAAAGCTTTGGCTTTTTGTTCTAATTTCGCTTCATCATACATCTTCTTTTGCTTGTAATAATGTTCCATGCGATAGTTGTTACGATGCGCAAGTAGAAATGCGATAATAACAACAGCAATCAGAAAGAAAACCAATTCAGCTGTTAAATTTCGATATAGTACAAACCCACCGCGATAATCCCATCTATAAAATTGGTCCTTCACTTTTCTGAAAACTGTTGAATTGGCTGTGATTAAAATAGGCAGAAGTACGGGAATCCACATAATAATAGCAAATAAGGACTGTCGTATTTTTGTAAATATGTGTCCTTTACTAAAAAAATCATCCTTGATAAACTTTTTCAACATTCTTCACCTCAAACTCAAGTTATACTGCAACTATCGTCATTAGTAAAGTTACTTGCAAAGAATCATTATAAATCTTAAACTTTCTGAAAATTTTCATAAAATCCAGGCTAGTTTTACTACTCTGCAACAATGTCTGCGATTTCAGACAAATCAGTAATCACAACATCCGCCTGGCTTTGATCAACAGGAAAGTTCTGCTTCAAGGCAATTGTGTACAAATTTGCAGCTTTCGCTGCAGCAATCCCAATCGTAGAATCCTCGACAGCAAAGTTTTTTTCACAGTTCAACTGCTTTTGTGCCAATAAATAAATGGTTGGGTCAGGCTTGCTTTTTTCAAGCTCTTCACCGCTGATTACATAATCAAAAAAGTCCTCTAGACAGCAGGTCTGTAAAAACTGTTCAATTTCACTGCGCGGCGATGACGAAGCTAACCCCAGCTTGTATTTTTGCCGTTTTAAGGTCTTTAGCACGGTATATGCAGAAGCGCGCAAAGCTTTTTCAAACTGAATGGGATGCTGCTTCCGAAAGACCTGATATTCTTTTCGCAAGGTTTCTCTTAAGTGTTCATCTGTTGGAATCATGGTTTCCCAAATACCTGCTTCTGTTTTTCCGACAAAATCAGTTAATTGAGTGGAACCGGACGTGACGCCCTTTTCTTGTAGAAACTGCATTCTCCGTTTGAAATAATAAGTTTCACTGTCGATTAAGACCCCGTCCATATCAAAAATAACTGCTTTTTCCATTGCTACCACTCCTATCCATTGATAATATCATTAATTAAACGCAGCTCAAGATCAGGAATGTGAATAATATATTCATTTTCAATTTCCCAAAAAGCTTGGTGGATAGCTTTTAGCCTACCGCGTTCTCTTTGTAGATATTCTTCCAGATCTTCTTGCTCATCCACACTTTCTTTACGCAGGATACGTTCAATCATGCAGCAGCAATGCAGATAAAGTAAAAATAACTGATTGTTGGAAAACTCTATTCCTAAAAGACGTCCTGCTTCTGCAATTGCCCGCTGCACTAAGCGTAATAGCTTATCCGCATCAAGAATAGTTAAATTCTCAACTATTTTATTAATTGAAAAGTTGAAAATCAGTTCTTCTTTTAAATGCTCATCCTCCAACTCAAAATGCTGCTCTAAAATTGCTACAAAATCAGTAATCGCCGCGCCGTTAATTAATTGATCCAGACTAAGATAAGGGATTTGTTGGATTTTAGGATCCTCCGTGCCGATGATCATTAATACATCGTAGAGCTTAAAAGGTGTTTCGAAGGTTTTATTGTCCAGCAGCTTATGATAGTCATAAGGGATAATCGTCAGCTCGTGAGCGGATTCCCCCAAGCATTTTTGAATAATGTCACGAATTTGATTGGCGCTGCCAAGCCCTGTGTAACAGCAGGTAAGAATAGCTTTTTTCTTTTTAATTTTCGGTAAAGTCATTTGTTTATGAATCTGATGCTTTTCGCCAATTTCTTCATAGATTTCTACAATACTTTTGCCGTTGATAATCTGATTTCCTACTTCTAAAACAAGCGGTGTACTGACGTAATCAATGATTAAAAGCGGTCCGGTTAGCTTGCTTTCCAGCCTCTCACTTAATTGATTAAACGACCCCATATCCACCAGCAAAATCAGACCGGCATCCGTACGATAATCACTAAGATAACGATTCAGCTCTGCTTCGACTTTGTCTAACGTAATGTTGATTGGCATATCATACGCCTGAAAAATGTTTTTCCCCAGCATGCGGTTGACTACATTGGCCAGACTGCTGGCAGTCGAATAGCCATGCGCAAGTACAATACTTTTAACCTCGTTGGGAAAATCAGCAATGTGCAAACTATGGAAATAGAACGTGATAAACAACACATCTTCTTCAAAAACCGGCTGGTCCAGCTGCTGCGAAAGATGAGAAAGCAGCTTTTTAGCGTACCAATGCGGTGTGTTCATGAACGTATCCATAAAGATAGTCAGCTCCTGCCAATAGGCCTGATAGGCCCTCTGAGAAGATAGAATCTCATTTTTATCTTTGAGATACAGATAATTCGCTAGTGCAACCACACGATTACCGTCCTGTGCAAAGCCGTACGTTTCCTGCATAAAATCAAAGGTTTGGCGAATGCTGTAAATCAAAATTTCATAAAAGGATTGATCTTTTTCATAGGATCCTTGGAAAATAAATCCATCCATTAATTCAATCACGCGCTGAATCGTAGTATCAATAAACTGCTGTGTCGTCATTTTTTTCAATTGTAGTCGTTGAAATTCTTCAAGCATTGTTTTAAAAAATTCCCGTAGCTGTCTGGTTTCACGACTTTCTAATTGAATCTGTCTCTTGGTATGGGGAAGATATTTACGATTGACTCGTTCTTTTTTCGGCCGGCTTAATTGCTCTTTGAATTTTAGCATGTATTCGGTTGGTAAGTCCTGCAGGGTCACGATAATCTGCGGCTGGTTCTTTTGGTGGACATAGGCACTGCCGCATGCGTATTTAATGATATTCTTGATTTTACCAACATTGCCTTCCAGATCATAGTTTAGCAGAAAATCCAGCATTTGATAGCTTACTTGAATTTCCCGTGAAAGGATGTTGCTTTCTTCAATGAAAAAAAGATCGATTAGCTGTATACGCTCAGCCTGCGGACGATTTTGAAAATTAGGTAAATGAACAATCACCGGCAAACGACGCAAAAAGGTAGGCAGAAACTCCGTGTAGATATTTTCAGTCGTGGCAAAAAGCAGTCGTACACGAGCTCTTTTGCGTATGCTGTTGTCGCCCATCGGGGAAAATGCACCTGTATCCATAAAAGTAAACAGCTTCTCCTGCCCTTCTTCTGATAAACGATGCACCTCATCTAAAAATAGAATCCCGCCGTCCGCTTTTTCCAGCAACCCGCTGTGTCGTTCATCCGCGCCAGTAAAGGCTCCCTTGATGTGGCCAAACAACGCAGAAGAAAGCAGCTCAGGATTATTAAAATATTGAGCACAATTATACGAAATAAACGGTGCATCTGCGGCAATAACCTGTTCTTCGATCGCATATTCATAAATTTTATTGGCCAAATACGTTTTGCCTGAACCGCTTGCGCCACATAACAAGATTGGCAACCCGCTGTCAGGATACAACACAGCTGTTTTGATTTGATCAAGGGACGTTTTCAGACTGCCAGAAGCTCCGATGACCGTATCAAGAGCCCTATGAGTGAGCGGCTGCTCCAGTCGCAGCTCATCAATAGATTGAAAGATTTTTTTTTTAAGCGTAAGTCCTATATCCAGTAACGCCTGCTTATGCAAAAAAAGAGTCGGGTAGCTTTTAATTTTTACCAATTCGTTCTCGCGAAACGCTTGATTTAAATAACTGCTCATCGTACTGCGATTTAGCTGTAGCGAGCGGGCAATATGATGAGTAGAAAATACTTCTTCTGGTACCTCACGAAACTGTAGTGTCAAGTCATATAAGTAATCGTTCATTTCTTTTCTCATCTTCATCACCTATCCCTGTTATTTCATACATTCATTATAACTTTTTAACTAACTGCACGTTCTTTTATCTAAAAGTCGGTTAGATTCAAGCAATCAGATTTTATGAAATTGCGAAGAAATTGACTTTTGATTACCGTTTCTATGTATTTAGAGTGTGAGTCTAAAGTAAAAGCACCTTAGGCTCACACTCTTTTTCACTTTTAGTAGGTAAGTTTCCACATATAACGACGCTTGGTTAAGGGATGTTCTCTAGCCGCGGCCAATGCCTCTGCGTACACACGGAAGACAGCAGTAACGATGAATGGATTGAAGTAATCAAGCACCTCAGCGGCAATGTGACTGGACAAGCCAAAGTCCAATGCATCAACCACCTGTACCTTTGCATTAAAGCGTTCCAGGAACGTCAATGCTCTGGCATCAATCGAGCGCGTTTTACCTTCATTCATAAATAAAATAAACGGTACGTCTTTATCAACGATTTCAAAGGGTCCATGGAAAAATTCACCTGAATGGAATGTGCCTGAATGAAGCCACTGCATCTCCATCATTAAGCAAATAGAGGTTGAGTAGGCTACTTCAAGTGTAGCGCCGCTGCTCATTACATAAATCTGTTGGTCATCTTTAAAACGTTCAGCAAAGCTTTTTGCATCCTTTCGTGCTGCTTCCGCACTACTTTGAGCCAGCTCGTAAATCGCAGCAAAACCGTCCAGCATTTTGTTGTAATTAGTATAGCCTTCCACTTGGTTTAGCAGCTCAACCGCCAGCTCCAGACAATAGCCGGTTTTTTCCAGTTTTGCGGCATAGCTTTCTGCAAAGCCGTGATAAATGACGTAATCAGCATCTTTTGTCAGCGGAGAATCCACGCTTCTGGTTAAACTAATAACGGTCGCGCCCTTGTCTTTAGCGACGGCATTCGCTTCAACTGTTTCCGGTGTCGTACCGCCTAAAGAAGCAGAAATAACGACCGTATTTTCATCTACAGAAGCAGGTGTAGCGAAATTAAATTCATTTGCTGTATAATGACTTACTCGCAAGACTTGCGCATTTTGTTCCAAAAAATATTTGGCAGGATATAAGTCAGCTTTAGACGCCCCACAGCCGACAAAGATTACGTTTTTAACCTCTTGCTTTGCAACAATTTTTTTGACAATTTCTTTTGGATTCATTTTCTGAATTCCTCCTTGGTTTCTATTTATTTAATCCCCTAATAGGTGATTGCGCCTTAATTTAAAATGCCTAAAACACTCATAAGTATGCCGCCGACAATACAGATCAAAAGCATTAAGCCGGTGCGCACTTTTCTTTGCAGCAGATAATACATGAAAAAGGTCAGTCCTAACGGCAAAATCTGCGGCATAATATTATCCAGCACATCCTGCAAAACAAAGCTCTTGCCCAGCTTCAACGGCGTTGTGATGCCAATCATACTGGCAATCATCGAACCGATAACCATTAAACCGACAATTGAGCAAACATACATCACTTTATCCATCAAGCCTTCCTGATAAAGCTTGGATAAGTATTTATTGCCCATGTTGTAGCCGATTTTACCGCCGTAATAAGTCACTAAATACGATGGCACAAAGGAAATGAGCAACGCTAGAATAGGACCTAACACACTGCCCTGCTGTGCTAGATTAATGCCCAACCCGAAGGCCAGCACTCGAATAGTTCCTTGGAAAAAGGAATCACCGACTCCTGACAGTGGTCCCATCAAAGAGGTTTTTACCGCACTGATAGTTTCAGGATTAAAATTTTCAGGATCTTCGTAATATTGTTCCTCCATGGAAGCCGCCAGTCCCAGTACGAAAGCGCTGGTTTGCGGAGTACAGTTGTAGTACATCATATGCCGTTCATACGCTTCTTTTTTTCGTTCCTCTTCTTCCGGATTTTTATAAAGGTTATCTAAAATCGGTGCAATACCGTACATAAATCCCATATTCATTTGTCGCTCATAATTCCATGAAGCCTGAATTGCCCAAGAGCGCCAGAAAAACTGCATATACTTCCAACGGTTCGGATCTTTCGTTTTTTCCATTTGTTTGCCCTCCTTATAAGTCATCTTCCAGTGGATCCGGCTCAGCAGCAGCCTGGTTGCCTTGCTGTGATGAATAATTGTTCCCGATTTGTGCCATGACAAAAGCTACAATGCAGGCAAAAGCCGCTACTCCAGTAATATTTAAGCCGGAATAAGCCGTGACTAAAAAGCCCAGTAAGAGAAACGGCACCATCTTCCTGGTCAGCATCGTCTGTAGCAGCAACGCAAATCCATATGCCGGCAGCACCTTACTAGCTACGGTTAAGCCATTGGTCAACCATTCAGGAATCATATCCACGATCTGCTTGACTAAATCCGTGCCAAAATAAATCGCTAGAAAAATCGGAATAAAATACATAAGTGCATAGAGCAGCGTGCCATAAAGAATATGAACCTTGCGAGCGTTGGCAAATTTACCTTGAATAATCAACTTGTCAGCGGTGTGGGTTAAGTTGGATAAAATCGTCCGCATTAAAATACCCAGCATTTGACCCAGCACAGAAATCGGGATAGCAATCGTTAATGCCGTTTCTGCATTTGACTTGGACAAAATCGCGAACGCAGTAGCAATGATGGACGCCATATTCATATCCGGTGGCGCAGCCGCACCAATATTCACTAACCCTAACGAAATCAGCTCCAACGAAGCTCCCACCAATAACCCCTTTTCCAAATCTCCCAAAACCAGACCGACTAAAGTACTGACAATCAGCGGTCGTTCAAAGTTCATCCGTCCTAACAAACGTGAATCCATAATACAAAATACTCCAATCAGACCTAAAGCAATGGACTGAAACAACATAGCGACTCCTCCTTTTTTAAATCATTTTGTTTAAATCCTCTTTTCTTGACGTTGGCACCTGCTGAATAAATTGTGTGATCCCCATCTCCTTTAAGGCCTTCGCATCCGCAATCTCCTGCTCGTTTAGAAAAATCGCATTGCTAAATTGCTGAGAGCCTTCTTTTTTTATAATGCCGCCATAATTAATCGCGTCAATGTTTGGATAAGCGGTACAAAATGCACGTACTTCACTCGTATTACCGAAAATCAGCATGATATTTTCATTCAATTGCTCAACCTTCGGCATTTTTTTAAGGGCTTCATCAACAGAAAAGATGTTTAATTTAATGCCGGTTGGTTTTGACAAATTCAAAGACATTTTCTTAAATTCGTCTTGTGCCGCCACGTTGTCCACTACAATAATGCGATGAATATTCAGCGACTTACTCCAAGAAAAAACCACTTGTCCGTGTAGCAAGCGGTGATCAATTCTGACTAGTTTAATCATAGATCATCAGCTCCTAACTCTATCTGTTTGTGTAATAACTGCTCGCAGTCAACCAAGGCTTCACGGCTTTCTTCAATTAACTGAGTGAGCGTATGCTGCTCGATGTTGCCTACTTGTGTAGCCAAGGAAATCACTAAAGGTAAATTCATGCCGGTAATCACATGTAGCTGGGGATATTGCTGTAATAAATAAAGCATTTCATTATTAATGCTGCCGCCTAAAATATCAGTCAAAATATAAACATTCTCTGTACCGATTTCTTCCAGTAATCTTTGAATCTGATCATCAATTTTTTCATCCTCATCACGAAAAGCAGATAACGCATAAATTTGATTTTCTGTGCCAATCAGCATGGATACTGTCTGCTTCATTCCTTGCGCTAATTCGCCATGACTTGCCAAAATAATTTTATTCATCCGTCTGACCTCCTCCTTACCAGTACAGCTTTCTATTAAGCAAAACCTGTGCCAAAAAAGTGTTGAGCTGGTTTTCATGTCTTTGCTTTACTCTTTGTCCGCCTGTTCAACACAATGTGAGAAAAGGGCTGGAACTGTTGGGAAAAGTGTTGAAAAAAAACGTCCCGCAATTATTTGCGAAACGTTTTTTCTGTATTTATTTTCTTTCTTAAAGATTACCAGTCGTTTGTGTTTTATCCGCAACAACGGCTTCTACACTATAACGCCCCCATTTTGACACCTCTTCAATGAAAGCTGTCAGCTGGGCTTGAGAAAAATGCGCGATAATAACATAGCAGGCTTGACCGGAAACCTTATAGATCGCGGAAACTGCTGTATAAGTATTTACCGCCTGTTCAAATGCAGTATACCGATTCGAATCCATAAACACTCGGATAAACTGCATCTGCGCATGCTTTAGCTTAACGCTAAAATGCTCAATGATTCCTTTTTCCTGCAATTTTAAAATTCTCGCACCTACTGCTTGTCCGGTTAAATGAATCCTAGCGCCAATCTCTTTGTTTGTTAAACGGCTATTTTCCGTCAAGATTGCCAGAATTTGTTCATCAATCGAATCCATTTCTCGCTCACTTCTTTCATCATGAAATTAATTAGACGTTTACTCTTTCACCAGAGCCTGTTGCACCTGTCAAAAATTCTCTATACTAAGTATAACAAATAGCAGAAAGGTATGTGAGCAGATGAAACAAGCCTTAGTCATTATCGATGTACAAAACGATTATTTCCCAAAGGGTAAAATGGCTTTACACGAACCTGAAAAAGCCTTAGCCGCAATTCAAAAGCTGGAAGCCTATTTCAACAAAAATAAGCTGCCAATTATTTATATTCAACATGTTAAGGAAAGTCCGCAGGCTGATTTTTTCGGGCGTAATACTACGGGAGCTGCGCTTCATTCCGGCTTAGCTGCTGATAAGCATTCCATCATCATTGAAAAGCATTACCCAAATTCGTTTCTTGATACCAGCTTACAATCTGCCCTGACGAAGTTAGCGGTTGAGCAAGTCGTCATTACTGGAATGATGACCCACATGTGCGTAGATTCTACCACTCGCGCCAGTGCAGAGCTGGGCTTTCAGCCAATATTAATTGCAGATGCTACCGCAACAAAAACATTGACCTTTGCTGAAACCAGCGTTTCCGCTCAAGCCGTTGAAACTGCCTTTTTAAGTGCTTTAACGAATTTTGCCGACATACTTACTACAGACGAATTTTTAGCTTCCCATAGCACTCAATGATTCTTAGCTTCTAAGAATTCCTAGCGCAGAACCAATCGCTTGACCGGTCAACAAATGAGCCTTAGCCGCTCTTTGTAGACTGGTCTGTTCCGGATAGCTGCTGACCTGCTCATCCACACGACTAAAAATCCAAGGAATCCCGCTATTATCCTGAAGATCAACGGCAAGAATTTCATAAGCCTGTGCGAATTGATACAGCTTTGCTGTCGGCTGCAGCCACTTGCTCAAATTCGGCGACAACAGCCAAGTCTCTGTATACATTACTTCATACGGATAAGCTGGAAAATGTGTATGGAAAAACTCCTCCGCTTTTTGATAACTGACGGTAATTTTTTCAGGTGTCAAATCAGCATCCGATGGAATATGGATAGAAAGACTGACCTTCCCATTTAAAGCTGGATACTTGCTCGAATACGGCAGCTGAAACTGCTCAAATTCCAGTTCGTCCAAGCGGAAAATCAACCCGCTGGTATAGCGCCACATCCAAAAGCCACGATCAAACACATACTTTCCAGTGACACGAAAATGCTCCAAAACAAAACGGGTAAAAGCTTTCATTGTAGCGATATAAATATCTTTAGAAATATGCAATGGTTGATAGATAGTTTCCCAGCTAAGAGCAGCAGCATATAAATAAAGCGCTAATTCAGTGAACGATTCCTTTTGATAGGCTTCTGTCAGCTGATTAGCGGTACTTTTGGCAGCAGTCGGATCTACTAATCTGCGGCCATAATCAGAAAAAATTTCGGCAGGAATAACGGCAGCTTTTTGCTGCACCTGTTCTCTAGCTGTTACGGGAAGCTCGATTGCTTCAGCTAAAGCAGTGATTTGAGCAAGAATGGTTTGTTTATCTATCATTTTTTCAACTCCATATATTCGACTTTTCATTATTATACTATCCTCTTCCGCCTGCAGCAATTTGAAGCACGATTATCGCTAATCCTACAAGCAAATGATGGTTCGATTAAAATGAGCTTAACTGCCATTGAAAATAATGAATCTTTTTCAGAAAATCTTGACTTTTTCAGAATATGAGCTACATTTATTACTGGATATGGAGTGATTTTCTTTGGAGAAGCAAAAATACGAAATAAAACGTTTGGATGGCACGAGAATTCAATTTATTCTAAAAGGGGTCGTTGTAGGAGTTTTCGTAGGTTTTATCGTGAGCCTCTTTCGTCTTTTAATTGAAGTCCTTGGCGAGCAGGTGGTGAAGCTTTACCATTTCTTTCATGAACAGCCGCTTTGGCTGGTCGGCTGGGTCATTCTTGCTGTTATTATGGCGCTGTTTGTCGGTCGTTTGGTAAAAAGCGAGCCGGATATTAAAGGCAGTGGTATTCCTCAGGTTGAAGGTCAGCTACAGGGAGTCATTCACTTGAATTGGTTTTCCGTACTGTGGAAGAAATTTCTAGGCGGAGTGATCGGTATCAGCGCAGGTCTCTTTTTAGGTCGTGAAGGCCCTTCGATTCAATTAGGAGCAGTGATTGCCCAAGGCTACAGCAACTTTTTAAAAAGTACCAAATCAGAAGAAAAAATATTAATTTCCAGCGGTGCCAGCGCCGGACTAGCGGCAGCTTTTAATGCGCCAATTGCCGGTTTGCTTTTTGTATTGGAGGAAATTCATCATTCCTTTTCACCTTTGGTTTGGCTGACTTCTTTTTCTGCAGCGCTAACTGCCAATTTTATTTCATTGAATTTCTTTGGCTTAAAACCCGTTTTAGCTATTGGTGAAATTAAATCATTGCCGCTGCATTATTATTGGATGCTGATTTTATTGGGCATTATTCTAGGTATTTTAGGCTTTGTTTATCAAAAGGTGCTGTTATGGCTGCCAAAAGCTTACGGAACCCTTCGTTGGCTGCCGTCACATTATTATGGTTTAGTGCCTTTTCTATTAGTTATTCCTATCGGTTTTTATCTGCCTAATATTTTAGGCGGCGGTAATCAAATCGTCTTATCTTTTGCCGATCAATCTCCAGCTTTGTGGAGCTTGTTGGCGCTGTTTGTGATACGGTTTGTCTTTTCAATGATCTCTTACGGCTCTAATCTACCCGGCGGCATCTTTCTGCCGATTTTGACTTTGGGTGCGATTATTGGTGTGTTTTACGGCGTGTCCTTCGTTGAGCTGATGGGTATGGATCCGGTTTTTATTAAAAACTTCCTGATTTTTGCTATGGCGGGATACTTTACAGCCATCGGGAAAGCACCGTTGACAGCGATTATTTTAGTCACTGAAATGGTCGGCAATTTTTCTCATCTGATGCCTTTGGGAATCGTTGCTTTGATTAGCTATGTAGTGGTTGATGCTTTAGGTGGTAAACCGATTTATGAAACCTTATTGGAAAGATTGGTGGAACCTACAATCGACAATATCAGCGGTCGGAAAACAATCATTGAATTTCCGGTCACTGCCGAAAGCTCGTTAGATGAAAAAATGATCCGCGATTTTAAATGGCCGGAAAATATGCTGCTGACTTCAATTAGACGCGGTGAAACAGAAATTCTTACTCACGGTGATACCGTCATTCATGTAGGCGATGTTTTGATTATATTGACAGATGAAGGAATTACCCAGAAAATAAAACAAGAGCTGCGTAGACGTACGTTAAATAATTAACCGTTAAAACAAGCTGCGTACTACCACTTATTCAGAAAAGAGAGAGGTCGGGACAGAAGTGCTAAGCCCTGAGAAATAAGAAGGAATTCACGAAAATTGTTTTTCAAATTTTTGTGAATTTCGGCTTATTTCCGAAGGGGCTGCTTCTGTTCCCGCCGTTTATTAGTATTTTGAGTGTGTGGCAAAAGTGTTCTTTACTTTTGTCTCACACTCCTTTACTTATGAATCAACGGTGCACATTTGTCAGGGCTTCGGTAATTTCATAAAATTCGCAAATACGAAAACCGCATTTGTCGTCTTTTACTCCAATTACTCGACCCTAAACGACTAATGGACAACCTCGATTGAACGGTGCACATTTGTCAGGATCTTCGGTAATTTCATAAAATTCGCAAATACGAAAACCGCATTTGTCGTCTTTTATTCCAATTGCTCGACCCTAAACGACTAATGGACAACCTCGATTGAACGGTGCACATTTGTCAGGATCTTCGGCAATTTCATAAAATTCGCAAATACGAAAACCGCATTTGTCGTCTTTTATTCCAATTGCTCGACCCTAAACGACTAATGGACAACCTCTTAGCTAGGTGCATCTACAAAAGTCCACTTTAAGGTGCCTTTGTATTTACCGATTTTATCTGTGGGTTTTAGCTTCAATTTCAGTGCCTCTTTCAATGACAGCTGTGCGCTGCCGCTGCCTTGCCAAATCAACTGATCTTCATCATTTATATTCGTTTGCTCATTTTTATTCATAAACACGAACCGCTTTGAAAGCTGGTTTCCCTGCACATCCGTTAACGGCTCTGTTTCCCGAATTTGAACTTTCCAATTGCTTTGGTCCAAACGACTATTGTCCTCTACTTTCAGCACTTCTTTAGTGTCAGCAGCGACAGTTACTTCCATCGCGGGGATACTTCTTTCAGCGAAGGTAATAGTATTTGGTACTGTAAATTGTGGTCCGGTTTCTGGAACGATCATTCTAATTTCTTCGTTAGAGTTTTGACCCTTGTCATCTTTGATATAAAAGGAAACTTTCTTATTCAGCCACTCTTTCGGCGCTTGAAAATGCAATTCACCCTCTACCTTATCAGCTGGGTTCTGATAGCTTTTCAATTGTCTTTCATCCTGTCCGCATTTTGCCAGCACAGAAATAGTAGCACTCGCTTCCTGAGAAAAAGCAAATGGGATAATTCGCTGACCGGTAAAGCGGGAGACATAGAGAGGCTCTTCATTATTTTTCAATTCAAACTGCAGCGGTTTCCCTTTGCGGTAGCGGTGATAAATTGTTTGGTCTTCCGGCAAGAAAATTCCATGATCTTCCTGCTCATTCTTGAGTGGAAAATAACCTTCCACCTTCGGATATTCAGCACAACTATCAAAAGGAGTCGTCAAAATCCCTTGCTTTATTACATTGGGGATATTCAACAGATTATCTTGCTCGTCAAGAAAAGCTACCGTTACTTTTCCTAAATAATTAACCTGAGTTGTACCTGCTTTTTCTATCGGCTGTTCGTCATTAATTTTAGTTTGAACAGAAAATGGCAAAGCTAATCGATCCTCGGAAATTAAGTTTACATCAACAGGCTGTTGCCTTCCTTGCCATTTCAAACCGACCTCGTACTCTAAAACCGTATCATACAAGCGACTGTCTTTCGGGTCTTTAGCCGTTAACAATAAATTTCCCGCTTCATCGAGTTTATGCTCAAACAGCTCCGTTACATCCTGTCCGCCATAATTTTTTATTTTTACTTCTCCCAGTTCATATTGTTTTGTCTGGCGGACTTTTTCTAAATTGAACAAAAGCTGAATCGAATTTGCCTCTTTCCATTGTTCCACATTAGGCATGGTTTGCTGCGCTTTTAAAGAAACGTCCTGATCGGCTCTTTCACAAGCCTGCTCCAACGCATAGGCAGCCGGAAATTCTGGTTCAGCCAAAAAATCCGTACGATAAACAATGGAAGAGGGCGTACTGTCATTATTGTGAACTACATAAGTCAACTTTTGTACCGGTTTAGTTACCACCTCAAAACTTTGTCTAGGATCACGCCAAGGAATGCCTGGCGTGATATTTTTTAAATAAAGCCATTGATCATCGCCGTTGCCGTTCCATGTATCATAAAGAATATGCGTAGGATTATTTGCATACAAATCATCCAGTATCTGCCCCGGATTTCGATACCCAATATATTTATTCGTGTTTAATCCGTAATAATTGAACGCTGTTTTAACAGTCAACGGCTGATTTTCTTTATCAAAAAACTCATAAGTAACAACCATCTCGCCTGAAATATCAATCCCTAAAAAGTAGGATTTGGTAAATGAAATTTCCCCTCCATTGAGGTTACTTTTATTGCGCTCAATTGTGACTTTTAAATTGACCTCTTTTCCTTCATAAACGCCAACATTTTTAAGCAGCACACTACTGACATTCGTCTGGCGATTGACGGAGATATACCCGCCGTGAAATTCCCCTTCGAGCGGTTCTACCGCTGTTTTTTCTCCATAATGCATGACAAACGTACTATCTGCAGCGTTTTTTGACTGATTTGCCCAATGAAAATAACCAAGCTGTGTCAGTGGTCTCGGTGCAGCTTCACCAAAAGTAGGCATCAAAAATAATGCTCCGATAAAAATAAGCATACCAAGCAGTTTATCTATTCGCTTCATTCCGTCTAGCTCCTAACTTTTCCCAACAATAAAGACAACTAAAGCCGATCAGCAACACAGCTCCAAGAAACGTTAAAAACCAGCTTGTTTGCTGATTCGTTTTTGGAAAAGTGGCAAAAAGTGAACGTGAGGATGCTGTTTTGGCTAGCGGTTCTGTATTTACTGTCACTTTTTCCATAGGAATAACCTGATTTTTACTGCTTTTTTGATAGAACGTAATCCCAACATCACTTGTTACCTGTCCTTGTGCTGAGGCTGGCAACGCTAACCCAAACAACAGACATAAAGCAATTACGCAGATCCCTTTTTTCATCCGCTCCCCTCCATTCTAATGCTACCTCTTATCGCGCCGTAATTTCGCAATATACCAAACCAGCCCTAAAATTATTATGAGAAAGCTCACTAAAACAATATATAGAACTAAATAATGATTCTCTTCTTTTTTCACTTCCACCGCTTCTTGATTTAGTTTCTCATCCTCACCTTTGATTGCAAAACTCTTTTCCAGATGCCAAGCTTTTCCCG
Source organism: Enterococcus sp. UD-01 (assembly GCF_044909655.1). Lineage (NCBI taxonomy): Bacteria > Bacillati > Bacillota > Bacilli > Lactobacillales > Enterococcaceae > Enterococcus > Enterococcus sp. UD-01. The sequence goes on along the minus strand of NZ_JBIYEU010000021.1, from coordinate 911 downwards.
AAGGCGCCTTTAATAAAATGCTTAACTGATACTGTCCTTTTTTTAATGGTTCATTTTCCCAGCTAATCGGCAGTTTAAAGGGTGAACGCGGTGCAAATGAAACTTTTTTCTTCACTTCCCGCAAGACTTGCTTCTCGCCTTTTTTTGTCACAGTTGCCGTCATATCTAGTTGACTCATAACAACAGGAACTGGATTTTCTAAAGTAGCGAATACAGTCAGATAGCCATTTTGCAACCCAGGCTTAACTTTAGTTAAACGTATATCAGGTGCAACTGTTTCATCCGAACATTCAAGACGAACCCCAATTGTATAAGCAAATTGATTTTCCAAACTAAAGCCATCACCTTTGTTTTCCTGATCTTTTGTATCTTCATAGCAATAAAATCCGCCTAAAATCGTTCCGGTAAAGCCTGCTTTAGGAATCGTTAGTTGAAATGACACCTCACGTTCTTGGCCCGATTCCAACGTAATTGTCTGTGGCTTGCTAATCAATTCTTCAAAAGTCGGCCCACCTAAAAGCTTTTGCTGATGCTTAGAATAATCCAAAGCGCCATTTTGATTCGTATGAGCATTGTTGGCTTCAACCTTTACACGAATCGGCTTTTCACTGGTATTTCTCAATTTCAAAGTGAGCTGCTGTGTTGCCCCGGGCTGTACCTTTAGATCATAGTAGCTGACATCTGAACGTTGATTGTCAGGCAAAACGGCCTGAGCATCAAAGGAAACCTTATTTGACTCCGCAGAAGCACGGATAGAAAATCCGAGCATCGCTAGACTGAAAAGACTAATGAAAAAAAGAGGAAAGAAGATGTACCGACCCCCAAAAGTTAGACCTAAAAATCTAACTTTTGGAGGTTTTTTTGTATGGCAAAGTACAGTTTTGAATTAAAATTACAGATTGTTCAAGAAT
>NZ_JBIYEU010000020.1:0-52722 GCF_044909655.1 Enterococcus sp. UD-01 | reverse complement strand
CCGCCAGCACATTTTCCGAAACCTTGGATACCCCGAGAATCGTCATTCTGCCTGAGGCGTTGATGACTTCTTTTAGATTGAATTTTTCGTAACTATCCATGTTGCTGATTCACCTCTTCTAAACAATTTAGTCACTTTAGCGTGACTATGAAATTATAGGCGGAACAAAACTAAAAATAGTTTTGTTCCACCCACTACTTATGAATAAATGGTGACCAAAAGTCAGGTTCTTCGGCAATTTCATAAAATCCGCTCAATGTAAAAAGCATACTGGTCGTCTTTTACTCTAATTACTCGAACCTAAACGGCTTTTGGCTCAACCTCATTTTACAATAAGCCTAAAAATGAGCCGATGATACTTACAAGAACAATCGTTCCAATAATGATGCCATAACGAGGTCCTTTTTTAACCATGTAGAAATAAATCAAGAAGACAGCAGCTAATGGTAAAACGCCTTTCATTACTTGATCTAAGATGTCTTGTACAACGATTGTAGCACCGCCGGACACATGGAATTTCATTGGGCTGGAGATATTTACATAGCTTGCAGATAAAGCACCCATCATCATCATACCCAAAACATTGGCACCATAGATGACTTGTTTTATTTTACCATCTTTCAGCAAGGCCATAATAGAGTTACGCCCTAATGTGTAAGATTTATTGATTAAGCCCCAGCTAATATACATTGTTAAAACGGTATAAATCACTAATGGTCCTATACCACCCATAATACTGCCGTTTTTAGCGATCGGAATAAAGATAGAAATAATTAATGGCATAATAGCAGCCCAAACAATTGAGTCACCGATACCAGCTAAAGGACCCATCAGTCCTGTTTTAATGGATGTAATTGCAGAATCGCCAATATCCGCTCCGTTGGCACGTTCTTCTTCCATTGCTAAAGAAATCCCTTGAATTGACGCACCGATCGTTCCTTCTGTATTGAAAAAAGCTAAGTGACGTTTCAACGCTTCTCTTTGTTCTTCTTCGTTATCTGCATATAATTTTTTAATCGCCGGAATCATAGACGCACAGAAAATTAAACTTTGCAGACGTTCATAGGAATTAGATAATTCACAGCCTAATTGATAAATCCAAAAGGTTTTGCTGATTTCTTTTTTCGTTAATTTCTTTTGATTCAACTCTGTTGCTTTTTCCATTATGCATCCCCCTCTTTCAGCGCATTATTTCTCACTAAGAAAGCCACACAGGTTCCGATTACAGCAATAGCCATTACTTCAGCACCAAAATACATGACGGCCACAAAACCGATTAAGAAATAAGGAATCAAGGTCTTTTTACCGATAACCATAATAGTTAACGCAAAACCTAACGCAGGCAATAAGCCGCCCATTACTTCGAAACCATGCATTAATTTTTCCGGAATAACATTCAAGATGTTATTAACAACGGATTGACCGAAAAAGTTACCGGCAAAGACTAGTGGAAAACGTAATAAGAAACCTACTAAAGCCGGGTATAAAAACGCTGCGCGGTAAATCCCTTTATAGTTCAAGTTATCCGCATATTTATCAGCCATGTGAACAAAAGTTGCATTTACAGTTCTTCTGATTTGATCCATGAAAACGCCCAAAACACCAAATGGCACAGCTAAAGCTACAGCAGCTTCTGCATTCATTCCTACCCCTAAAGCAATTGGAATAGCGATAGCTGAAGCCAAGGCTGGATCACTAGGAACATTCCCACCTGGGGTTGAAGTTACTCCTAAATAAACTAACTGAATCCCAGCACCAATTGTCATTGCTTCAGCAATTTTTCCTGTCGCAAGTCCGGCAACCATCGCTGCACATAACGGTTGAGACAGCATACCAGAAAATGTATAGCCAAAACGCAAGCGGGCAAACCAATAATAGATCCCCATTGTAATTGAAACACCTAAAACACCCATTTTCGTCACTTCCTTTGTCTTATTTTATAATGAATGATATTTTTCTATTAATTTTTCAATCGGCATTGGATTGTCTTCTGGAATTGCTTGGAAAAAGACATTTAAGCCTTTGGTTAAAAAGCTGTTTAAGATTTCCACGTCATTTTCAGAAAGGTTGATATTTTTCAAAACGTTTTTCCGTTCAGCTCCGCCGCCAAGACCGCCGATTTGAATATCATTGGTAATAACTTGTGCTTCTACCATTGCAGCTAAGGTTGGTAAATCCGGTACTAAAAAGAGAACCTTCGCATTGCTTGAAGCGGCTTCTTCCTGCCAGTATTTTTTAGCAGATTCAATACCGTAAATTTTCACTTCAACACCTGGAGGGGCTGCCATCACGTAAATGCTTTGTAAAAATTCGTCCTTTTCTAATTCGTCACTTACTACAAAAATTTCATCTGCTCCTGATTGTTGTAGCCATTTCGTTACTACTTGTCCGTGAATTAAACGGCTATCTACTCGTGTTAATACAATATTTGCCATGATTGTTTGCTCCTATCTATTTGTTTGTTGGTAGTTCTAAAATTTGACAATTATCTAGTGAGGCTTGTAGAATTTCTGCTCCGGACTGTTCGGTGTAAGGAGCCGTTTGCTTCATTACCGCATCTAAAAGCATTGCTGTATTTAGGCCTGAAAGTGCCAAAATATCATAATCTCTGGAAAGTCTTAGCGCTACATTACTTGTCGTTCCACCTTTAATATCCGTTAAAACTAATAATTTTCCGCGCCAAGTAATCGCTTTAAGCTGTTCCTCTACACGTGCGATATATTCCTGCAAATTATCTTCTGGTCGTAAAACGACTTCATGGATATTTTCCGTTTCGCCGACGATCATTTTGATGCTTTTCAAAAGACCTGCTCCCCAACCACCATGAGTCAGTATAATGATAGGTTCCTTTTCCATGTATCCATCTCCTTAACTGTTGCTGAATGCTTGTTCAGCTATTTACATTTATCTATATAGCAAAACGCGTGCCAAAAATCTGTCGAAAAATAAAAAAATAACTGCTTGAAAAAAAAAATTCTCAATTTTTTTGCGTATCTTACAGTAAGAGGCTCGAAATTTAGCTATGTTTAAAAAATAAAAAGCCCGTAATCCCGCCGTTCAGCAGGATTACGAACTTTCTTATATAGATTCTTTTTTGTTAGTTTCCATAAAGCAATTCATAGATATATTTTATTTCAAGCGGTGAGAATTGAACATTGTACGACACTTCCAATGGTCGGAAGGCCATTTTTATGACAGATGCCTCTTCCGGAATATCTTTGTACGACACATTATATTCGGCCGTACTGTAATCGTTATTAATAACCAGCCGTTCCACTGTACAACAGGTATGAATCAAAAAGCGCAGCATTGTTTTTTCATCACTGCTGATGTGTAGTTGACGACACAAATCATCATAGACCTGACTGACTTCAATGGACAAGCGCTGTGGATTAAGAACCGTAATATGGTTGATAATCGCTTTTAAGGTTAGCCCATGCACATAGCGTTTAGCGATTTGTTCCTTCAAGGCCCGATTCTTTTCATCTGCCATGTCATAGCCAAATATCAGCAATAAACGTTCGACACCCTTTTCAGAAAACAACTCTTCCAAAGGAATAAAGGGAATATCCGGTACTTCTGTTTGAAAGGTTCCCACGATACCGACTAATTTTTCATCTGCTTGTATATGTTGGTGAATGCGCTCGATATCTTGTATTTCACTGTTGTCCAACGTAAGGATGCGAATATTTTCCAGCACTTCTTCTTGAAAAACATCTATGATCAGTTTCTCAATTTTCAACGCAGTGCCCAATCCAGTCATACAAGAAACGATAAGTACTTTAGAGTCAAAAAAATGACCTTGTTTACAAATAGAGGAAAGATGTCCTTTTTCATTTAACACAGGAAGTAAATAATCGAATTCTGTTGATTCATAGATGACTTCTCTGGAGACTTCCAATAAGGATAAGAGATTAATATTCTTAATTAATAGGACTTCGATTCCGAATTCTTCACTGATCAGATTGCCAAAATAAACCAAAGAACCAATATCCACCAGCAAAATTAATCGTTTGTACTTATTTACACGAATAATACTTTTGACCTTTTCCAAGGTTTCTTCAACGGTTTGGTGAATAGGCATGTTCACTGCCTTTAAAAGATTGCTGGAAAACAAGACATTGGAATATTCAGCCATACTGGTAGCAGTGGTTGATCCATGTGCAACCACGATGACCCCGCATTCATCATTCCGCTGATATTGACTATCCGCCTGCTTGAGCTTTCTTAGCAGCAAGCCAAAATACGTGATTTCCGTTTTAGGCAGCTGAACAGAAAAAAGCTCTGACACTTTTTCAACAATCTGTTTGGATATATCGTAATTTTCAAGACGTCCCAGCATTAATTGACTGGAATACAAATAGAAGTCATCATTGGGAATTTCCATAAACAATAACGTAGAATAGATATGATTAGACAACACCTCTACTAAGTTCTTTTGAATTGAAAATCCAGTTAGTTCAGTGATAAAGGCGGTTAATTCAGCAATCTTTTGCTCAAAGCTTTCATCGAGCATGCGCAAAGGCTGTGTTTTGTGCATAGGTTCAAACAACCGCATATCAAACAATTGATCGATTTTTTTCTGCAAAATAGATGCTACTTCTTTTTGCGGAATATTGCTGTTCTTTAAATTAGAAAACTCTTTTAATAAGAAGTCATAGAATGCATCATTAATTTTATCCCGCGCAGTGAAGTAATGGCTGACCGATGAGCGGTTATCTGCTTTTATTTTTAAGCTTTCACCAGCCAACAGCTCTTTTAAGGCTATTTGATCCTTGGCGTCTTTTTCCAGCGGTTCCTCGTTTAACAGTAAAGATTGATCGATGACTAATTCACTGGCTTGTTTTTCAAGCTGCTTTAAGTAGCCTTGGGCACAAATGAATTGAATTTCTGACTTCATTTCACCAATATTACCCGTGTATTTTTTGAAAACAAGTTGTTCAATCACTTGGTAGTTAATCGTAATATCCTTTTTAATTTTTTGGCTTTCATTTTGAAAGAATTTTACCACTAATTCAATTTTTTCTTGAATGGGCCGTTCTTTTATCGACGGCAGCATTAAGGCCACGGGAATTCGCCGTAAAAAGGTTTTCAAAAAAGTTTGAGAAAAGTCTTCGGTTGTCGCAAAAATAAAGCGGACATTTACTGCTCTTTTCGTATCGGCTTCGCCCATTCTGGAAAAATAGCCTTTATCCAGCAAGGTAAAGAGCTTTTCTTGACCTTCATTGGATAAGCGATGGACTTCATCTAAAAATAGAAAGCCTTGATCTGCATACTCTACCAAACCAGCCTTATCCTCCAAGGCGCCGGTAAAGCTGCCCTTTTGATAGCCGAAGAGATGGGAGGTTAATAATTCCGGATTGTTATAATACTCTGAGCAATTAAAGTAAATAAACGGTGTTTCTTTTCCGGTAAACTGTTCATAATACTTGTGTAAAGATTCAGCCAGTAAGGTTTTCCCTACCCCGGATTCGCCACCAAGTAAGACATTCAGACCATTTGGCGGATACAGCACAGCTGCTTTTAGCTTTTCAATTTGATCCTTCAAGCTACCCTGATAGCCAATGATTTCCGAAAATTCTTCCGGCTTGTCAGATTCATCTATCGTTTGTTCCGTTATAAATTGTTTAAACGCAGCTAAAGACTTAAAGGTTAGCTTTTCATTAAAAAAAACATTATTTTCTTTTTCTACTTCTAGTTTGCTAAAAAACAGAACTGGACGACTTTTAATTCGAATGGCTTTTTGCAAAGTCAACAACTTGTTCAAATCTTCACTTACAGTATTGCGGGCAAGCGTTAACAAATCACTGATATCCTTAGCAGTCACTCCTGTTAATTCTCCTGATTTTAGTTGCTTTTTTGTTTGCTCAGCAAGAATCGCTTCAATTTTATCGACACGTTGCATGCAGATTCACCCCACTCACTTACTAAGGGTATTATACTTGGGAATAGTAGTGTGTCAAGTCGCTTTAAAATCTGTCCTATATCCTAGCATTATTTCAAACATTGCATTATACTATTTAAAACAATATGATAAAAGAAACAATCTTGGCTAAAAAATGATCAGGCTCGTTTCTCAAATTTTTCTCATTATTTTTTTAAAGAACGCTTTGACATATCTTTACTATATGATTAAACTAGTTTAGTGAATAGGAGTGAACAAACATGAGTGTATTTAAATTAAGAAATTATCAACAGAATGATCTAAACGAAATAGTTTCTTTATTCAATGCAACGATTCAGGCAATTAATAAAAAAGATTATACCGCACAGCAAATTGCACAGTGGGTTCAAACAACGCCCGATTATGACAAATGGCATGAAATTCTTGCATCTTCGTATACGATTGTCGCTGAACAAGGCACAAGGATTCTTGGTTTTGGCTCGATTACTGAAAGCGGAGAGCTTAATTACTTGTATGTTGATAAAGCTTGGATTGGCTACGGCATCGGTAAAGCGATCGCAGAGGATTTAATCGATCATGCGACCAAAGCTGGCGCTAAGAAAATTACCGTTTACTCATCAATTACCGCAAAACCATTTTTTGAACAGCTTGGGTTGAACGTGATTGAACAAAAAAGTAACTACCGCAACGGTGTGTTGCTCCTTAATTATTTAATGGAAAAACCGCTTCGAGAAAATTCCGTTACTTATGGCTTTTTTAAATAAAAAATAATGCAGAAGGTTAAACCTGTCGTTTAATCCTCTGCATTTTTCTTATTTTTTGATTTCATTGTAGTTAATATGCTTTTCGATAAAAATTTCTGAGTACAAAATAACTAATAATCCTTGTCTAGGTGATTCTCCTATCATAAATCATTTGAATAGCTAAGCTACTTTTTATTAAGCGACTGTAAATTTTGTTTCAGATAACGCCTTTTGTAATTCTTCGTTGGAAATTTCCCGTTCGCTTATTACGACTGCTGTTTTGTTTGCTAAATCAACTGCAGCTGCTTGAACACCGGCGATTTTTTCAAAATTTTCCTTAACGATTTTTACACAGCCATCACATTTCATTCCGTTGATTGTTACTGTTTTTTCCATTACTGAACACTCCTTAAAATAATTTATTGTTAACGAATTAAATGACATTGACATTGTCCGGGAATACAATTGCAAGGTACCGTTTCAACAGCAGACTGGCGTTTTTCCTTCAGTACGGCTTCCAGCTGGTCAATATCTGTAAAGCTTAGAACACTTTCCTGTATGATGGATTCCAGTACTTTGCCAACTTTTTTGCTGCAGACCTTGGTTAATAATTCCTCTGCTAAAACATCAATACTTTGACGTTCTGCCACTAAAGGAAAATAAGTGAACTTATTTCCGGACTTTTTAGTTCCCAGCATTTCTTTATCCACTAAACGGCTTAATAAGGTTTTAACCGTTGTACTTTTCCATTCAGTTTTTTCATTTAGAATTGCTGTAACTTCCTTACTGGTCGTTTCGCCGGTTGCCCAAGCTACGCGCATGACTTCCCATTCCGCATCCGTAATGTTGCGGGTCTTTTTCTTTTCTGACATAGCAAAGTCTCCTTCGTACTTTTTTAGCCGACAAAAACTACATATGTAGTCAAACTATATTCTTATAGTAGCTCGTTTTCGTTTGTTTGTCAATTGATTGTTTCATACTAAAAAAAACAATGACTCGCAGATTTCACGAATCACTGTTTTTCATAAAAATTAATTCATTAGTTGCTGAACAGTTTTCAATATATGTTCAGCAGTTAACCCATATTCCGCTTTTAAACGTTCCGGATCACCCGATTGGCCAAAACGATCCTGTACGCCGATTTTCACTACTTTTGCAGGATAATTTTCTGCTAAATATTCTGAAACAGCGGAGCCTAATCCGCCAATGATACTATGCTCTTCTGCTGTAATCAGCCACGGCGTTTCTTTGGCCGCACTTAACACAAGCGCTTCATCCAACGGTTTAATCGTGGAGAAATTAAGGACTCTAATCTTTATTCCTTTTTCTTCTAATTGTTGGGCAGCTTGTAGCGCTTCTTGAACCATTAAGCCGGTTGCAATAATCGTTCCGGCAGTTCCCTCTTTCAAGATTTCACCTTTACCGATCGTAAAGATCGGTTTTTCCTCATGTACTCGCTCAACTGCTAACCGTCCCAGTCGTAAATAGACTGGACCTGCATGCTTTAAAGCGGCTTCTACTGCTGCTTCTGTTTCGACATCGTCTGCCGGGTTTAAAATAGTCATGCCGGGAATTACCCGCATTAGGGCAATATCTTCAATCGCCTGATGAGAACCACCGTCTTCGCCCACTGTAACGCCTGCGTGTGTAGCAGCAATCACCACATTCAAATTAGGATAAGCGACGCTGTTGCGAATTTGTTCATACGCCCGACCTGCTGCAAAAATCGCGAAGCTGCTGGCAAAAGGGCGTTTACCGCCTAGGGCTAAACCGGCAGCTGTTCCAATCATGTCAGCCTCTGCTATTCCCATATTAAAAAATTTTTCCGGCGCAGCCTTTTTAAACAGCTCGGTCTTAGTAGCCGCTGATAAATCGGCATCCAGCACGACTAAATCCGGATGATTTTGATAGCTGACTAGCGTTTCTCCATAGGCCTGTCTGGTTGCTTTTTTCATTTGCTGCTCCTTCCTTGAAGTTCAGCCAAAGCCTGACTCGCTTCAACTGCTGACGGGGCTTTCCCATGCCAGGACACTTGGTTTTCCATAAAGCTGATACCTTTGCCTTTCACTGTATTGCAGACAATCACGGTAGGTGCACCTTGATTTTTTTTCGCGGCTTGAATCGCTTGGGTTAGACTAGTAAAATCATGACCATCTGCCTGCAGTACCTGCCAATTAAAACCGGCAAATTTAGCAGCTATATCTTCCACCTTCATAACCTCATCATTCGTTCCATCAATTTGCAGCCCATTGTGATCCACTAATGCAATGACATGATCCAGCTGATAATGCGCCGCACTCATTGCAGCTTCCCAGACCTGTCCTTCCTGCAGCTCGCCATCTCCCAACAAAACATACGTATAGCAGTCACAATGATCTAAGCGTTTCGCTAACGCCAAGCCGTTTGCAATCGACAGCCCTTGTCCCAAGGAACCACTGGAAGCATCCACTCCGTAGGTCTTATTTTTGTCAGGATGGCCCTGTAGCTTACTGCCGAACTTTCGCAGCTGCGGCAAGTCGTCTTTTTTAATAAAACCTTTATCTGCTAGGACTGCGTATAAAGCCGGTGCAGCGTGTCCTTTCGATAAGATAAAATGATCGCGCGCTACAGAATCATAATTACTCGGTTCTATCGTCATTTCTTGATAATAAAGCGTAGTTAAAATATCGATTGCTGATAAAGCCCCCCCCGGATGACCGGAACCGGCCTCTGCCAGAGACTGAATGATCAGCTGACGCAATTCAGCCGCTTTGGTTGCTAATTTTTTCATACGGCAGCTCCTGCCTGCTGCGTTTTTAAAGCTTCATAGAAGACATTCATCAACATCCATGAAGATTCGGAGCCTGGATCTTTCGCGCCAACTGCTCGTTCACCTAAACGCATTGCCCGGCCTTTTTTAGCGATCAGCGGAATGGTACTATCTGCTCCTTCATGCATAAGCGTTATCGTTTGTTCCATTACTGACAGCACATCCGCGTCTTCTTTATGCGTCTGCAGGTATTCGACTCCTGGAAGTAAAGCATCTAGCATGGTTTTATCCTTCAGCTCTGCTTTTCCGCGGACTTGGATGGCCGTCACCCCTGCTTGAATCATGTCCGCAAATTCAGAAAATGTCACTGCTTCTTTACCGGCCACTGGCGTTCCCATTTTCATGAAAAAACTGCCGTATAGAGGACCTGATGCGCCGCCGACTTTGGACAAAAGAATCATACCAGCTTTTTTCAACAAGGTTGGAATATCTGCTGATGAACTGTATAATTCATCCATTTGAGCTGAAATTCCGCGAAAGCCAATACTTAAATTAATCCCGTGATCGCCATCGCCGATTGCAGAATCTAAGGCTGTCCAATAATCTCTTTGCGTTTCTGATAATTCTGCCATTTTAAGCAGTGCTTCTTTAAAAAATTGTTTATCTAACATTGCTTTTTCCGCCATATACTAAGCTCTCCTGTCTGTAAATATAATCGAAACACTACCCTATAATTTCATATAAGGGGTATCACAAGGCATATCAAGTAATTCTTTCAACTCGTCATCTAGCCGGACAACTGTAATAGACATACCTACCATATCCATGGAAGTTGCATAATTTCCAACTAACGGACGATGAATCTGAATCCCTTTTTCTTTTAATACTTCTGCTACTCGGCGATAGCAGACATACAGATCCATCACCGGCAAACCGCCTAAGCCGTTGACCATCACATGATATTCTTCTCCTGCTTGTGCCTGAGCATCTGCTAAAATGTACTGCAGCAATTGATCCACAACTTTATCTGCTGGCTCCAATGACGTCCGCTCAATTCCGGGCTCGCCGTGAATGCCCATTCCAACCTCCATTTCTCCTTCAGCCATTTCAAAAATAGCTTTCCCTGTTACCGGCAAGGTTGAAGAAGATAAAGCGACGCCCATGGAATAGGTATTTTGGTTGGCTTTTTCAGCAATTGCTTTTACTTGATCCAACTCATAGCCTTTTGCTGCTGCCGCTGAAGCAATTTTAAATACGGGAACATCACCGGCTACGCCGCGACGATCAGCAATAGTATCTGATGAATAGACATCGTCTGTAATTAATACAGTTTCCACACGAATGCCGTCTTCTGCAGCCATTTCGGCACCCATATCAAAGTTCATCACATCGCCGGCATAATTACCATACATGAACAAACAACCTTTGCCGCTGTCAACCGCTTTTACTGCATCATAACAAGCATCCGGAGCTGGCGAAGTATTGACATTTCCCACTACAGACGCATCCGCAAAATTTTCTCCAACATAACCGATAAACAAGGGCTCATGACCCGAGCCACCGCCGATAATTACACGAACTTTTGGCTCTTCGCTCATTTTTTTACTCACTAATACACGTTTATTTTCAGCAAATGTTACATAGTCAGCATGCGCTTCACAATAGCCTGCCAGCATTTCTTCTACTACTTCATATCCATCATTGACTAATCTTCTCATTTAGATGTTCCTCCTAGTTTTTTTTGAACAAATTAAGTCCAGTTTGCTTATAGAAATAGTGACAGCATGAAACCACCTAGAACTCCACCGACAACAGCAGCCAACAGGTTCCGGTAAGATTTCTTGACACTTCCACCGGTTAAAGCGGACGCAACCCAAACACCAACACCTGCAGCTAACCCCATATCAACCCAAGCGCTTCCGGATTGAGTAATCATCGGTGTAGAAATACCATGATTGATACACCAAATCGTTCCTACGATGAAAGCCGCAGCCATCCAACCGCCTGCCGCACCCCATTGCTCGACCATTTTCCCCCAACTCATCCGTATGACAAACGGAAACAAGAAGCCACCAAATATAGTTGCAATTGCTAAGCTAATCGTCATTTTTTCTCCTCCTTTAATCCGTTTCTACTAAACGATCTAATTCTTTTCCAGTCATGCCAGGCTCCGGCGCCAGCTCATCCACTTCTGTTTCAGAAGCCATACTTTTTTCAACAGCAGCTGCGACAATTCCACCTAACACTGCACCGACAAAGACTAAGCCGATCGTTGGCAAGGAAGAAACCAGACTATCCGTTCCATTTATAAACGTATCGCGCATAATTCCGCAAATCCCAATCGCAAGTCCCATATCAACAAAAGCTGCATCATCTTCATTTCCCGTCAAATTAACAAAATGATTCATAAACCACATCGGACCAATAATAATCAGCGCTGCTAAATACCCGCCGAATATACCAAAAGCACCTAATTCACCCCAGACTGCCATAACTATCATGCCAGCGATTGTATAACCGATTAATCCACGTAAGAACTTCATCTTTTCGCTCCTTTTCTTTTATAACTGACTTAATTCTGCAACAACCAATTGTTTATCCTGTGAAACAGACGCTTGAACAGCAGCAGCAAAGGCCCCTTCTACCAGAGGACAATCCATAATTTCTATTTTTTCCCGCAGCGTTTCATCCTCAATCAACTCAACAGCCGTTTCCGAACTCAAAATAGCGCTTCCAATATCACAGAAAATTAAAATATGTTCATACGAACGACAAGCCTCAATACTTTCCATGATCATGACCGTATTTGTTCCTAAGCGTCCATCGCCTGTACCGCCTGCTGAAATAACCTTGACTCCATTGAGTTCGCCGGTCATTTCTTCAATCATTTCCTTTGTGCCGTCCGTAATTTTTTGACTATGAGAAACTAAAATGATCCCGAACATCCGCTACACTCCCTTGACTTTTTTAACCGTTGCAACAATATTGCCGTAACGCTTAGGATCATGTCCAAAACGTCCAACAAAAACACCGTCAACATTTTCATCTGCCACAATTAAGCCAACATTTTCCTGTGAAACAGAACCGCCATAAATTATCCGAATTTTTTCGGCTGTTTCCTCTGAATAAAGCTCCTTTAAACACTCTCGAATAAAACCATGAGCGAGATGCACGTGAACTGCACTAGCTGCTAAGGTTTTCCCCACAGCCCAAGCTGGTTCATAAGCTAAAATAACCTTTTCAGCCTGCTCGGGTGCCACTTGATTTAAGCTTAAAAATAACTGCTTCATCAAGATATTCTTCAATTCTGATTCGTTCTCATTGTGCTCCAATTCTCCAATACAAAGAACAGGTGCCACTCCTTTTCCCAAGGCTAAACGCACCTTCTGGTTGATTAAATCATCGCTTTCTCCAAAAATCGTTCGACGCTCTACGTGTCCTAGCTCCACATACGATCCATGCATAGCCAGCAATGAATCAATGGAAAATTCTCCTGTATAAGCACCATATTCAACCGGCGCCATATTTTGTGCGCCTAAACCAATCAAAGAATTTTCTAGAATGATAGAAACAGGATACAAGACACCCATTCCCGGACACATAAATTGTTCGACTTCTTGTTCATCTCCAACAATGTTCACCAGTTCTTCAGCAAAATTCTGTGCTTCTTTGATTTTGTTTTGGTACATTTTCAAGCTGATACCGACGATTGGTTTTCTCTTTGCCATTCATGCTTCCCCTTTCTATTGTTAAAGAAGAATTTGAAACAGGCTTGTGAAAATTGCGCTTTTTTTGATCAATGGTTAGCCGAATGCTTCAAATTCTTCATTTAAACTATCCTTTAAAGCTTTGCCAATCCTGCATGAAGGCTTCAATGCCAGCATCGGTTAAAGGATGTGACCAAAGCTTTGGAAAAATACTTCCCGGAATCGTTGCAATATCTGCTCCAAGTTCAGCCACATCTTCCACATGTTTTAAGTTGCGAATACTGGCTGCAATAATTTCAGCTGAATAACCATATTGATCCAAGACTTGTCTTAAATGCCGGATAAGCGCTAAGCTGTCTGTACCGATATCATCCAAGCGACCTACAAACGGACTAATAAAGGAAGCGCCCGCTTTCGCCGCCATTAATCCTTGGGCCACTGTAAAAATCAACGTCACATTGGTTTTAATTTGCTCTTTGCTTAAAATATGAACCGCTTTCAATCCTGCTTCTGTCATAGGAATTTTCACGACTACATTATCCGCCCACTGCGCAATTTCTCTGGCTTCTTTGACCATACCTTCCGTGTCCAGTGCAATTACCTCTGCGCTAACTGGTCCTGCTACAATGCCGCAGATTTCTGTAATGACTTCTTTAAAATCACGTCCTTCTTTGGAAATAATCGTAGGATTCGTTGTTACGCCGTCCACTAAGCCTAATTCATTGATTCGCTTAATTTCTTCAACATTTGCTGTATCCAAGAAAAATTTCATGTTTGTCCCTTCCTTTTCTAGCCATTTTATTTACTGAATTCTGCTTCCTTTTGCATAATTTGTTCAATTTTCCGAGCAGAATTGCCGCCTTCAAATGTAACTGAAAGATATTCGGCAACTACTTTTTTTGCCGTTTCAATACCGATGACCTTTGATCCCATGGTGATAATTTGAGCATTATTGCTTAGCTGCGCCCGTTCGGCAGAATACGTATCATGGCACTGAGCTGCTCTGACGCCGGGAACTTTATTCGCCGCCATTGCCATACCGATTCCTGTGCCGCAAACCAGGATACCACGTTCAATTTTGGACTCTTTAATACTGTTTGCCACATCAAAGGCAATTGTTGGATAATCAATTTCTTCTGGTGAAAAGCAACCAAAATCGATCACCTCTACCCCCAATGACTCGATGTAATCTTTCAATTGGGATTTCATCTCAAAAGCATTATGATCCGATCCAATTCCAATCTTCAACCTGTCCACCTCTTTCTCTTTGATAGCTTAATAGTAGCTTTCTATTTTCGTTTTGTCAACATTCATTTTCGTTTGTTTTCGTTTTTGGATAAAAAAACGAAAATACGAAAGCTTATTCTTACTGTTATTTTTCATTTAATTGAAATATTCGTTCTTCTTTTACTTTTATATCAAACAAA
Organism: Enterococcus sp. UD-01; assembly: GCF_044909655.1. Classification (NCBI taxonomy): domain Bacteria; kingdom Bacillati; phylum Bacillota; class Bacilli; order Lactobacillales; family Enterococcaceae; genus Enterococcus; species Enterococcus sp. UD-01. Next base: position 38,191 of record NZ_JBIYEU010000020.1, on the reverse strand, counting down.
AAATCAACAACAAACGAAAATAAAAGCCAATAAATTTGTCATACAAACCGCAATACTGTATACTATAGCTAACAAAAGGATATAGGAGGAACCAGCATTGTATACAGACCAACGAAGAGAAAAGATTTTGACCCTACTCCAGGAGCAAGAGTCTGTATCTGTTAACGGCTTGACAGAAATTTTAGGCGTTTCCCGCGCGACGATCCGCTCAGATTTGAACTATTTAAGTAAAAATAATCTGTTAATCCGGACACACGGTGGAGCGATCAGAAGCAAAGAAGACGAAACCCTGAAATTAGATAAAAATTACGATATTCGTAAACAAAAAAATATAGACAAAAAAATGGAAATCGCTAAAAAAGCTTTACCGCTTATTCATTCCGGCGAATGCATCATTTTAGATGCCAGCTCTACCTGTTACGAATTAGCCAAGCTTATTGATAAATCTGATTTGAAATTAACCATTTTAACCAATGGCATCCGCACAGCTTCTTTACTAAAGGAAAATTATAACTTGACGGTGATTCTAATAGGAGGGGTCGTGAAAGGCTCGTCCAACGCAGTAGAAGGCATTTTAGGGATTGAAATTCTAAAAAAATTAAATATTGATACCTTATTTACATCCGCTTATGCGATTTCTGCTTCTGAAGGCTTGTCTGATTTTAACTTATACGAAGTCGAACTGAAAAAACGCATGGTGGAGATTGCTCCTCAAACGGTCGCTTTAATCGACAGCACCAAATTCGAGAAAAAATCGATTGCTACTTTTGCTCAATTAAACCAATTGGAAAGCTTGATTACAGATGATCAGCTCTTGGATGAAATGAAAAAGCATTACAAAAATGACGTAACGATTATTTAAATGAAAAAAAGAGACGCTACTCACTACACAAAGCTAGTGAATAACGTCTCTTTCCCTTCTTTTACTGTAAAATAGCTTGTAAATCTGCTTCCACGCTAGTAATAACATGTAGATCAAACATATCCACCAATACCTCAACAACAGCTTCTGAGAAAAAGGCCGGCACGCTTGGACCAATATAAATATTTTTAATGCCCAATGACAACAACGTCAATAATATGCAAACAGCCTTTTGTTCAAACCAAGACAAAACCAATGTTAAAGGTAGCTCGTTTACGCCGCAATCAAAGGCTTCCGCCAAGGCTAAGGCTACTCGGATAGCACCATAGGCATCGTTGCACTGGCCCATATCAAGTAATCGCGGTAAGCCATTAATTGTTCCTAATTCAAGATCATTAAAGCGGTATTTCCCGCAGGCCAAGGTTAAAATAACCGAATCCTCCGGCGTTTGCTGTACGAATTCTGTATAATAATTCCGGCCGGACTTCGCTCCATCACAGCCGCCGACCAAAAAGAAATGCTTAATTGCACCAGTCTGGACAGCCTCAATAATCGCCGGCGCATTTTCTAAAACAGTTTGCCGACCAAAGCCTGTGGTTGTTTTAGTTCCGTGATTAATTCCCGTCATTTGTTTTGTTTCAGTATAACCGCCTAATTCAATGGCTTGAGCGATAATCGCTGAAAAATCCTTATGACCGTTTTGATCTGCTTCAATATGCTGCAATTCGGGATAAGCCACTATTGAAGTTGTGTACACACGATCCGCGTAGCTCTTTCTCGGCGGCATCAGGCAATTGGTCGTAAATAAAACCGGAGCCGGCAAGTCTTTAAATTCACTTTGCTGATTTTGCCAAGCAGTTCCAAAGTTGCCTTTCAAATTCGGATAAGCCTTCAATTTGGGATAGCCATGCGCCGGCAGCATTTCACTGTGCGTGTACACCGCTACATTGGTACCTTTGACTTGCTCCAGCAGCATACTTAAATCATGTAAATCATGACCGGAAATCACAATAAACGGACCGGGTTCAATGGCAAAGGCAACCTCCACCGGAACTGGATCGCCATAACTAGCGGTATTAGCTTCGTCCAATAAAGCCATACAGGCTAAATTAATTTCGCCAAATTCCATTAAAATAGCCAACCAGTCCGCAACACTATGCGCTTGACCGGCTAACGCCAGCCCTTTAATAAACCAAGCATCCACCTGTTCATCCCGATAGCCTAAAACCCTTGCATGGTGTGCATAAGCCGCCATTCCCCGCAGTCCAAAAAGCAAGGTTGAGCGCAATGATCTACTATCCGCCTCGCCGTGAAACAAATCGGTCGGCAAGACAATATCTTCACCAGAAAGCGCCAAACGCGCAGCTTTGATCTGCTGAGTCAACTGCGCTTCTCGTTGCGCATCAAAGCTGACATTGGTGACCGTTGTAAACAATCCATCCACCAACAAGTCAACCAATTTTTCATCCTGCACATTTTGCCGTTTGGCAGCGGTCGCCAAAGCAATCATCTCACACGTTAAAATATCTTGTTCTAAAGCCACTTCAGGTGTCTTTCCACAAACGCCTGAAACCATACAGGCTTCATTTTTAGCTGTTTGCTCGCATTGAAAACAGAACATCTTTTCCACATCAATCATCCCTTCTTCTCGCTCATTGCATTTCATACAGGAAGTATACTATACTAAAAAAAAGAAAGCGGTTGTTTTTACCACGGAAAAAGAGGATTATTATGGAAAAAATCAGTTCAATGCTTAAAGATGTACCTTTATTTATGCAGATTCCTCAGACAGAACTTGTACACTTATTGGAAAGCCTCACAATAACAACAAAAGCTTATCAAAAAGGCGAGAGTATACTGGTTGAAGGAGCAAGCGTTCATACGTTAAACTTGGTGTTATCAGGAGAAGTGATCATTCAACAGGAGGATATTTTTGGCAATACGACGATTATTTCAAAAGTCGGAGAAAAGGATTTATTTGCAGAGTCCTATGTTTGCGGCAATCCCACACAGCTACCTGTTTCTGTAATCGCTGCTGAAGTGACTCAAATTTTACTAATCGATTATCAGAAAATTCTTTTGGCACACGATACTCGTTCTAACGCCCAGCTTATCAAGAATATCCTGCAAATTATCGCTGAAAAAAATAGTAAGCTGGTTCAACGAATGTCTTTTATCACCAAACGAACGATTCGCGAAAAGGTTTTGGCTTATCTATCAACCATGGCCAAACAAAAAAACAGCGCCAGCTTCGTTATTCCCTATAATCGTCAAGAGCTGGCTGACTTTTTAGCCGTTGACCGCAGCGCACTTTCTAAAGAATTAGGCAAATTACAAAAAGAAGGTTTACTTACCTTCAAAAAAAATCAATTCCAGCTTTTTTATTAAATGACAGAGATTAACAGCTTTGAAACTCAAAAAGCGCTCTTATATCAGCCAAACGATCAGAAGACCGCCACAGACAAATTGACTATCTTGTCTGTGGCGGTCTTCTGATCGAATTAATAGTTTTATAAAACAGCCTTATGCGAGTAATAGTACAGCATAGTTTTTAATAATCACCTGCTTATCACTTTCAAAACTTCAGCTGGCATTTGGTGTGTTCAGGTGCTTCATTTATTAAAAATCGTCCCAATTATCTTTATCCAGCGTTTCAGTTCGTTGAACACCTAGCTTCATTTCTTGTTCCTCTAACTGAATTCTTCTGCGTTCAAGCTTAAGTTGTCTTTCACGTTCAACAAGTTCCGCTTCTTCCTTTTCATGTTGTTTTTGAATTTTTCTTTTTGGTAAATACGTGTAAAGCCATACCCCAATTATGATTACTAATGCAAGTATGATAAAAGGCCAATACGTTATCACCAATCCTATTAACAAAAAAACAAGCAATGTGGCGCCCCAATTACCACCTGACCCTTTTGTATTGTATCCTTTTCTCAAAAGTAACCCTCCTATTTTTTCTTTTTAACTGTCCTAAATAAAAATTATACTTCTGTTGTTTCTAGAATAGAACTCTCCTATAATTATAGCATTTTTTGTTAATTTTCGAAAAAAATTTTTTTAAAAATAATCATTCTGAGCGATGAACCTAGGCATCCTTAGACTTCAGCCAATTCCGCAACTATTTAAGTGATTACTCACAACGGGAATAGGTCGAATAGATCATCCCATTTTTCAACACAACCTGCTCAGCCTTTACTCTTACAGCTCCGTCAAATGTTCTAAACAAAGGAATTCCTTTGCCTAAAATAACAGGAATAGTGGTGATAATATACGTATCAATCAAATTCGCTTCCACTAGTGGTGTAATAATACTACTGCCGCCCACAATCCAAATAGCCTTGCCGTTTTCTGTCCGCAACTGTTCAATCAACGCTGTGGGTGCTTGGTCAGTAAACGTTATTTTGTCATGATTCTTTTCGGGATGACTTGTAATAATATACGAATGTTGTTCTTCATACGGATAATGCTCAGGAGACAATTCATTAACTACTTGATCATAGGTTGTTCGTCCCATAACTACTGTATCGATTTTTTTCATTAGTTCTTGATAGCTGGTTTCTGCTTCAACCACCTCAGCACCGCCGCCCAAGAAATCAATACTGCCGTCCGCTTCAGCAATATAACCGTCCAAGCTAGCTGCAATATATAAAATAACCTCTCTGCTCATAAAAGAAACTCCCCTCATGTACCATTCTCTGAACTCTTTATTCTACCTGTTTTTCTGGTTTCGTCAATCGATTTGATTCCACAAAAAAAGCCTAAAAGCAAAGAGTTATCTTGCTTTTAGAGCCTTTTTATACAGACAGTGTAGCCTGATTCAGCGATTGCATCAGCAGTCGTTTGACCTAGACAATAAAGTTTAGGCATTTGCTTTAAACCGCTGCGATTAAAAACAGTCAAAAATCGCCGCCACAATGACGGACTCGCTACATAAACAGCGGCTAAAGTGGTCGTTTTTAAACAATGTGCAAGCTGCTGTTGGCTTTCTTTTGAAAAAACATTTTCATACAAAATGGGAGCAGCAAGTCGGTAACCGGCTCTTTTCAATGCATTTTCTCCCTTAATATCAGCAAGATTGCTTTTTGGATAAAAAATCGCTGCGGGTGCCGGATAATGTGCAGCCCAAGCATCGAACATGTGCTGCTTAGCAGGAAAGGGTGACTGAAAACTCACTTGGTACCCGCTCTGAAGAAGAACCTCGCCAGTTTTCGTACCGATAACCGCAAACTTTTTTGAATCTAATATTTCTCTAGAAGTTGCCTGCAATAAAAAGTCTGCCGCATGCTGACTTGTTAAAAAGACCCATTCACTCTCTTTCAGCAAAGTTTCCAGCGTAGATGTCCACTCCCGTTTTTCCAAAAAAATCAACGGAATTTCCAAAACCTGATAGCCCTGATTACTAAAATACACTCGCTCCGCCTGATTATCCTCTTCAAGTCTGGTTAGTAAAATAGTTTTCATGCTATTCCTGCTCCATCGCAGCCAATAAGCGTTGAGCTACAGCTAAACCTGTGCCAGCTAGATTTTTAACGGTCACCGTTTCGCTAAAGGATTGCTGCTGACTCTTATCGCCTAAAAAGCCGGAAAAACGATAGCCCGCTACTGTTTTCGTAGCATAGGCACCAATAGGAATATCACAATTGCCATTCAAAACTGCAAGAAATGCACGTTCCTCTAATACCAGTTCTCTTGTTTCAGCATGATCAATGGTTTGCAGAAACCTCATCATTTCAAGATCATCACTGCGACATTCCACCGCTAATGCCCCTTGTCCTACCGCCGGAATACACTGCTCACTCGTTAAAATCAAATACGGATAAGTAGGCTCTTCAAACCAGTTGAGACGCTTCAAGCCGGCCACCGCCAAAACAATCCCATCCAGCCCATTTTCCTCCATACGCTGCAAACGTGTACCCACATTGCCGCGAATCGATTCTACCTGTAAATCATGGCGCAATTTTTTCATTTGAAACTCACGGCGCAGGCTACTTGTACCAATTCTGGCATTTTGCGGCAATTCCTCCAACGCAGTCGCTTCTCTAAAAATCAAGCAATCAGCCGGATCGCTCCGTTCAGGAATCGCAGCTAAAGCTAAGCCCGTTGCTATCTGCGCCGGCATATCTTTCAAGCTATGAACCGCAAAATCAATTTTCCCCTGTAATAAGGCTTGTTCCACTTCGTTGATAAACAAGCCTTTACCGCCAATTTTCGATAAACTAACCGAAAGTAATTGATCTCCTTTCGTCGTCATCGGGACAATTTCAACAGGAAAATCCCCATGAATCTTTTTGAGCAGATCCAATACGATTTGCGTTTGTTTCATAGCTAACGGACTATTTCTGGTACCGACACGAACGGTTTTCATTAAACTAACTTCCTTTGTGTTTTCTTATCTTCAATTGTACTAGTTTTTATTTTTTTGACAACTGCCCTGTACCAACCTTGTAAGCTAAAAAGTACAGTCCGGCAACGAAAAAGCCGCCGCCAATAATATTCCCTAAATAGACGCTCAACATGTTTTGCCAAAAGGCAGCCCAGGTATTTCCTCCTAGAAAAATTCCCATCGGAATCAAAAACATATTCGCTACCACGTGCTGAAAGCCGCAAATCACAAAGCCCATAATCGGCAAAAAGATCCCGACGATTTTCCCGATAAAATCCTTCGCCGCAAAGCTTAAATAAACGGCCGTACTCACTAAAAAGTTACAGGCAATTCCTGAAAGAAAGCCTTGCAAAAACGTATCCTTCGTTCGCCCCAAAGAAACCTGAATCGCCCGCTCAGCAAAATCTCCCTGCAGCGCGCCGCTTAAATAACCGAAAAAATAAGCAACAAATAATGACCCTAATAAATTAAAAATAGTCACAATAACAATATTTCGCAGCCATTCTTTTCCATTAATTTTCTTCGCAAACAGTGCCATGGAAACGACCATCATATTTCCTGTAACTAATTCTCCGCCAGCCAACAGCAGACAAATTAGCCCAAATGGAAACACCGCTGCGCCGATCACATTTACCAGCGTGCCCCATTCTTTCGGCATCGTTCCCATGGCTCGAATCATCGCAATTCCGGCAATCGCAATAAAAACACCCGCCAAAAAGCCCAACACTGCTAATGTCAATATACTAGCCCGCGCTTTTTGAATCCCTTTTTCAATCGTAACATCAACAATTTCCGGTGGCTGTAAAGACCCCATAAACAAACATCTCCTTTTAATAAAAGCGGAACAAATCGCTTAATCCTGTAGAAAATTAGGAAATTGACATTGAGACGCTTCTTGTCTCACTGGCAATTTATCTATTTTCCTAAGGATTGATTTGTGCAGCTGGATAATAATAATGATCAACACTTTCTACGAAAGTCTTGTACTGTTCATCATCAACTCACTTCTTTCGTTGTGATTCTCAGCAAGTCTTCTACCGTTTATCACCAACTCATTTCTTCCACTATGATTCTCAGCAAAAACTTGTCCTATCCAACATAGTGAAAATAATCACTAATTTCTATAAAATACTACCTTATGAATTCTTTCTTTAATATAGCCCATTGTTTTTCATGTATCGTTGTTAATTCTTGATCCAAATAGATAATTTCATCAAAAGAATGATCGGCTAAATAGTGCTGATGTACTTCGTCGTATCTGCGGTCACGGTCTGCGCCTACTTGGATGGCATATGTGTCTGCACCTTGCTGGGTATAGGAAAGAATGGTTTCGAACTCAATTTTTTTCGTATCAATCAAAAGAATTTTATGCCCAAACAAAGGTAACTCTTCAAACCAGTCCGGACCTTTACGGCTGGCGATCACTTCGCCCAGAATAATCAGCGATGGATTTTGTACCTGATTTTGATCAATTGTTTTTATTAGCTCCTGCAGAGTTGTCGTCAATGTTCGTTGACGTCCTAAGCTGCCCCACTCCACGATAGCTGCCGGCAATTGCGGCGGAACGCCCTGCTCCAGAAGCTTTTGGCGGGTACTGTCAGCTTTTTCAACCCCCATATATAAACACATAGTGCCATTATCAGTTAAGCCTTTAAAATCAAGCACTTCACCGGCCTGGCGATGTGCAGTTGCCAACGTTACTTTGCTACTATGCTCGCGGTGTGTTAATGGAATTCCACTATAGCTACTGGCAGCTGAAGCCGCCGTAACCCCCGGTACAATTTCATACTTGATTTCAGCAGCTCGAAGTGCAGCAATTTCTTCACCGACACGACCGAAAATCCCCGGATCGCCGCCCTTTAACCGAACCACGATTTGCGCTTGACGACCTTCTTCCAGTAAGAGCTGATTAATGTTCTTTTGCTTTACGACATGGTTTTTAGGATATTTCCCACTGTAGATAAAACGTGCAGTTTCTTTAGCCAAATATAATAAGACCGGCTGAACCAGCCGATCATAAATAATGACGTCAGCTGATTCCAGCACTCTTTTTCCCTTCAAGGTTAACAGCTCTGGATCACCAGAACCAGCGCCTACAAAATAGACCTTTCCCATAATTACACCATGACATAAACAGCATCAACTTCAACAACCGTTTCATAGGCCCGGACACAGCCTTCGTCTGGCTCCTGCACTTGACCGTCATTCAAGCTGATTTTATAATCGTGCAACGGACAAAAAACATACTCGCCGGACACCGTTCCTTCCGCTAAAGGCCCCTGCTTATGGGGACAAACATTCTCAATTGCTTTGACACGGTCATCATTTAAACGAAAGAGGGCAATTTTTTGTTCGCCAACAATCACTTCTTTTCCAATTCTAGGCGCTAATTCTCCTAAACGAGCTACAAAAATCTTTTCCATGCTAGACTCTCCCTACTGTATATAGTTCTTGACGTGCTTGGTCGTCTTCGATTACTTCATTCCACGGATTGCCGCGACGATCTCGGACTGCTTCATCCAGTGCAGCAAGCAACTCTTGACGTTTTGCCGGATCCAACAGAATTTCTTTAACGGCATCAAAGCCCATTCGTTCAAGCCATGGCGCTGTCCGTTCTGCATAAATTCCTGTTTCACGATAATATTGCAGCATTGCACCACAAATATCAATGACTTCCTGTTCCGTTTCCGCAGTCGTCAATAGTTGTGCTTCTTTAACCTCTGTTCCGCCATTACCGCCAATATAAATCTGGAAGCCATTTTCAACGCCGATCACGCCAAAATCTTTAACACCACTTTCGACACAGCTTCTTGGACAGGCAGAAACGCCCATTTTAAATTTATGTGGTGTATCAATAAATTCATAGCGCTGCTCTAGCTTGATACCCAAGCCCATTGAATCTTGCGTACCAAAACGACAGAAGTTCGCACCCACGCAGGTTTTCACAGATCGCACAGCCTTAGCATAAGCGCCTGCTGATTTCATATCCAGTTCTTCCCAAATCTTCGGCAAGTCTTCTTTTTTCACTCCATATAAGCCGATCCGCTGACTACCGGTGACCTTAACCATTGGTACATCGTACTTTTCAGCTACCTTCGCAATTAATAATAACTGCTGCGGATTGGTTTTCCCGCCGCGCATTCTTGGAATCACTGAAAACGTACCATCATTTTGAATGTTGGCATATAAACGTTCATTCACAAAACGAGATTCCTTTTCATCCGCATGCTCTTTTGGCCAGGCAACGTTTAGATAAAAATTAATGGCAGGGCGACATTTCGGACAGCCCTCCGGATTAGTGAAATTCAATTCACGATAGACCTCTTCCGAGGAAGTAAGCTTTTTCGCATAAATTTGGGTAACAATTTGATCTCTGGTTAAATCGGTACAGCCGCAAATACCTGTCGGTCCGGCAACTACTTCGCCGCCTAAAGCATACGCCAGCACATCGCCAATGACTGATTTACATTTTCCACAGGAGCCACCAGCTTTAGTATGCTTCGTCACCTCAGCTACAGAGGTCAACTCTTTTTCCTTAATCGCCGTCATAATAGTGCCTTTATCAATGCCATTACAGCCACAAATCACTTCGTCGTCCGGCCATTCACTAACATCTGCGCTGGCTTCTTCACCAACCATATGTAAAAGCGAAACCGGTGTATAGTCTTCAATGCTTTCATTTTTCTTCAAAATATTATAATAGCGATTGCCTTCACTTGTATCACCGTAAAGCACAACGCCAACGACCTGATTGTCTTTAACAAAAATTTTCTTGTACGTATAATTTACGCCATCAAAGGCTTCGATACTATTGACGCCTTCTGTTTCACGAATATTTCCAGCTGAATATAAATCACAGCCTGATACCTTCAATGAGGTAAAGGTTGTACTTCCCTGATAGGCTTTTGCTTCTTTGTCTGTTAGGACATCCGCTAACACCTTTCCTTGTTCAAATAAGGGCGCCACCAAACCATAAACATTGCCATTATGCTCCGCACATTCGCCAACTGCGTAAACATCTTCAACACTAGTTCTCATAAAATCATCTACTACAATCCCACGATTCACTCGAATATCCGTTGAACGAGCCAGTGTGGTTTCCGAACGAATCCCAATGGACATAACGACGATATCCGTTTCAATCGAGGTGCCATCGCTAAAAGCTAAGCCTGTCACACGATCTTCCCCAAGAATCTTTTGCGTCATTTTTTCCATTAAGAATTTTAACCCTTGCTTTTCTAAATCAGCCTGCAGCATTTTGCCGGCTTTTTCGTCCAGCTGCGTTTCCATCAGCCATTTTTCCAAATGGACCACCGTCACATCCATGCCTTGATCCAATAGTCCCTTCGCCGCTTCCAAGCCAAGCAACCCGCCGCCAATCACCACTGCTTTCTGGTATTTTTGAGCAGCCGCCAGCATTTTTTCCGTATCGTCAATTGTTCTAAACCCAACGACCCCCGGAAGCTCGGCACCTGCCACCGGTAAAATAAAGGCTCTGGAACCTGTAGCTAAAATGCACTTATCATAAGAAACCTCTTTCCCTGATTGAGTAATAATTGTTTTAGCTACTGTATCCATTTTTACAGCTGGATCATGGTTAATCAGCTCGATCTGATTTTCTGTATACCATTCCAGTGGATTTGTAATGATTTCAGAAACCGTCATTTTCTTTTGCAAAACGTTTGAAAGCATAATGCGATTATAGTTTGGATAATTTTCTTCTCCAATAATGGTGATTTGGTAGCGCTCGGCATCGCGATCCAAAATTTCTTCAATCGTGCGGACACCGGCCATACCATTTCCGATTAGAACAAGTTTCTCTTTCATTTTAGCTATTGTCTCCTTTTGTGATATTTTGAGCAATCTTTTCGATAACTAGCTGTTTTTAGAATAGCAATAATAATTGCGGCTGACTATTAGGGAATTACCTAATAACCTGTTCCTTTTACTTTTTGTACATTAATGCACAGTTGTTGATCATTGGGTTATTGACTTTTTCAGTCTTTCCCATAAAAAAAACAGAAGCCTTGACGACTTCTGCGAACGAATTACTATTCAATTCATTTAGCGCTTGAAGCTTTTAACAGCTCGTTTAGCTTTGTTTTTAGTGCTTTGGCAGCTGTCGGATTTTTGCCGTAGGTGGAAATGGCGATCAAGTAATCCTGAGCAGTGATTGTCGCCATGTTGTAAAAATCACTATGCTCTTTTTCACTACAATCATTTACCCATTGATCTGCTTTTGCGTCTTTGACGATTTGTCGGTTAATCGCCGGATGATCGGTGCAGGCAAAAATCAGTTGGGCATCCACCAGCTGTTCTGATGCGTAATTTGCTTCGATTAACGTCACGCTAGACAGCTGTTTAAACTCTGACAAAAAAACGGGCGCAATTACGGTCACCTGCCCTTGCGCTTTGACCAGCTCTACCGTTTTTCGCAAAGCAATTTTACCACCGCCGATCACCACTATTTTCTTTCCTGTCAGCTGTAGCATTATTGGGTACATACAAGCGCCTCATCAATCAATTCTGCCAGATCGGCTAAAATCCGCGAGTCAAATTCTAATGTTTTAGTAAACACGTAGTCATGATTCGGTAAAAGCTCGGCAAGCTGCTGCTGCATCAGTGTAATTAAATGCCCTTCGAATAAGAAAAACGGAACGACAATTCCCGTTCCTGCCAACGGCTGCTGTTTTAGGCTTGCAATGTAATTAACGTCTCCTTTTAAGCTTAAGGCACGAATAGGAAAGCCTACATTTTCGGCAATCTCCGCCGCTATTTCTTCTAGCTCACGCTGCGGTTCAAGTGAACGTTTAGTGCCATGTGCTATTAAAATCCCTTCGATTTCTTTTTGTGGAAGTTTTTGTGCAGCTGTCTGGAAACGTTCTTGTAAAATCTCTCGACAGCCTTTCATTGCACCAAAGGTTTTAGTTTGTACCACGCTGATCTCAGGATTAGCTTTTTGAACGTTATTTAAGGCTTCTGGAATGTCCGTTAGCGCATGACGACCGGCAAACAATAAAACCGGCACCACAATTAGTTTGTTGCTTCCTGCATCAATCAAATCCTGCGCCATTTTTTCGATGGTCGCCGGATGTTTTTCTAAAAAAGCGACTCTGCTGTCAGCTTTAGCGGCTAACTGCTTCTGCAACTGCTTAACGAAAGACAGCGCTGCGGTATTTTTTTCTTGCTTTTGGCTGCCATGAAAAACAAATAAAATTCCTGTCATCTTTCTCACCTCATAAGTCGATTAATTGATGTTTCATACTGTATTGTAAAAGCTCGCTAAAAGAATCAAAGGTCATTTTTTTCATAATATGTGATTTGTGAACTTCAACCGTTTTCACTGAAATGAATAGTCGTTCCGCAATTTCTTTATTACTGTAGCCTAAAGCAACCAACGGCAGAACTTCTCGCTCACGTTTTGAAAGACGCTCGTACTTTTCATCCTTTTCTAGCGGTTCGCCTGATTTGCTCCAATAGCTTTGATCGTAATCACCGAACAAAGGATCAATCACAAGCTCGCCATCCATCACTTTATGAATGGCTTCCAATAGAACAATATCCTGTGAGCTTTTTAGAATATAGCCGCGCGCGCCATACTCCAGCGCTGTCCGTACATACTCTTCTTCTTCGTGCATACTTAAAATAATCGTTTTTACCTCTGGAAAATGTTCACTTATGCGGCGGGTTGTCTGCAGTCCATTTTCCCCCGGCGGCATCCGCATATCCATCAATACAACATCAACCGGAAATTTTTCAAGGAGCAAAAAAGCCTCCGTTCCATCAGCAGCATCACCCACCACCGTCAAATCCGCCTGACCTTCCAAAAGTAACCGCAACCCGCTTCTGACAACCGCATGATCGTCAGCAATAATTAGATTCATGCTTTCCCCTCCAATTGAACCGGCAAGTGCAGTGAAATCTTCGTGCCTTCCAACGGTTTTGATTGAATGTCCAAATGTCCGCCAACAGATTCCGCTCGCTCCTGCATATGCAGTAAGCCCAGACCGCGACTGTTTTGATCAAGCATTTTCACGTCAAAGCCTTTGCCATGATCTCTGACATTCAGTACAAGATGCCCCCGTTGCTCACTTAATGTGACCCAGAGCTCATCAACTCCGGCATACTTCACACTATTCATCATACTTTCCTGCACCACACGATAGGTCACCGTTTCAATGCTTTCTGAAAAACGTTTTGTCTTAAGCATGGGAATAAAATGGATATCGATACCGGTCGTTTCCGTTAAGCGATGAATGAGCGCTTCAATCGCTGGTATCAAACCTAAGTCGTCTAACGCAGCCGGTCGTAAATCTACCGCTAATTGCTTGACCTCACTTAACAAGGCAACGAAATCTTCATCAATTTTTGCCAGTTTACTGGTTAATTCTGGTGATTGTCCAACCCCTTTCAACTGTCTGGTTTCCAGCATCAAGCTATAGATACTCTGGGCCAGACCATCATGCAGCTCTTGTGATAGTGCCCGTCGTTCGTTTTCATGCGCCTGATTAACATATTCAATCAAGCGTTTATTTTGAATTACCTGCTGTAGCCGATCCTGCTCTGCTACACAACGAATACTCAATAAAGCTGTTTGTTGTCCCAGCTCTGTATAGCTACCATAAAAATGCTCAAAACTCTCTGACTTCGTTTCCAAAACAAGGGGAAACGAGGCTTGATCCCAATGAGTTTTCACCTCGCAATCCTGACACTCGTCTTTGGTCGGGTGCAGTACACAGCCTTTGCCTTTAGCAACTTCAAGCACTTTTGTTAATGAAAAATGTGTGCGCTCCCGCAGCCGTTCAGCTGCGCTGTTTTGTTGAATACATTGGCCTGCCTCAATCAAAAACAAGGCATCCTTTGTTTCTTTAAAAAGATTTTCCCATAGATTTTTCTTCATTTTTTTCACCTATAAATATTCTGCCAATTCCTCAGCTTTTTCCTTTGCCGCTGTTAAAAAAGATTCCGGCACTTCTGTGATGCTACGATAGCCTAATAGCAAAACACCCTTAACCTCTTCTGCTTGCCAAACAGGATAAGCAATCACCGTTTCCAGCTTTTCCATTCGCGTGATCGGCAGCTCAACGAGCTTTTCCGGCTGCTTTTGCAAATTTGTCGCTTGATAGCCGCGACCGGTTCGCCAAACGATCCCGCCAATGCCTTTACCGACCTGTAGTCGAATCCGAGTATAATGCTGATTCGTATTGCCGGCAACATATTGCCAGCGAATGTCCCGTACATGAGTTGTCGGGTTTATTTCTGAAAGAGCCAGTGCGGTAAAATCGACCTCCAGCTCTTTTTTTATCTGATTGATTTTTTGTTGGATCTTGGTCATTGGACTACTCCTATTCCCTACTTTTTCATAAAAAGCTTGTTTTCTGCAGCAGCTTCTCTTATCCTTAACCCAACAACTATTATTACAGAAGGATTTATAATGGAAACTACTACTTTTAATTCTAAACGATTAATTATTATTATTACAATGACTGTTTTCTCTTTTTCGAGTATGACAACTGCTTTTTTTCTGATGGGGATTAAAGCTTTTCCTTATTTTATCGGAGCGGCGCTATTTTATTTTGTCCCTTACGCCATTATTATATCAGAATTTACTGGTGTATATAAAAATCATATTGGCGGCCTGTATCAATGGCTGGCCGGGCATCTTTCTGAAAAGGTCGCTTTTATTGCTGCTTTTTTATGGTATTGCAGTTATTTTATTTGGATGATCAGCTTATTCATGAAGCTTTGGATTCCTTTTTCCGTTTTATTATTTGGGGAAGACTTAACGAAAAAGAGCAGTCCGATTCCACATATATCAACTTCTTTGCTCATCGGACTTTTATCAATTGCTGCAGTAGGGCTTACTCTTTATTTTGTCAGCAAAGGCTTTAAAGGGATTGCTTCAGTGTTATATTTAAGTGGAATTACCATGACCTTGCTGATCCTTGTTAGTCTGGGTGGAAATTTGTGGCTTTGGCTAAAAAATCAAAGCGAGATTTTACCTAATTTGCTGATTAGTATGAGCGGGGGGCAATCAGCAGCCGACGATCAGCAGGGGCTTTTGAGCCAATTGTCCTTTTTGATTTTCGCCATTACTGCTTTTGGCGGCTTGGATACGATTGCCAGTCTTGTGGACAAAACCGGCAAACAGAAGAAAAAATTTCCTAAATTATTGATTATCAGCAGTATTCTAGTTGTCGGCTGTTATTTTTTAGGGATTCTTCTGTGGAGCGGCGGAATGAATTTGGCTCATATTAAGGCAAACAGCAGCATTCATCTAGGAAATTTAATGTATGATTTAATGGAAAATCTAGGCTATGAAATAGGTCATTCGTTGGCTTTATCTGAAACAAATAGTCTGTTGATCGCACAGCTGTTCACGCGTTTAACAGCGTTAACCTTGGCGTTATCTTATATCAGCTTGTTATCAACGATTTTTTATTTGCCTTTGCGCACCTTAGTTGAAGGAACACCTAAGCATTATTGGCATCCGCTTATGCGTAAAAAGAATGGTCACGACATGCCGATTTATGCGCTGCTTTTTCAAGGTGGCTTAATCAGCCTGTTTATTATCGGCATCAGCGGCGGCAGTCAATATGTTGTCTTTTTGTATAATCAGCTGACATTGATGACGAATGTTTCCCGCGCGATTCCTTATTTACTGGTTGCCTTAGCTTATCCAGCCTTTAAAAAGCAGCAGCTTGCAGCGAATCCAGCGGCAGCACTCATTCATTCCAGAATTAGCAGTACTTTCATCAGCCGCAGCGTGGTCTTAAGTATCGCTTTGGCCATTGGCTTTCAGGTATATCAGCCTTTAACGCAGGGTGATATTTTACAAAGTCTCACGCTGTTAAGCGGACCGCTCTTATTCACGCTGATTGCACTGCTGCTTTACCAAAATTTTTACAAAAGAGCCAAGCAGTCACAATAACAAGCGGAATTAATAAGTAAAAAGAAGGCGAAATCGGCTCTCTTCATGTAGAATAGAAATAAGGAATTTTCTGTTTGAAAAGGAGGGAGCTTTTTTGTTTGATTCAAAGAAGGTTCAATCATTAAATGAGCTGGAAATGATTGTTTACCATTATATTTTGGAGCATTTAGCCAGCGTACCGGGACTGACCATTCGGCAATTATCAGCCGATTGTCATGTTTCAACGTCAACGATTTTACGCTTTTGTTCTAAGCTGGGCTTCGATGGTTTTTCGGAATTAAAGTACGCAGTAAAAAAGGAATTAACGCAAAAACAGCCTTCTTTTGAGCAATATTATGATGCAGCGGTGCATGTTGATTCTTTTTTAAAGCGGATTAATCAGGAAACGTATCATGAAACACTGGAGCCGGCGATCGAAATGATCATTGCCGCTCATCATGTGGTATTTTCCGGCATTGGCACCAGCGGGATTTTAGGGAGCTACGGCAGCCGTTATTTTGCTAATATGGGCATTAATGCTTATAGTATCGGCGATCCCTTCACTCCGATTCCTCAAAGAGGGTTTGAAAATACGTTAGCTATTATTCTTTCTGTCTCAGGTGAAACAGCTGAAATGATCAAACAAGCGACAGATTTTAAGCGCTCCGGTGCAAAAATTTTGAGTATTACGAATAATGAGCATTCGACCATTGCACGTTTGGCCGATTATAATATCTCTTATTACATGCCTCATGAACAGTCCATATACGGAGATCCTTATATTAATACAACCACCCAAGTGCCGATTATTGCACTCATTGAATTGTTAGCTCATCAAGCAAATAAACGTATGAACCACAGCTCTATCGATTAATTAAATTAAGGTTGCTGCCGCTCTTTACAGATTGGCGGCCTTTTTTTGTATCCTTTGTTTTTTTCTGTGGTACATGTTTTTTCACATAGCTTATCTATTTTAATTTTATACTAATTCTATTATAGTAAAAATGTAAACGTATTCAAAAAAATATTTAACGGCCGTTTTTGACTACGATTATATGCACTTATTTCGTTTACTATAATGACAAAGGAGAGAGTTAGCATGAATGAATGGATCAATGAGAAAGTTCTGCCGCCCGTACTAAAATTTGTCAATACCAAAGCAATTACCGCGTTAAGAAATGGGATGCTTTATACCATGCCCTTTACAATTGTTGGTTCGATTTTCTTATTACTGGCAAATTTACCGATTGAATCTGTAGCCAATTGGATCACAGAGAGCGGTTTGGTTGTTTATTTTAATCAGGCTTATGGTGCTTCTTTTGCCATTATGTCTATTTTCGCTGTAATCGGCATCGCTTATTCTTATGTAAAATCAGAGGGCTTTGAGGGATTGCCTGCCGGAATGATTTCATTAGTTGTCTTTATTTTATTTATGGCTGCTGAAATTACAGACACAGAAAGCGGCGTAACGATCGGTAATATCATTAATAAAGACTGGACTGCCGGTAAAGGCATGATCACCGCAATTATCGTTGGTTTAATCGTTGGCTGGGTGTACAGCTGGTTCCTACGTCACGATATTCGCATTAAATTGCCGGAAGCTGTACCGGAAAATGTGGCAAACTCATTTACTGCATTAATTCCCGCTGGGGCTTTAATTACTGGTGCTATGCTTGTTTATATTTTCTTTGACAAAGTCTTTAAAACGACGTTCTTTGACTTCATTTATGATGTGCTGCAGTCACCGCTTCAAGGCGTGACCGATTCACTGGGTGGCGCGCTGGTATTAGGTTTCTTAGTACCACTCTTCTGGTTTTTCGGTGTTCATGGTTCAACCATTGTCGGCGGTATCATGGGGCCGATTTTACAGGCAAATTCGTTGGAAAACACAGAGATTTTAAATTCCGGCAAAGCGTTAACTGTTGCTAACGGCGGCCATATCGTTACGCAACAATTCTTGGATCAATTCTTGACCGTAACTGGGGCTGGAATGACGATCGGGTTAGTTGTTTACATGGTTTTCTTTGCCCGTTCTGCTCAATTCAAACAATTAGGTCGTCTGTCAATCGGACCTGCAGTTTTTAATATTAACGAACCGATTACCTTTGCCACACCAATCGTGATGAATCCAATTATGGCACTTCCATTTATTTTAACACCGGTAATCTCTTCTGTTATTACCTATTTTGCGCTATATACTGGCTTAGTTCCATTATTTACGGCAGTACAAGTACCTTGGACAACACCGCCAATTATTTCCGGCTTATTAGTCGGCGGCTGGCAGGCAGCATTACTGCAGCTCGTTGTATTAACCGTTGGCTTCTTTGTTTACTTACCATTTGCTAGAAAAATGGATGCAATCAATTACGCTCAAGAAACGAATCAACCAATTACTGAAGAAACACTTGAAGAAATCGAGGTTCAAGCATAACGTTTCAACCAAGCAACAATGTTTTTGCCCAGCAGTCAAATTAGCTGAAACGACTAGCTGGGCACTTCTTTTCTAAAAAAGCGAATACTGCAAGGAGTAGATCATATGTCGATTTTAAGAGAAAACTTTTTATGGGGCGGCGCTGTCGCAGCCCATCAGCTGGAGGGCGGCTGGGATCAAGGCGGCAAAGGCGTAAGCGTAGCAGACGTGATGACAGCAGGCGCTCATGGTGTGCCTCGCAGAATCACAGACGGCGTATTGGCTGGGGAAAATTACCCCAATCATGAAGCGATTGATTTTTATCATCATTACAAAGAAGACGTTCAATTATTCGCGGAGCTTGGCTTGAATTGCTTTCGTACCTCAATCGCCTGGACACGTATTTTCCCCAAAGGCGATGAAGCTGAGCCGAATGAAGCGGGTCTACAATTTTACGATGATTTGTTTGATGAATGCTTAAAAAATGGAATTGAACCTGTAATTACCTTGTCTCATTTTGAAATGCCCTATCATTTAGTCACTGAATACGGCGGCTGGCGTAACCGAAAAATGATTGACTTTTTTGTCAAATTCGCTCGGGTATGCTTCGAACGCTACAAAGGAAAAGTCAAATACTGGATGACCTTTAATGAAATCAATAATCAGGCCAATTTTACAGAAGACTTCGCGCCTTTTACCAATTCTGGTATTAAGTATCAAGCAGGTGAAAATCGTGAAGAAATCATGTATCAGGCAGCACATTACGAGCTAGTTGCCAGTGCCCAGGCGGTAAAAATCGGTCACGAGATTAACCCGGCATTTCAAATTGGCTGTATGATCGCCATGTGTCCGATTTATCCCTATTCCTGCGATCCGAAGGACATGATGATGGCTGTCAGTGCGATGCAAAAACGCTACTGGTTTACAGATGTTCATGTGCGCGGTCATTATCCAAGCTACATTGAAAGCTATTTTTCCCGCAAAAACTTTCACTTGGACATAACCGATGAGGATATCGCCGATCTTACGCATGGTTGTGTGGACTATATTGGCTTCAGCTACTATATGTCATTCGCTATTAAAGACCACAGCAAAGGTCCTGCCTTCGATTATGATGAATCAAAGGATTTAGTCCGTAATCCCCATGTTCAAGCATCCGAATGGGGCTGGCAGATCGATCCCTTAGGTTTGCGTTATGCCATGAACTGGTTTAACGAACGCTACGAGCTGCCTTTGTTTATTGTTGAAAACGGCTTTGGGGCGGTAGATGAAATCGAACCGGATGGCACGATTAATGACCAATATCGAATCGATTACCTAAAAGCACATATTGAAATGATGAAAGAAGCCGTTGCATACGACGGCATTCCCTTAATCGGCTATACGCCATGGGGCTTTATTGATCTAGTTTCCGCCGGCACCGGTGAAATGAAAAAACGCTACGGCTTTATTTATGTAGATAAAGATAATGAGGGTCACGGAACGCTGGCACGCTCTAAGAAGAAGTCGTTTGACTGGTATCAGCAGGTGATTAAAAGTAATGGCGAAGTGTTGTAAAACTTTTAGAGAAATAACCAAAAACGAGCAGAAAGTCATTTTTCTGCTCGTTTTTGGTTATTGGGTAAGATCTTGTTCTAAAATCCATTTGTTTAATCCATTTAAATAATAAGCTAATTTTGATTTAGATTGTCTTACAGGTTTAACTTGTATTGCCGAATATCTTTTATTCCTTAAAGAAGGATCAAGAAATTCACCCGTTTGAGCATGTGAAGCTTTGGATAATAATAACACGTTTTTATTTAATAAAGGAGTTGCATAGGATTTTACATCTTGCTCTAATACCCATTTATTTAGTCCCTCAAGATAATAAGCTAATTTTGATTTAGACTGCTTCACTTCTTTCACATCTTTAATGCTGTATTCTTTATTTCTTAAATTTGTAGGAATACTTTCTCCCGTTTGGTAGTGAGATGCAAACGATTGTAAAGTAACAACTGTCCCTATTTTATCTTGATATTTTCCTCTTCTAAAATTATATAATGATCGATACCATTCGTATTTCGACTGTCCTAATGTCATATATTCCGAATTACTTGAAACAATAAAAGTATCTTCCCACCAAGGATTCCAATAAAAATAATAAGGAGGATATGACGTCACATTTCCATTTTTTGGTGCAGTATAACCCATAAGAACAATAGAATGACCATAAGTAGTACTTGATTTTAAATCAGTAATAACAGGAGCATTATTTTCAATCTCTTTTTTTACCATTGAGAATGGAAGTGTGTTATTCTCTAATTTAATTGAATAGTTGTATGCTTTATTTACATAGTTAATAATATCATAGAGATTTTGTTTAGAAATCCAGTTTATATCCATAAGTTGTGATTCAGTTGCTTTAGGATACGACTTATGAATAACATCACTAGCAGATGTTACTTGTTTTCCAGCTTGATGGTTAATAACAGAAGCCATAGTAAAATCCTGGCACCATGGTTGGTCATTTTGGGTTTCATAAACTGTCCAAGGCAATATATTCGTTTCAAATTCTACTAAAGCTCTTGCCTTTCGTAACCGAGGTTGAGCAGTTGGTTCAGTTATATCAATAATTGTTTGCAAATCAGAAGTGATAGTTGGAATATCGGTATTGTTAATTGTTAACAATGGATGTTGTTGCCCTTGATACTCATAAAAAATATTTTGTTTGAGACCAAATAGTGTAATTGCTTCATTACTGTCAACTGGAATTGTTACACTTAATTCTTCAAGTTTCTTTGCCAAAGCCTTTGACAAAATAAAACTATCGGGATTTTGGCTATCAGAGGAATCAATTTGCAGCAAGTAGGCAATTTGTTTGTTTTCGGCACCAATAATTGGATAGTTAAATGTAGTATTTTCAGGATAACTAATTGTGAAAGGATGACCCAAGTAATAGTCAGAGCTGTTTCCACTCTCTATAACCATCATTCTGTTCAGATATTCTTGCCAATATTGTTTAGCTAAAGTAGTTGTTTCAGTTGGAACATCAGTGGACTTTACGTATAAAGGAGCCGCATCTACTTCTGTTGTAACTACGGTTATCATAAAGACAACAGCTATAAAAACACCTAATCCAAAACTTCTTATTCGTTTCATATATTCCACTCCTTCTTACTTACTAAATCCATACAGGGTAGAGACCCATTTAAATGTCACGTTTGCGGAAGGATCTATTATACCTTCGTTCAGTAATAGAAAAATTTCATTTTCCGCTCCATTATATATAGCTCCTTTACCATGATTAATACTTTTATAAGTATAAGAAATCCATTCTGGTTGATTTGGGAACTTTATTTTTTGATAACCAAAAATAATTACAGCTGTCTCTTGCTCAATCCAATAATCACCATTTGCTGTTAAGTAGGCGATGACAGGACGACCCTTAGAAAGTTCTTCTTTCAATTGAGCAATATCTAAAACGCCTTTTATAATTTTTGTTTTGTAATTTTGGTTGAGTAAATATTTATTAGTTTGTTCTAAAGTTGCATTAACAGATTTTAATTGTGTATCACTATAAGTTGGATAAACATATTTTAGTAATTGATTTGTTTGTCTATTAGTTGATTTTTCAACAAAATTTAATACTTCAATAGTAGATTCAGGTATTGATTGCATGGTAAACCTTTTTTTATACGGTTCAGTAAATTCCTGAATTGTTATTGTCTCTATTTCTGGTGGCTCCATGGCAGCATCAACGTTTACTCCACTTAAGATAAACGTTGTAACTAACAATAATAAGACTGATATGAAAACAGTTAATTTTTTCATAAAAGAAACTCCTTTTATCTTTTTATTAATCTATAAAACCCTTTAGTTATTAGATATTACTTATTGTTATTTTTACCAACGAAGTAGCTTATGACTGATGCAAAAATATAAAAGAATAATGATGCATAACCACTTTCCTTATGCGTCACAAGGAATAGAAAGGTAATAAGAATAGTTATTACAATTAAAAATAATATCCCTTGGATTTTTTTATCCATAAGCATTAATTCCCATTTTAGTAATATCAAGAACCTCGGTAAGGGTAATTCTTGCACCTGCTTTGGAATGTCCTGCTTTTTCATGTTCGCGCATTACTTTGTTAGCAACTGCAAATCGTTGGAAAGCATACGCCCCCATAGCAGCTATTATAGCTGCTAATCCTGCCGTTGCTGCTGTAGCAACCCCTAAAGCACCTGCAATAACAGCAGCTATACCTGCTGCACCTCCTGAAGTTCCTTCAGCGAACGAAAGTTGCCCAAAAAGATTAGCTAGTTTATTTATTCCTGCTTGATTGTATGCAAAGTAATTGATTCCTCCATTAATTACTTTAAGTTCCGTAGAAGGTTTAGCATTTCTAAGCATTGGATTACCTGAAGTATATAAAGTTACAGTCATTCCTTCGTATTGTTTTAATAATCGATTAACTTCAGCTTCTTTCTCTTCAAGAGTCATATGTTCCATTTTTTTTAATTGTTTATCCACAACTTTTTTTGTTTCATTTAAACTTTGGTTATAAGTCTCGTTAGCATAAACATAACTACCCGAAGTTGCAAAGGGGATCAATGTTAAAAATATTCCAGCAATAAGACATGCTATTTTTGATTTTTTAGTCATATAATGAACCTCCATATTCTTAATAAAGTAAGCGCTTTACCGATACTAAAGTAACATATATTAAACCAAAAGTAAATTATAATGTGGTAATTATGCTAATTAGCATAATATATAAATCTTTTAGACTTGTTTCATTATTATTTAAGAAGCAGGAAAAAACACATAATTATTGAAAGTGATATTGGCTGCATGATAAACATTTTTTTGAACGGATCGTTATATTCCAGCAATATTACTGTTCCTACATCAAAAAAACAAAATCAGCTTATACAGATTCAGCCTTCAAAACCAATAAAAACTATCTAAAAGAAACACGTCTAAAATAAAAGCATAAAAGATAGGGTTATAACATGATTAATAAATCTTATAGTATCAAAAAACGTTATATTTGTATTTATCTATAGAATCTTTTTATTATTCGATAAATACAGGCTAATACCAGCAAAATTACTGCCACTAAAATTGGGAGATCCCGGCTTATATATATATAAGAGTATGGAGCCAACATTGCAATACAGAAAAAAAACAATGTTAACCAATTATTCATTAGATTCATGTCTTTTTATTCCACCTTTCGTTTTGTTTGAGGTACAGAAAAAGTATTTTTATAAGCTAACTGTTTATTTTGTCTGCACCGTCTAAATCTAGTTATTTAATTAGCATGTACTAAAAAATGTAGTACCCTGTTGTTAGACTCGACCTAAATCCCGTTTTTATCTTGTTCTTTTTCTATAAGTGCTGTTATAGAATCAAAATAGTATAAGAAATAAAAATAGAAAAATTAAAATTAATAACGTGGATACATCCTCAACAAGAGTATATTTTTTTGCTTTCCCCATTGTAAAGAAACCTGCAAATTCGTCAGTTTTTGGAATCAACCAAAGTATATACATCGATGAGCCAAATAAAAGAACTTCTATTGTCATATGTATAACCTTTCCTGTTTCTCCACTAAATTTACTGAATAAACCAGAACCCAATAACAATAATAATGATACTACTTTCAAACGTCGTGCTAAGAATTTATCCATTACTATTCACCCTTTCTAGATAGTTTATAGATCACTTCTACTTATTTATAGTCACTTTGCGCTTTTGTTTCAACATTAGACTCTGACAAAGCAGTAAGCGGAGATAATATACTAGCAGATACTAAAAGTGTAAAGGAAATTAAAACATTCTTTCCCAAACATTCTAGAAAACGCTTACTATCATTTATACTACCGTATTTGTATAAATAAATAAACAAAACAACCGATTTTCTTCTTTGTTCGTATTGATTATTCATGTAAAATTATTTATACTTATTGATATAGGATAACCACGAAAAAGCTTTACAAACTAGGAAAAGTTCATAAAGCTACATCACATATAAATAACCATTGGCAGCTCAAGTATCTGGCGGGAACCTACTACTTGAAGCCTTGTAAAGACAGCAGTAACTGCCCGTGCAAGTCGCCAATAGGCGCTAACATTACGCCTTCTTTCATTACAAAAAAATCAAGTGTTTGACCGCTTTTTTTGTCGTGTTTCATTTTTTAAGAAGCTATGTAGTAAAGTTAGTTCATACTATTGATGAACAGGTATTGGGAGATTTTCCCGATATCTTTTTTGTTTTTATCCTATCATTTCATACTAAGGAGGTAATACTACTTAACGTAACAACAACCTGATAGCAAATAAAAAACGGCACCTCATGATCTTGGCGGGAACCAATAGCATGAGGCCCTGTAAAGTCAGCAGTAACTGCCAATACAAGTTGCCGATAGCCGATACCGAAGTACCAGCCTGTTTCATTGTACCCAATTTCAGCGGAAATTTCTACTATATGTGAGAATTTTTTTTGGATTGTGTCGTAAGGTTTGCTGTGGATTTGTCTATTGAAAACGATGAGGCGCGGGTCTGATCGTTTTTTGTTTGCCTATCTAGTTGGGCTTTAGACCAAATTTAGAATAGGAGAAGGTAGACATGGAAAAACCACAAGAATTAAATACGATCGCATACCAACATCTTTTGGAAATAAACGCTGATTTACTTGAGTTAAAAGAGTGGCATGAGGCGCTGCATTTTATGAATCATTTTCTTGATTCTGGTAGCAAGAAGAATCCTAACGAAATAAGAGCCTGCGCTGAACTGTTTGACGTGGTTTATCAGAACTTCGATACATTATTAGTTGATGCCGGGAAACGTTTGAATGCGCTAATCTAGAAACGATAAAAACAACTTGTGTAGGTTATTTATGACTAACTCAAGTTGTTTTTCATTATTACTAGTGTTTGATTAGTGCTTATTAGAAAAATTGATGAACAATTTCTCTTAGTCGTTCCAATGACTTTTCATTTATCCGTGATATAGCTGATTGATTGATTCTGGCAGTAGGATCGATGCTTCTTAAATGTTGCAATAAAATCGTCCCTTTTATTTTCTTAGTATCAAGCAAATTGATAAATAATGGAGATTCTACATATTTAGTATTTTCTTGATACTTTGGAGAACTACTGATAGGAGCCACAATGATTGTATTTAGCAGATCGTTGTATTGGTTATTGCTAACAACTACACAGGGTCTTTTCTTGTTTGTTTCCACCCCTTTTGTAGGATTGAGGTCGACAAACACAATATCGCCTTGTCGTAATTTTTTCATTCTGAAATAACCTCTTTCCCCACATCTTCGCCCCAATTAAACTCAGTTGCTTCATAATGCCCATATTTTTTTTGTTGTTCAGCAACTAATTGCCAGATATCTTCTTTCTCTTCATTTTTTCTTACAAGGATATCCCCGTTATCCTGAACCTCAAAAGCTAGTTCATCATGGGAATGAATGTTGAGACGTTGACGAATTGGTTTTGGAATAGTCACTTGATTCTTTGTAGTGATTTTAGCTATAATAGCCGCCTGTTTTTTTGTTTGCATTACATAACCTCCTCTTTATCTTTCTTATAACCATTGTAACACTAAATGTAAGGAAATGTAAGGAAAAACTATCTCAATTCCGGATTCAACACTTCATCCTGAATCATGCCGCTGGCTTTCATAAACATATAGGTCACGACCGGTCCGACAAAGGTAAAGCCATGACGCTTCATGTCCTTGGCAACAGTTTTAGACAACGGTGTCACATTAGGTACTTCATACGCTTCTTCATAGACATTCAAACGCGGCACGCCGCCTACGAAATTCCACATGTATTCAGCAAAGCTGCCATATTCTTCTTGGACGGCCAAAATAGCTCGCGCATTCTGGATCGTCGCCTGAACTTTTCTGGGATTGCGAATCATTTCCGGATCTTTCAAAATTGCTTCTACCTCATCCGGCAGCATGGCTGCTACTTGGGCAATTTCCATATTATGAAAATTTCTAAAAAAAACCGGTAGCTTACCAGCAGCGACTTTCCAGCTTAAGCCCACTTGAAAGGTACCTACCGTTAACAAGATAAAAAGCAGGCGATCATCATGCGTCGGCTTGCCCCACTGCTGATGATACCAATCAAAGGTTGACGATTGTTTTTCTTTCATTTTTTCTCCTATCACTCATTTTTTCTTTTATAATAGCACAAAAGAAAGAAGCCTATGAACTCAATATTTTACAACTGAAAAAGAGCTTGAATACATTTGTATCCAAACTCTATGACAGCCTATCATTGCAACAATGTTAACATGGCCTTTGAAATAGTAACAGCTTCCAATCCGTAGACTTCTTTTAAATACGCTATTTTTCCGACTTGACCAAATTGTTCTTTTATACCAATTCTTTTCATTTTTACAGGACGCTGTTCAGCAACGATCTCTGCTACTGCACTCCCCAAGCCTCCAATGATAGTATGATTTTCAGCTGTTACAATCGGACCTAAAGCTGCAGCTTCAACTACAATCTCTTCATTCATCGGCTTAATTCTAAACAGATCAATCACTTGAACGGAAACCCCTTGCTTTTCTAAAAGCTCCGCAGCTTGAAGCGCTTCTTCTAACATAATACCACTGGCAAATATTGTACCATCCGTTCCTTTTTTGATTTTGTAGTATCCTTTTGAGAAATCTTCACTTCCGTCATAAAGCGCCATCGCTTGCTTACGGATTGTACGAATATAAAACAAGCCTTGGGCTGTATGTGCATACGTCAAAATCGCTTTAAATAAATGGGGATCTGACACTTCGTAGATTTGAATTTTTGGAATTGTCCGCATCAAGGCTAAATCTTCAAACGGCATATGCGTGCCGCCATTCATTTCCGCTGTTACACCAGGATCTGTTCCCACAATTACTGCATGATTTTGAGCATAGCCTAAGGAAATAAATACTTGGTCAAAAGAACGCCGTGTGGCAAATGGTGCAAACGTATGAATGAACGGAACAAAACCGGTTACAGCTAAGCCAGCAGCCGCACTCATTTCTTGTGCTTCCATAATACCTACATTAATATAACGATCACCTAAAGCTTCTTTCAATTTACTTGTTCCCATCGAGCCGGCCAGATCTGCCTCCAGCGCAATGACTTTGGGATCTTTTTCAGCTAACTCCTGAATCGTCCTTGTATAAATCTGGCGCATTTCTATGTCTTTCATTACTGCGTCACCCCGATCTTTTCAGCCAGCACTTCAATTGCTTCTTTAATAGCTACTTTGCCGGCTTCATCGGGTCGAACATGATGGTTATCCAGCAAGGCTTCAAAGTAAGGAATTCCTTGGCCTTTTATTGTATCTAAAACAATCGCTGTCGGTTTGTCCACCGTCTGTTTTGCTTGCTCAATCGCAGCTTCTATCGCATCAACATCGCCGCCAGCTACACGCCAGCTCTTAAAACCAAACGCCTGCATTTTTCCAACTAAATCAAAAGGATTACAAATAGCCGATGTGTAGCCATCCAGTTGCTTTTTATTATCATCAATTAATACAATTAGATGATCAAGCTTTTGGTGTGCTGCAAACTGAAACGCTTCCCAGCACTGACCTTCATTTAGCTCCCCATCGCCAACAATAGCAAAAGTATAATTTGCTTTTCCTAATAGCTGATTCCCTTTCGCAATACCGGTTGCTGCGGAAATCCCTTGACCTAAAGAACCAGTAGTCATATCTATACCCGGTGTTTTAACCCGATCTGGATGTGAAGGAAGATTGGTTCCGTTTTGATTAAGGCTATAAAGAAATGCTTCATCAAAATAACCTTTTAAAAACAAAGTAGCATAAAGCGCAGGACCAGCATGTCCTTTTGATAAAACCACATAATCACGATTGGGATCATCTTTTCTTTCCGGCGTAACATTTAAAACTTTACCATATAAAACAGCTAATGTTTCAACAATAGACAAACTACCTCCAAAATGACCAAACCCTAAATTATCCAGCTCTCTCATCGTATAATAACGTATCTGATCAGCAAATTTTTGTGTATTCATTAGGCTGTCTCCTTCGTTACAATTCCTTTTTTCTTACTGAAAACTGTTAAGCCAATCAAAATTGCTAATACTGCAACTACTCCAGCAATAACAGCTGTTTGACCGCCCATATCTGCTAATTTACCAAAGAAGATTCCAGTCACACCATAGTCTGTATCAGAGAAAGTTGATCCTTGAAAACCTAGATCGCCCATTACTGGCATTAATAAAATCGGCATAAAGCTAATAATCACACCATGAATAAAGGAGCCTACAATCGCTCCGCGGACACCGCCTGTTGCGTTTCCAAATACACCTGCAGTGGCACCACAGAAGAAATGCGGAACAACTCCTGGAATAATCACCGTTGTACCAGTGGCTACCATAATAAACAAACTCACGATTCCACCCAAAAAGCTAGTCAAAAAGCCAATTAATACTGCATTGGGTGCATAAGGAAAAACAATCGGGCAATCTAGTGCCGGTATTGAGTTTGGTACTAGTTTTTCTGAAATACCTTTAAAAGCAGGAACAATCTCTGCTAATATCAACCGAACACCAGCTAAAATCACAAAAACACCAGCTGCAAACATTCCCGCTTGTTGTAGCGCATATATAATATAATTTGTTCCATTGCTAAGATTTTCTGCGATAAACTTATTTCCCGCAAACAACGCCACAATTGTATAGACAATCCCCATTGTCAATGTAATACTCACCGTAGAATCACGTAAAAATGAAAGACCCTTAGGAAAATTAATGTCTTCAGTTGATTTTTCTTTATTTCCGACATATTTTCCAATAAATCCACTAAGAGCATAGCCAAAATTTCCTGTATGCCCTAACGCAACTGAATCATTTTTAGTGATCTGTTTTGTAAAAGGTTGGGCAATCGCCGGAAAAATTGTGTTTGCTAAACCCAACGCCAAGCCACCAACTAAAACCAATGATACGGCATTCATTTTTGTTACACTCATAATTACCGCGATCATACAAGCCATGTAAAGAGTGGCATGACCTGTCAGATAAATATACTTAAACTTCGTGATACGGGCAATCAAAATATTGAAAGCCATCCCGACGAGCATAATTAGTGCTGTATAAGTACCGTACTTTGTCAAAGCCAACGCAACGATGGCTTCATTGTTTGGTACAACCCCCTGCATCTTAAATGCATACTGAAACATCTCACCGAATGGCGCTAACGCCCCTTCAATCACGCCAGCTCCTGCAGTTACTACTAAAAATCCGACAAAGGTTTTAATCCCGCCACGGACTATATTAGAAATCGACTGCTTTTGTAAACCTAATCCCAGCACTGCAATCAAAGCAACTAAAATAGCTGGTGTACTTGCAATATCAATCAATAAGTTCAATAATCCATTCATTGCTTTTCCTCACTTTCTTTTCCTTAAAACAGCGAACTTTTTTCTACTACAATAAGTCATTTTCTAGACAAAGCTCCTTTACTTTTTCCCGTAGTTCATCCATATCAATAATACTTTCTAAAACAACGACATTTCCCAAATGCTGCGCACTATCCGCAAGGTCTCCGGCTACAAAGAATACATCTGCTAAATCCGGTGTTGCACTTCCCATATCGTAGTGAGAAACTTCAACTCCCGTTACCCCCAATTCATTCAACACACTGTTGATATTCATTTCAACCATAAAACTAGATCCTAATCCTGAGCCACATACTGCTGCCATTTTCATTATTATTCTCCTTCCTTTAATAGCTCCATAATCATTTTTTGATCAGATGCAGCCAATAATTTTTCCAAATTTTCTTTCGTTGAAAGTATCTTTGTCAAATTAGCTAATGCCTTTAAATGCATTTCATTATCAATTGCTGCCAAACAGATAAAAATCGTGATTTCATGTTTGGGGTCATCTAAAAGATAAACTGGCTGACTGACTTTCAGCAGCGACATCCCCAATTGCTTCACGCCATCTTCTGGTCTTGCATGAGGTAAAGCAATTCCTTTGCCAATATGAATGAAGGCGCCATAGTCTTTGACCTTTTGGATCATTGCTTCTATATAATGCTCGTTTATTTTGTTTTGTTTAAGTAACGGAGCTGCAGCATAAATAATTGCTTCTTCCCAATTCATTTTCTTATCCGACAACTGGATCATATCACAGGTCAATAACTCAGATAACATCGGCTTCTCATCTTCTTTCACTTTCAATTTTTTGATCATTTTTCGATTTAAAATTCGATAAATTTTTTCTTTAGTAACTCCTTTTTTCAATTCAATATAGGGCAATAGCGTATCGAGAATTTCATCAACCGAAGGAACAACAATTCCTGGAATTAATAAATCCTCTTGAACACAACGAATCAAATTATTTTTTTCAAGTTGTGACATGATCGGATTAATCAGATAAACTTTTTTAGTAATACTTAGCGGAACACTAGAAAAAATAATATCGTACTCACTTTCAGAAATACTTTCCAACTGATCCACAGTTGTTGCTAAACTAAAATCGATCGTCGGAAACAATTCTTTCAGTTCTGACTGCATAATTAAGGATGAGCTGATTCCACTAGGACATAAAACAAGTGCTTTATAGCGGATTACTCGATTTAACTCTCGTTGATTTCCGATTTCTCCACCAAACAAAATTGTAAAATAGCCAATTTCTTCATCTGGAATTTTCTGACCAACTAATTTCTCTAAAGGCTGCAAAGCACTTTTAGTCAAAGCAAAAATTTCACCATATTGCTCTTTGATTTCTTCTATTAATACATTTGTTAAAGTAAAACCATAATTGATTCGGAAGAAAGCCGGTACTAGATGATAAAAAAGATCTAATAGTAGCTTGCGGTAAGCCTTAAACTCAACTGCAGCTAGCCGCTCCATATCATGAATAATTTGCCCGGCACATTCCAACAGAAACTCCAAAGCCGTATCTCTGATTTCGCCTTGAATAATCGTCATAAAAAGCAAAGTAAAATAAATTTCTTCATTTTTTCGCTCTTCTATTTGTGAAAAATGAGCTAAAAATCGCTTACTAGCTTGAAAAGCATTCAATTGACTTAAACATGAGGTCGTTTGCTTCTCCAATCGAACGGAATACTTTGGTCCTCGTGTTAAAATGTAAGCAATAAAGTAAACCGTTTCTTCGATTCGGCTAGGCACAATCAATAATTCGCTTTTTTTGAACGTATCAAATAAATACAAACGAACATCCGCTTCAAGTGTTATCGATTGACACAGCAACCCTTTTTTCAACCCCCATTTTCCCGCTAATGTAGAAACTATATGTGTAATCATTTCATGTGCTTTTAACCGTAAACATCGTTCTTCGCCTGACAAATAAAAGCCCTGTTTGCGAGAATACTTTAATTCCAGTTGATCCGCTGCTAAGTTTTCCCGTAATTTTTTGATATCAGATAAAATCGTATTTTTACTTACCTGAAAAAAATCCTGATAATGATAAACAGACCAATCTTCTTTTTCAATAAACGTTAACAGGTAAATCAGTGCTTGCCTCTCTTGTTCCGTATAATAAATATCCAATTCACAAGTTTCAAGCTGCAGCTCTAACCATAATTCTGCTATTGTTTTTGAAAAATAAACGTGACCATTTACAAAAGAGAACTGTTCATAATTATTTTGAGCCAAAAACTGATTCATTTTTCCAAGTTGATCAATCACAGCTTCTGTTGTCAATCCTGTTATTTCATTGATTTCTTGAATGGAGTAATCCACTCCGGCCGGCATATTCATAAGATAACTCATTCGATAATCAATCATATTCGCTCCTCCTGCTTTAACTATATAATGTAAACGCTACAATTCATAGCGTTGTTGGGTCTAATTTAGTTTCAAATTAAAAAAAGCATTGGACTTAACTTAAAAAGCAAAAAAATAGCTGTAAAAGTCAATAATTCATTAACTTTTACAGCTATTTTGTTAATTTTACTGGTGATTTAGTTTATTGAAAAGTCTTCAAATTAAAGTAGCAACCTTTATTACAATTCAGCAATACGTAGTGTACAAATATTTTATGCCGGTTAGAGTTAAGGCTGACAACTTAACGAGCGGGGCTCTCGCCTTTTTTATAGGTGATGACCTTTGATTCTTTATTTTCAGCGATTTCTTTCGCTCTTTTTACTGCTTCCTCTTTTGTATCAAATGAATCAGAAGGTTTTTCAGCATTTTTGGTTTCAACGTACCAGCGTTCATTTTTATGATAAACCAATACGTCATTATCTAGTAAATCCTGATTGATTTTCTTGTCGCCATGGCGATCTGATTTTTTAGGCGCAGGCGCTTTTTTGAACGCTGCTTTTTCTGAATCCGTTGCTTCATCCAGCCATTTCTTGGATTGAGAAATCGCAATTGGAATTGCCCGATCATCAGGATAGCCTTCACTAATCAGCGCATTGGCTATATCAATCGCTTTTTTCTTCAATAATGGATCAAAGTTTTTAAAAGAACTTGGATAATCATTTAAATCCCAAGGCATGCCTTGTCAGCTCCTTTCATCAGTGACTAAGCAAAGAAGCTTCCGCCAGTAATTGCGTAAATTTGTCCAGTTACATAGCTTGCTTCATTGGAAGCCAAGAACACATAGACCGCAGCTAATTCAGCCGGTTGGCCTGCTCTAGCCATTAATTCTTTTTGACCAAATTCCGGAATCTTTTCAGGTGGTTGACCGCCGCAAATTTGCAACGCTGTCCAAATTGGTCCCGGTGCAACTGCATTTACACGGATACCGGATGATGCTAATT
Source organism: Enterococcus sp. UD-01 (assembly GCF_044909655.1). Lineage (NCBI taxonomy): Bacteria > Bacillati > Bacillota > Bacilli > Lactobacillales > Enterococcaceae > Enterococcus > Enterococcus sp. UD-01. The sequence continues at coordinate 4,868 of NZ_JBIYEU010000020.1, read as the reverse complement.
GAGCAGCCAAGCCTTTAGTAAAGGACGTAATCGCTCCTTTAGTTGCTGCATAATCTAATAAATTAGCACTTGGTTCTGCATCTTGAATAGAGGTTGTCGTTACGATGCTGCCGCCTTTTGGCAGGTAATCCAACGCTTCCTGTACAGCCCAGTACATAGAAATAATATTTGTTGTATAGGTATCCATAATTTGCTGTGTAGTCAAATCTTTAATGTTAGCCACAGATTGCTGCATTCCGGCGTTCAACACCAAAATATCTAAACCGCCTAATTCTTTGGCAGCATCATGGATCAATTGACGTGTAAACTGTTCATCCTTTAAATCACCCGGCAATAAGACTGCTTTGCGTCCAGCCGCTTCAATTACCGCTTTCACTTCCTGTGCATCTTCTTCTTCAAACGGCAAGTAGTTGATCGCAACATCTGCGCCTTCTCTGGCATAAGCAATCGCTGCAGCGCGACCTATACCAGAATCGCCGCCGGTAATCAACGCTTTACGCCCTTTTAATTTGTCAGAGCCTACATAAGAATCTTCTCCACAATCTGGCACAGGGGTCATTTTTGTTTGTAATGCAGGTGCCTCTTGAGATTGTTTTTCAAATTTCCCATCATAGAATCTTGTTAACGGATTTTCAATATTTTCTGTCATCTGGATTCCTCCTATAAATTTGTTTTCCTACTAAAGTGACATTCTGCCTATACCTTTAGCCTAATACAAAAATTTATGTAGCACAAATCATACGATTCTCCAAGTGACTCACTTGGGTTTCTAAGTAAATACGAGTATAATTAAAAGATATATAAGCAATATAAAAAATAGGTCTTAAGTTGGATGACAAAACATTTCATTTAGATTACAATTTCGTTACATCAAATGAACCATTTCTTTTGTTGTTCTTTTAGAAAGCGGATTGCTTTAACGTTTTCACTAGGAGTTCCACAGCCTAACAAGGCTTATATGGTTTTATTTTAAGGAGGAATAGTTATGAAAAGTAGTAAATCAAAAGTCGGCTTAATTGCTTTGATTGTCATCGTTTTGTTAGTAGTCTTTGGTATCAGTCAATACAACGGCTTAGCTAAAAAAGAACAATCAGTCGAATCTCAATGGAGTCAGGTCGAAAACGTCATGCAGCGTCGGGCAGATTTGGTGCCTAATTTAGTAAACAGCGTAAAAGGCAGCATGCAGCAAGAGCAAAAAGTCTTTGGCGATATCGCAAAAGCACGTGAAGCATATGGCTCAGCGAATAATGATTCAGAAAAAATCAAAGCCAGCCAAGAATTAGATCAATCTGTAGGGACCTTGATTAATGTCATCAATGAAAATTATCCAGAATTAAAATCAAACGATAATGTTCAAACATTAATGACACAGCTGGAAGGCACGGAAAACCGTATCTCCGTTGAACGTAAACGTTACAATGACGTTGTAAAAGACTACAATGAACAAGTGGTCTCTTTCCCGAAAAATATTTTTGCTAATATGATGGGCTTAGGTAAGAAGGATTACTTTAAAGCCGATCCAACAGCAAGCACTGTGCCATCTGTCAATTTTGACAACTCAACGACTTCAACTAGTGGGAAGTGATCTAGATGAAGATAATTAGACGAGGAGTTTTAGCTGGTAGTTTCCTCCTCCTTGTCTTTCTTTTCACCGGTTTTCAGGTTCCTGCATTTGCGGAAAGTTTACCCGCAGCACCTTCTCATTTTTATTTAGACCAACCTGGTATTCTTGACGAAACAACCAAAAATTTGGTCGATAAAAAGGGCGAAATCTATAAGGAAAAAGCAGAAGCGCCGCAAGTCGTGTTGGCCGTCATTGACTCAACCGATGGCGACAGTATAGACAGCTATGCGCCTGATCTTTTTCAAAAATGGAAAATTGGTAATCAAAAAGAAGACAACGGAGTTTTGATTCTTTACGCAGTTAATGATGGAGAAAGAAATGTGCGTATTGAAGTTGGTTATGGTTTAGAAGAGGTTATTACTGACAGTATCGCCGGTAATATTCTGCAGCAAGCTAAGGATGATCTAAAATCCAGTGACTCTGCTGCGATTAATAAAGGTCTTCAGTATACTTTTAATGCAGTCACTACCTTGATTGATAAGCACTATGACTATCCTGCCGACAAGAATGCATTGTCCGACGAGGAAATTGACGAATTTTCTTCCGATGAAGGTTCTGTTATTTCAGAGCTTTTGCCAATCGGCTTTATTTTCCTTATTATCCTGTTCTTTACAATAGGTACAGGTGGTCGTGGCGGTCGCGGGGGACGCGGCGGCGGTCCTTGGTATTGGGGCGGCGGCGGTTTCGGTGGCGGTTCTTCTGGAGGCGGCTTCGGCGGCGGTGGTTTTAGCGGCGGTGGCGGCGGCTTCTCTGGAGGCGGCGGTTCATCCGGCGGCGGCGGTGCCAGCATTTAATGAGATAATTTTTTAGAATAAGCGCTTGATAGACAGCTTCCTTGCTTTTATCAAGCGTTTTTTCATGCTCAAAAATAAAAACTAACTTTACAAAACAAAAGTATAGACATTTAACATTAAAGATGGTATATTACTTTTGTAATCGATTACAATTATATTATAAAGGATAGTGATTAACATGAACGGTTTTATGGATTCTCTTGCCGAAAAAATAATGCCTTTAGCCAATAAGCTAGGGCAAAATCGTTATTTATCCGTACTTAGAGATGCTTTTATGCTTGCTTTTCCGCTTACCATGTTTGGGTCTATTATTGTCGTAATCAATAATTTACCGTTTTTCAATGATGCTACCAAAGGAACCTTATCGTCATTATTCGGCAATGGACAGAATGCAACAATGAGCATCATGTCTGTGTTTGTCACATTTGGGATTGGCTATTATTTATCAAAATCTTATGATGTAGAAGGTATTTTCGGCGGTGCGGTTTCTTTTGCCAGCTTCTTGTTATTGACTCCTTTTGTTATGACAACTGCTGAAGGCGTTGAAGTTTCCGGTGTCTTATCTTTAGATCGTCTGGGTGCTAAAGGGATGTTTATCGGTATGATCGCTGCTTTTTTAGCTGCAGAAATTTACTGCCGCATCACTAAAAAGGGCTGGCAAATTAAAATGCCTGACGGTGTACCACCAGCTGTTTCAAAATCATTTGCTGCCTTAATCCCGGCTATTTTGACGTTATCTGTTTTCTTATTTTTAAATGCAGCTGTAACCGGTTTATTTAAAACAAATCTACATGATGTGATCTATGAAATTATTCAAAAACCATTAGTGGGACTTGGCAGCAGCTTGCCGGCAACACTCATTGCTTTATTCTTTGTACAATTTTTATGGTTCTTCGGTTTACACGGTCAAATCATCGTTAACTCTGTAATGGACCCTATCTGGAATACCTTGATGCTTGATAATCTGGAAGCGTATAAAGCAGGAAAAGAGCTGCCTCATATTATCACAAAACCATTTATGGAAACCTTTACAGTTGGACTTGGCGGTTCCGGAATGACTTTAGCCGTCGTGTTGATTATGGCTTTTGTCATGAAGAAAAAACAATACCGCGATATCGGTCGTTTGAGTCTGGCACCTGGAATTTTCAACGTTAATGAACCAGCGATCTTTGGTTTGCCGATTGTATTGAATGCGACGATTTTGATTCCTTGGGTTATTGCGCCTTTGATTGTTACTGTCTTAAATTATTTAGTGATGGCTGCTGGTCTTGTTCCGGCGCCAACCGGCGTATCGGTTCCTTGGACCGTTCCTATCTTCTTTAGCGGGATGCTTGCCACCAATTCTATTTTAGGCGGTCTGCTACAATTAGTTGATATGGTGATCGTCGGTGTCATCTGGTATCCATTCCTACGTATTTTAGATAAGGAAAAATTTTAAGTAACGCTAACGAATACAAACAAAACTCGGGACAAAAGTGCAGAAACGCCTTCTTCCCGAGTTTTTTCTTATTGAAATCCGGTTTAAAACAATTACTCTGCCCTTTCAGAAGATAAGATTTCTTATTATATTCTTTTTATACAATTGTCTATACATTAACAATCGGTTACAATACAAGAGAGGAGGTTGTGGTGATGAAACCAAAATATGAAGAAATTGCAGATACTTTACGTGAAAGAATCAAAAGTAATCAGTATCAGGCAGATACACTTTTACCCAATCAAACAGATTTGGTTAAAGAATTCAACGTGAGTCGAATGACGATCAAAAAAGCAATTGGTATTTTAGTGATGGAAGGCTTGCTCTACTCTCAGCGTGGTTCTGGAACAAAGGTATTAAATCGCTCATTTTGGGACAAAGACACTTCTCCGGCAAATGAATACGGCGGGCTTAGCAAGCAAATGCACGAACGCCAGAAGGATCTAAAAAGTCAGGTGATTTTGTTTGAAGTGGAATTCCCCACAAAGGAAGTGCAGGAACGCTTAGCCATTTCCGCAGAACAGCCAGTCTATAAGATTATTCGCTTACGTATTCTTGAGGATGAGCCGTTTATTTTAGAGCATACTTATATGCCTTGTGATCTAGTGCCGGGCTTAACGACAGATATCTTAAAAAGCTCTATTTATACGTATGTGAAAGAAGAATTATTACTGAATTTTGCGGGTGCTTATCGCAATATCCAAGCCAGCAAATCAGATGAATACGACCAAAAATATCTGCATTGTAAAAAAGACGATCCAGTTCTTGAAGTCCAGCAGGTAGTCTATCTAAAAGACGGTCGGCCGATTGAGTTTTCCTGCAGTCGAAACCGTTATGATCAGCGCGGATATTCTATTTTAAATGTCGATTATAACTAAAAAAACATACTAAGATTAGAGGAGAAACTTATCGACGGATGAGTTTCTCCTCTATTTTCCTTTTTTAGGTTTATAGTAGAGAGTGAAAGGAAGAT
>NZ_JBIYEU010000019.1:0-59879 GCF_044909655.1 Enterococcus sp. UD-01 | reverse complement strand
ACACCTGTTCCCATGCCGAACACAGAAGTTAAGCTTCTTAGCGCCGATTGTAGTGAAGGGTTTCCCTTTGTGAGAGTAGGACGTCGCCGCGCTAAGTGTGTTGTATCGGAGGTTTAGCTCAGCTGGGAGAGCACCTGCCTTACAAGCAGGGGGTCAGCGGTTCGATCCCGTTAACCTCCATTTTTTGAGCCGTTAGCTCAGTTGGTAGAGCATCTGACTTTTAATCAGAGGGTCGCAGGTTCGAACCCTGCACGGCTCATAGAAATATCTTGCGGGTGTGGCGGAATTGGCAGACGCACTAGATTTAGGATCTAGCGCCTTACGGCGTGGGGGTTCAAGTCCCTTCACCCGCATATTTGTCTGGAAGAAGACAAGCAGAGCCGGCTTAGCTCAGTTGGTAGAGCATCTGATTTGTAATCAGAGGGTCGAGGGTTCAAGTCCTTTAGCCGGCATCACGCGGAAATAGCTCAGTGGTAGAGCACCACCTTGCCAAGGTGGGGGTCGCGGGTTCGAACCCCGTTTTCCGCTTAAGCCATTCAACAACGCCGGGGTGGCGGAACTGGCAGACGCACAGGACTTAAAATCCTGCGGTGAGTGATCACCGTACCGGTTCGATTCCGGTCCTCGGCATTACTTTGACGCACTCGATGTGGAGAAGTAGAAAGCAGATGGCAACATCTGATGTGTTGATCCTTGTTTTAAGCACCCATAGCTCAACTGGATAGAGTGTTTGACTACGAATCAAAAGGTTAGGGGTTCGACTCCCTTTGGGTGCATAGTAAAAATGTTTGACTGCGGATTAAAAGGCGAAACTTTGATTCCTTTTAGACGTTTAGTCTTTTTTTATTAGCTACGGGAAGTAGCTCAGCTTGGTAGAGCACTTGGTTTGGGACCAAGGGGTCGCAGGTTCGAATCCTGTCTTCCCGATTTATTCAACGCGTTAAACCTTACTTATTTTTAATAAGTAAGGTTTTGTTGATTTATATGGGTAATAATATTATGAACGGTGAAAAATATATAAAAATTGCTTATATTCCTGTTTCTTTTCCGCTTTTTTAGGCATTCTTCTTTATTAAAGGCTAAAAGTTCGGTATAATAATGGTCAGTATTAGTCAAGGGAAAAGGATGAGTGTTATGAGTAATCAAAATACCTCAGATTTAATAGAAGCATATTTAAAGAAGATTCTTGAAGAAAGTAGTAAAATTGAGATCCGTCGTGCGGAGATGGCACATTTATTCAATTGTGTGCCTTCGCAAATTAATTATGTGATTAATACGCGCTTCACGATACAGCGTGGTTATTCTGTAGAAAGTAAGCGTGGCGGTGGTGGTTATATTCGTATTGCAAAGGTGCAGATATCAGATAATGACCAGTTATTAAAGCAGATGGCGCAATTTACAGGTGAGGAGCTTTCGGAAAAAGATGCTCTGATTTTTGTTCAAAAGTTATATGAGGAAAAGGTTATCACCAAAAGAGAAGGTAATCTTATGCTTTCTGTTTTAGGAAAGCAGGTATTAGATAAAGCAGGACCAGATGAAGACTATTTACGTGCTCAATTGATGCATTCATTTTTAGAACGTTTGAGTTACGAGGAGGAATGAGAACATGGACGAATTATTTACAGATAGCGCCAAGGCGGTCTTAGCCATTGCGCAAGAAGAAGCAAAATACTTCAGACACCAATCCGTTGGCTCTGAGCATTTGCTGTTAGCATTAGTATTGGAACCAAATGGTATTGCTGGTAAAACATTGCGTCAATTAAATGCGGACAAGAACGATATCCGCGAAGAAATTGAGCATCTTACCGGCTATGGCACAGTTAAAGGTTACCCTAGAGGCGCTTATTTACCTTATTCCCCTCGCGCAAAGCAGGTTTTTGCTTATGCAGGTGATGAAGCCAGACGTTTAGGAGCTCCGAATATTGGTACAGAGCATATTCTTTTAGGTTTATTAAGAGACGAAGATATTTTAGCTTCTCGAATTTTGTTGAATTTAGGGCTAAGCTTATCCAAAATGCGTCAATTACTAATGAAAAAAATCGGTGTTACTGACCCTCAAATGAGCAATTCAGGACGTCGTCGTAACAATCAAAATCAAAAGGCTGCACCAAAAGGCACTCCAACGTTGGATTCGCTTGCGCGTGATTTAACAAAATTGGCTAGAGAAAACAATCTTGATCCAGTAGTAGGTCGTTCGCAGGAAGTAAGAAGACTGATTCAAATTTTAAGTCGTCGAACGAAAAACAATCCTGTTCTTGTCGGTGAGCCTGGTGTTGGTAAAACCGCAATTGCTGAAGGGTTAGCTCAAAAAATTGTTAACGGTGAAGTGCCGGAAGATATGCAGGAAAAACGCTTAATGATGCTGGACATGGGTGCTTTAGTGGCTGGAACAAAATATCGTGGTGAATTTGAAGATCGTTTGAAAAAGGTTATTGATGAAATTTACCAAGACGGACAAGTTATTTTGTTTATTGATGAATTGCATACATTAATAGGTGCAGGCGGAGCAGAAGGGGCTATTGATGCGTCTAATATTTTAAAACCTGCATTGGCTAGAGGCGAATTGCAGACAATTGGTGCTACTACTTTAGATGAATATCAAAAATATATTGAAAAAGATTCTGCTTTGGAACGCCGCTTTGCCAGAGTACAGGTAGAAGAACCAACACCGGAAGAAGCAGAAGAAATTCTTAAAGGTCTGCGCTCTCGTTATGAAAAACATCATGGGGTTGAAATCACGGATGAAGCATTGAATGCAGCCGTTCAGTTATCGGTACGCTACATTAATTCTCGACAATTACCGGATAAAGCGATTGATTTGATGGATGAATCTGCAGCAAAAGTTCGTTTGGATTTGGCAGATGAGCCTTCAGAGATTAATGATCTACGTATGGAAATAGCAAGTTTAGTACAGGAAAAAGAAGAAGCGATTCAAGCACAATCCTTTGAAAGTGCTGCACGCTTACGCCAAAAGGAAAAGAAATTAGCTCGAAAATTGGAAAACATTCTTTTATTGGAACAAAAAGAAGCTTCCGGCTACGCTGATCGTGTCACAGATCAGGATGTTGCCAACGTGGTTTCACAATGGACCGGTGTACCGTTGCAACAATTAGAGAAAAAGGAAAGCGAACGCTTGCTTGAGCTGGAAAGCATTCTGCATCATAGAGTGGTCGGTCAAGATGAAGCTGTTCAAGCCGTTTCACGCGCTATTCGCAGAGCTCGCAGTGGCTTGAAGGATCCGAATCGACCGATTGGTTCATTCATGTTTTTAGGTCCTACAGGTGTGGGTAAAACGGAGTTGGCTAAAGCATTAGCTGAAACAATATTTGGTAGTGAAGATGCGTTGGTTCGTGTTGATATGTCCGAATTTATGGAAAAATACAGTACCAGTCGCCTGATCGGTTCACCTCCAGGCTATGTCGGCTATGACGAAGGGGGTCAATTAACTGAGAAAATTCGTCAAAAACCTTATTCTGTTATTTTACTGGACGAAGTGGAAAAAGCACATCCGGATGTTTTTAATATTTTGTTGCAGGTATTAGACGATGGACATTTGACGGATTCTAAAGGGCGTAAGGTCGATTTTAGAAACACGATTTTAATTATGACGTCAAATATTGGTGCAACAGCGATTCGTGAGGAAAAGAATGTGGGCTTCAATGTGAAAGACTTGTCTAAAGATTACGATGCGATGCAAAAACGTATTTTAGAAGAGTTGAAAAAAGCCTTTCGTCCTGAATTTTTAAATCGGGTGGATGAAACAGTGGTCTTCCGTTCACTAGATCAGGAAGAAATTCACGAAATCGTAAAAATTATGAGCAAATCTATTATTAAACGTTTAAAAGAGCAGGATGTAAATGTTAAAATTACTCCCGCAGCCATCGAAGTTATCGGCAAAGTCGGCTTTGATCCAGAGTATGGTGCAAGACCAATCCGCCGAGCACTACAAAAAGAAGTAGAGGATCGTTTAAGTGAGGCCTTGCTGGCAGGTCAAATTCATTTAGGTGACAAAGTAACGATTGGTGCAAGTAAAGGGAAGATTACGTTAAATGTAAAATCTTCTAATCCTGAACCGATTTTGCAAAAGGTGTAATTTAAACAACAAATATAGGCGGGCGATCGTTTAAGATCTATGTGCGGGGAGAAAGTGATTATTGCTTTCGCTCCGCCTTTACTTTGTGAAAAAGGCTCTTTAAAATAAATAGATGCTATTGGAAAGTTTGTGAACCTGTGCTACTATAAAGCAGGTGCTAGAAGCAAGTTTATAGAGAAAAATAGAAAGCAAGCTCTTTGGAAAAAGATAAAAACTGGCAGCTACGCAGAGGGCTTATTCAGTTTTTAGAGGAGGATTTAGTTTTATGATCGAACTTATTGCGACCGCGGAATCAGTGGGGCAGGCGGAGGCTTTGCTTTTGGCTGGAGTAGATACGTTGTATATCGGAGAGGAAACGTTTGGTTTACGTTTACCAACATCGTTTTCCAGAGAAGAGCAACGGAGCATTACTGAAAAAGCGCATGCTGCAGGGAAAAAAGTTACAGTGGCTTTAAACGGTATTATGCATCCGGAAAAGATGAAGCAAGTTCCGGAATATCTGGCTTTTTTGAAAGAGATTCATGTTGATCAGGTAACTGTAGGCGATCCGGGCATTATTTTTGTTATGCAGCGTGACGATTTGGCAATTCCCTATATTTATGATGGAGAAACGCTAGTAACAAGTTCTCGCCAGATTAACTTTTGGGCCAAACGTGGAGCGATTGGTGCAGTGCTTGCTCGTGAAGTTCCTTTTGAGGAAATGAAGCAAATGGCGGAAAATTTGGCTGTACCGGCGGAAGTCCTGGTTTACGGTGCGACGTGTATTCATCAATCAAAGCGGCCGTTATTGCAGAACTATTATAATTTTACGAAGAACGATGAATCTGCCGGCAAAGACCGCGGCTTGTTTATTTCAGAGCCAAAAAAAGAGGAAACACATTATTCTATCTATGAGGATAGTCATGGTACGCATATTTTTGCGGATAATGATGTGAATTTGATTAATGAGCTAGAGCAGTTAAATGAGTTTCATTATACGAAATGGAAGCTGGACGGCATCTATGCGCCGGGAGAAAATTTTGTAGAAGTGGCTAAAATCTTTGTAGCGGCTAAAGAGCAGCTTGAAGCGGGAACTTGGACTAGTGCAAAGGCCCAAAAAGCCAGTGAACAAATAAAAGCATTACATCCAGTGAATAGAGGGTTGGACGTCGGTTTCTTTGACTTAGACCCAGATGAGATAAAATAAGGAGATTAGGACAAATGACAAACGAGCGAACACTGAAGCGTCCCGAGGTTTTAGCACCTGCAGGGACGCTAGAAAAACTAAAAACCGCCATTCATTATGGCGCAGATGCAGTTTATATTGGCGGTAATGCCTATGGATTACGCAGCCGAGCTGGAAATTTTACTAAGGAAGATATGATCGAAGGCGTAGCTTTCGCTAAAGCGCACAATGCCAAAGTCTATGTAGCTGCGAATATGGTGACACACGAAGGAAATCAAGAAGGAGCCGGCGATTTTTTCAGAGAAATTCGTGATGTAGGAATTTCTGCGGTAATTGTTTCCGATCCTGCTTTGATTGAAATTTGTGCGACAGAAGCACCGGGGCTGCCGATTCATTTGTCAACACAAGCGTCAGCTACTAATTACGAAACATTGGAATTTTGGAAAAATGAAGGCTTGGAGCGGGTTGTTTTAGCTCGAGAAGTTTCTATGGAAGAAGTAGCTGAAATTCGGAAAAATACCGATATCGAAATTGAAGCGTTTATTCATGGCGCGATGTGTATTTCCTATTCAGGTAGATGTACGTTGTCCAACCATATGTCTATGCGTGATGCGAATCGTGGCGGGTGTTCTCAATCTTGTCGTTGGAAGTATGAGCTTTATGATATGCCGTTTGGTACAGAACGTACTAGTTTGACAGACAAAGGAGAAGTTGAAGAAGAGTTTTCAATGAGCGCGGTTGATATGGCGATGATTCAACATATTCCAGAACTAATTCAAAATGGCGTTGATAGTTTTAAAATTGAAGGACGAATGAAATCGATTCACTATGTTTCGACTGTGGCAAATGTATACAAAAAAGCAGTTGATACCTATATGGAAGATCCAGATAATTATGAATGTAAGCAGGAATGGATTGATGAATTGTGGAAAGTCGCACAACGAGAGCTTTCTACTGGTTTTTACTACCATGTACCTACCGAGGAGGAGCAGCTTTTTGGTGAACGTCGTAAAATTCCTCAATATAAATTTATTGGTGAAGTCATGGCGTATGATGGAACCACAAGAGTAGCAACGATTCGTCAAAGAAATCATTTCAGTGTGGGCGATGAAATCGAATTTTACGGACCCGGGTTCAATCATTTCCATCAAACGGTAGAAGTTATGTATAATGAAGATGGCGAGTCGATTGATCGTGCCCCTAACCCGATGATGATCTTAACAATGCCGGTGGCACAACCAGTGGCAGTAGGAGATATGATTCGAAAGAAAAAATAATCAATCTATTGAAGGGATCGGCTTTTACAGCTTATCCCTTTCGTTACAGCTTTGCTGAGAATCACAGTGAAATGAAATTGAACTGATGATGAACAGTACAAGACTTTCGTAGAAAGTGTTGATCATTATTATTATCCAGCTGCACAAATCAATCTCTAGGAAAATAGATAAATTGTCAGTGAAACAAAGAGCGTTTCAAAGCCAATTTCCTAATTTTCTACAAGATTAACCGATTTGTTCCGCTTTTATAGTAAGGAGGATTTTTATGGTAATGGAATATGATTATATTGTGATCGGTGGCGGTAGTGGGGGGATTGCTTCTGCTAATCGTGCCGGGATGCATGGGGCTAAGGTTCTGCTTATTGAAGCAGGTGAGCTTGGTGGAACATGTGTGAATGTTGGCTGTGTGCCGAAAAAGGTTATGTGGCAGGCCAGTGAAATGATGGAAATGATGCAGCGTGATACTGCAGGTTATGGATTTGACGTGGAGGTCAAAAGTTTTGATTTTTCTCAACTGGTTAACAATCGGGAAAAGTATATTGATTTTTTACATGGCGCTTATCAGCGTGGTCTGGACAGCAATCATATTGATGTGTTGAGAGAATATGCTACGTTTGTTGATGCGCACACAATTAAAGCAGGGAATGAATTATATACTGCGCCTCATATTTTAATCGCAACAGGCGGTCGTCCGAAGCCTTTAGGAATTCCTGGTGATAACTATGTACTAGACTCCAACGGATTTTTTGCATTAAAAGAAATGCCGAAGCGGGTGGTTTTTGTAGGTGCTGGTTACATTGCTGCTGAATTAGCAGGGACCTTGAATGGACTGGGTGCTGAAACGCATTGGGCCTTTAGAAAAGAACGTCCATTAAGAAGCTTTGACAAAATGCTGTCAGAAAATCTAATGCAGCTTTATGAAGAAGCGGGGATGCAGCTTCATCCTTGTTCAGTTCCCGAAAAGATCGAAAAGCTTGCTTCAGGTGAACTGGAAATTACTTTTGAAAATGGCAAAACCATTCAAGCGGATGCAATTATTTCCGGTGCTGGTCGTCAGCCAAATACCGATCGTTTAGGATTGGAAAATACACAAGTAAAGCTAACCAAGGGCGGCTATGTAGCAGTGGATAAATTCCAAAATACTAGTGAAGCCGGTATTTATGCGATCGGGGATGTCATTGGGAAAATTGATTTAACGCCTGTAGCGATTGCTGCTGGTCGGCGTTTATCTGAACGTTTGTTTAATGGGAAAGAGCAGGAGTTTTTAGATTATCAACTGGTTCCTACCGTTATTTTCACGCATCCAGCGATTGCGACCATAGGAATGACCGAGCAAGAAGCGATTGAAGCTTATGGTGATGAAAAGGTTAAAGTATATACGTCTAAATTCACGCCAATGTACTTTGCTTTAGGTGATTATCGTCAAAAATGTGATATGAAATTAGTCTGTGTGGGAGAAGAAGAAAAAATTGTAGGGCTACATGGAATTGGCCTAGGTGTTGATGAAATGCTGCAGGGCTTTGCCGTGGCCATCAAGATGGGTGCAACTAAGAAAGATTTTGATAATACAGTGGCGATTCATCCAACTGGGTCAGAAGAATTTGTAACAATGAGATAAAATATAGAAGTGGGCTGGACAAAACTAAAAAATAGTTTTGTCCAGCCCACTTCTTACGAATAAACGGTGGCCAGAAGTCAGGTTCTGCGGCAATTTCATAAAATCCGATCAATATGAAAAGTATATTGTTCGTCTTTTACTCCAATTGCTCGAACCTAAACGACTTTTGGCTCAAACTCTTTTTAATTAGTTCTTTGTAGTATAGCTTGGGTGATTGTCAACAGTTCATCTTTTGCTTGAGGTGCAGTATCCGGTAGTTTCTTGATTTTTTTCAAGGCCTGTTGGGTATATTTTTCTGCTAATTGCTGCGCTTTTTCTACGCCGCCGAAGGAATGCACAAGCTCATATATTTTTTCTGTTTCGCTGTCGGTCAATGCCTCACCCTTTTCCAAATAAGGTAAAAGAGTATCCCGGCCTTCTTCCAACGCATACAATAGCGGTAATGAATAGATTCCTTGACGTACATCCTCCAAAACAGGCTTGCCAATTTGTTCAGGGCTTTGGGTGTAATCAAGCACATCGTCAATAATTTGAAAAGCAAGTCCAATATTTTCACCGATAGTGCCGCAATTTTTAGCAAAGCGTTCGGATGTGCCGCTTTCATAAGCTCCGACAAAACAGCTTAATGAAAACAATTCTGCTGTTTTTCCGGAAATATTTTCTAAATATTGATCAATCGTCATTTCCAAATTATAACGGTTATCCATTTGTCCTAATTCCCCACTTAGAATTTTTTCCATGCTGCGGGAATTAAGCTGAATACTTTTTAGGGAAGAGGAATAATCTGATAATAATTTAAAACAGCTGACAAATAAATAATCGCCTGCATAAACAGCGGTACTGTTACCAAATTGAGAACGAATCGTCGGCAAGCCTCTTCTAAGATCTGCATCATCTACAATGTCGTCATGAATCAAGGTTGCAGTGTGCAAAAGCTCAATAGCTGCCGCCAAAGCAATCGATTTATTGGCATCTCTTTGTTCGCCAAATTGAGAAAAAAGCAGCTGATAAGCAGGGCGTAATAATTTCCCGCCTGAGTGAATCATCGACATAATTGCTGTTTCAACCTCTTTGTTTTTGAGGTTCACGCTTTTGTCCATTAAAGTCAATGTACGGTTTAATTCTTTGGCTAATTCAGGATATTTTTCCCACATTGGATGAATATTCATAAAACGACTCCTTTGAGTATACTCGTTAAGATCAGATAATTATTGGAAGTCCTGGCTCCATTTATGTTTTGTTGTTTGGTCATAATCTAATTGAAACTGTCGTAGGGTATGCACGTGACGCAGTAAATAATTGGCAGCAATACCAATGGCGATTCCCGATAACAAACCGAAGAGTGCTAAAAACGGCAGATACAACATCGGTGCCCAGGATTGTGCAAAAAAGCTCGTCGTCAACAGCTGGCCAACATTATGCAAAAATCCACCGGCAGCACTTATACCGATAATGCTAACGCGCTTCGGTCCTAATTGTCTAATCAGTAGCATGCCTAAATAGCTGAGTAATGCGCCACTAGCACTATAAAAGAAGGTTGAAATAGTGCCGCCCAATAAAGTAGTTAACAGCAGACGCATACAGACTAAGAAAAAACTATCGCGTTTTTTCATTGTAAAAATAGCAATGATAGTAATTAAATTCGCTAAACCTAATTTTGCTCCTGGTGCAAAGGCAAACGGATAGGGGATCATATTTTCAAGAAGACCAATAATGACTCCTTGAGCGACTAGCATGGAAATATAAATGTTTTTTTGAAGGTTTGTATTCATAATCGTCGACCTAATAAATCAGGCTGCCGTCCTCACTCCCATCTGATGCTTCCACTGTGATGAATAAATTATGCGGTAAACAAGCAATTGGCGTTTCTCCCGGTTTGGATATCCAGCCGCGCTGTACACAAACCTGATCGCCGCAATTGGATTCCAGCATGCGGATACGTTCACCGCTGACTTCAATTATATTGTAATCGCCGTCCTTGTCTTCATATTTATACGTATAGGTAGGCCCATCTTCTTTTAAATCAAAGATCTTAATGACCTCTCCGTCTACTTTTAACACAGCTTGCTTTGTTACATCACTGTCTTGTACTTGCTGCATACCGAAAACAACAAGGGGCAGGAAAGAACTGAGCGTTAAAAGGACGATAATAGCAATATCCCAAGGTCGAAGGTAACTTTTACGAATAAAATCTTTTAATTTCAACACTTTCCTCTCCTTTATTGTCTTATAGTTTTCTTCATTTTAGCACAAGTATAAAAGAAAGCCCTAGGAGTAACCCTAGAACTCTCTTAAAATGTTTGTTTATAAATCGTAGCTATTTATTGCCGTATCTGGATCGAGGTGTTCCGTACCACCATTTACCTACAGTACGTTGGATCCAAGGGATTACCCAGCGGTCTAAACCTAAAGCACGGCCTGAACCGTTCATTAAAGCAAATGCTACAAAGATAAACCAGATGTTTACCCAATAGAACATGCCTGATAAACAGAACGCAACAGTTAAACCAATCGTTGCCGCACTGCTCAACCAAGTGAACAAACCAGCGATTAAGGCTAAGGCAATTAAAACTTCGACGATTGTCATGAATTTTTGCATGAATAAAGCAACGTCTTGATTTGGCATCATGAATTTCATAACACTTTCAAACCATTTAGGCATGTGATCGAACACTTGCATCGGTTCTTCGCCATACGCATAGCTTAAACCAAAGTGAGCTGCTTGTGTTGCTGTATCAGCTGTTGCTGAAGCAGCACCTGCACCACTCGCTGCTGTAGTAGTATCCGCTGCTGCAGATGCGCCAGTCGTTACTTGTTCTTGCAGCCAAGGGAATGGGAAAACAACTTTATCAGTAAACCATGAACCGTCACCGAACCAAGTACTTGGTTTTAAGTAGTCACCGTTACCAACGATTTTCTTCATGGATTCAACTAACCAAACAGTACCGTAGAATACACGTAGTGGAACACTCCATAATACGTTTCCGTAGCGTGAAGAATGTCCGCGAGTCACATTGCGGTCATCTTTAATATGGAAGAATTCATGCATAATATATTGGAACATATAGTAGCCGGAACGAATGTCAAAGAAGTATTTTAAGTTAACAATATGCTTCATGATAATCGCTAAGAAGCCGCTAAGGTGAATTTTGTCAAATAGACAAGCAACGCCCCATTTAGCTCCGACAGAAACCATAAATCCTTGGTAGTTTCCTTTGAACTTGTGTTTGCTTCCGCCTTTTACATCAGCAACGATATTTGCCGCTGCTGTATGACCTGTTTGTTCAGCTGCCTGAACGATTTGCGGTGTAGGTGTTTGTGGGAATTCTTCGTAATAAACTAAATCCCCAACAATATAAATGTTTTTATCTTCATAGCCTTTTGCCTGCATGTATTCGTTCGCTACTAAACGATTGCCGCGTGCTGCTTCCAAACCAAAGTCAGCAGCATCAGAAGTTGCTTTCACGCCGGCAGTCCAAATTAATGTATGTGTAGGTACTTCAGAACCATCTTTTAGTTTGATGTGATCTGCAGCAACTTCAACGATTGGTGCATTAAGCAATAATTGAACGTTTTTCTTAGCTAAGTAACGTTCTGCTTTGGCTGCATCGTTTCGTGACAACATATTTAAAATGGTTGGCATTGCTTCAACGACCATTAAAGTGAATTCATCTGGATCAAGCTTGAAGTCTTTTGCTAAGCGATCCTTCCAGTCGATTAGTTCACCAATCATTTCGATTCCAGTAAAGCCTGAACCGCAGACAACGAATGTCAGCATAGCTTTACGAACTTCAGGATCAGGTTCGATTGCTGCTTTTTCTACTGTTTCTAAAATATGTTGGCGGATACGTAGGGCATTTTCGAAAGACCAAAGAGTAAAGCCATGTTCTTTAACGCCAGGAGTACCAAAGTCATTTGGTTCGCCACCCATACCAATAATTAATTGGTCGAATTCGTAAGAACCTAATTTTGTTTGGATCACTTTTTTATCTTTGTCGATGCCGGTTACAGTATCGGTTACGAGATTGACATTCTTTTTACGTGAGAATAAACGTTGTAGATCATATTGAATCGCTTCAGGCTCAACACGGCCCCCAGCTACTTCATGCAACTCAGTCATCATGGTGTGGTAAGAATGACGATCAATTAATGTAATTTCAACGTCAGAATCTTTCTTGAATTTCTTTGCTAAAAATTTAGTTGCTGAAACTCCAGCATAACCAGCTCCCACAACGACAATCTTTTGCTTTGTCATTGATAATCCGCTCCTTAAATGAAATGATAATAATTACACAATCCAACTTATTATATAGCCATTTCTATGTTTTGTCTAATAACAATTATTGAATAGTCAAAATAAATTTTTTTTATTAAAAAGGACTAATAAAAAGCTAAAAAAAACTTTTTCTTTTATTAGTTTAATTGACATAATCGAAAAATGTTATAGAATGTAAAATAGATCACAAAGAAAATTTGTGAATGCTTAAGAAAAGGAATAGGTGAAAAAAATGAAAATGAATAAATTTGTAACGGGCTTCACAGCTATCGCATTATCTACATTATTATTAGCAGCTTGTGGTTCAGATAACAAGAAAGATACAGCTAAATCATCTGACTCTAGCGCTGCGACTTCAAAAACAGCTGAATCTTCTACAGCAGCTGAGAAAGAAGCAGGGGCTGATTTACAAGATGGTACTTACAAACTAGAAGAAAAGAACGAAAAAAATGGTTACCGTGCTACCTTTGAAATGACTGTTAAAGACGGTAAAATTACTGATTCTAAATACGACAATATCAATGCAGACGGTAAATCAAAAGCTGACGATAAAGACTATGAAAAAAATATGAAAGCTAAATCTGGCGTAGGTCCTGCTGAATATATTTCACAATTAAACGATTCTTTCATCAAAGCTCAAAATGCTGCTGATGTTGAAGTTGTGACTGGTGCAACTCATTCATCAGAATCATTCCAAAACTATGCACAACAATTGATTCAAGCTGCACAAGCTGGCGATACTAAAACAATCGAAATCGACAATGGCGCTGACCTTAAAGACGGTACGTACTCATTGAAAGAAAAAAATAACTCAAACGGCTACCATGCAGAATTTACTATGGTTGTTAAAGACGGTAAAGTTACCGAATCTAAATACGACAACATTAACGATGAAGGCAAATCTAAAGTAGATGATGCTGACTACAACAAAAACATGAAAGAAAAATCTGGTACAAACCCTGAAGCTTACATCCCAACACTTAACGAAGAATTCGTTAAAGCAATGAGCAAAGAAGACGGCTCACCAGCAGATGTTGAAGTAGTAACAGGTGCAACTCACAGCTCTCACTCTTTCGTAATCTACGCTCAACAATTAGTAAATGCTGCTGAAAAAGGCGACACAAACGAAATCGTTGTAGACAACATTGTAATGAAAAAATAATTCTTTATAAAATCACGAAAAACAGATATTTGCAGAATTCAGATAATTATCTGGATTCTGCTTTTTATTATTATCCAATGATAACCAAACATCGACGATGACTAAAAATCATCGCTCAAAAAATCACAAAAGAGCAGAGGCTAATAATTTTATTAGAATACCGACATCAAAAAAAGAAAATCCTTTTCATTACTGCGAAAAAGAGCTACTATAAATAAGAAAATTTTTCTATTTAGAAAGAGGGATACGATGAAAACGAAGAAATCATTGATCATATTATTCGCAGGGTTATTTTTAATCCTTTTAGCGGGATGTAATTCGAAGCCAAAAACAGAAGCAGTTAAGATCAATAAAGAGCCTTATTCTGATCAACAATCATTACTAGGTACATACGTGCAGGTTCGAATTTATGATGACGGTAAGAAAGATGTATTGCCGAAAGCATTTGCTCGTGTGAAGGAATTGGGCGATAAAATTACCGTTAATCAAAAAGGTTCTGAAATTGATGCTGTCAATGAACAAGCAGGCATCAAACCGGTAAAAGTGTCTAAAGATATCTATCCACTAGTCAAACGTGCGTATGAGTACAGCCAGGATTCTTCTGGAGGCTTTGATATGGCAATTGGTCCGATTACTCAATTGTGGCACATTGGCTTTGACGATGCGCGTAAACCATCACAGGAAGAAATCGACCAAGCGTTAAAACTCGTTGATTATCACAAAGTAAAATTGGATGACAAGGCACAAACGGTTTATTTGGAAGAAAAAGGCATGCAGCTTGATCTTGGCGCTATTGCCAAAGGCTATATTACAGATGAAGTCGTGAAGGTGCTAAAAGATAACGGTGTAACGACTGCTATTGTGGATTTAGGCGGGAACGTCTTTGTTCTAGGTCATAGCCCTCGCGGTAAGGACGTGGACTGGAATGTCGGCATTCAAGATCCAAATAAAGCGCGTAACACAGTTATCGGTTCAATTCAGGAAAGCAACAAAACTTTAGTTACTTCCGGAATTTATGAGCGCTTTTTAGAAGTAGACGGCAAAACGTATCACCATTTGTTTGATCCGGAAACGGGTTATCCCTTTGATAATGATATTGCAGGTGTAACGATTATCACGGACAAATCAATAGATGGAGACGGCTTATCTACAGCAGTCTTTTCAATGGGTGTGAAAAAAGGACTGGAATATGCGGAAGGTCTTAAAGGCGTTGACGTGATTTTTGTGACAAAAGAAGATAAAGTTTATGTCAGCAAGGATATTGAAAAGACCTTTGAACTAGATAAAGATTCAGGCTATACCATGGGTGATCGTAAAGAGTTGAAATAAGGAGAAAGAGCATGTCGTTAAAAGTGTTTTTAAAAGTAGTCGAAATTCAAACAAAATTGGCTAGTTTGTTTCCTTTTGCAATAGGGGTTTTGTTTTCTATTGCATATTTTAAACAGTTTCAGTTAGGCTACACGCTGCTGTTTTTTATCGGAATGGTAGTATTTGATATGGCGACGACTGCCATCAATAACTACATGGATTTTAAAAAAGCCAAATCAACTGTTTATAAATATGAGGAAAATATTATTGGAAGCTCCGGTGTTTCCCCTGAATTAGTGAGAAACATGATTTTGGGAATGATTGCTTTTACTGCAATTATCGGTATTTTTCTAACAGTGAAAACAGGCTGGTTGTTTCTAGTATTAGGCGGGATTTGCTGCTTTATTGGTGTGTTTTACACATTTGGACCTATTCCTTTATCGCGGATGCCGTTAGGCGAAGTATTCAGCGGATTTACGATGGGACTGGGAATTTTCGCAATGACGATCTATTTAAATGTTATGTCGAATCGACCATTTTATCTAAGCTTCGATTGGCAAAAAGGAAATTTTGCATTAGTGGGAAATTTTTGGACAGTCTTAGCGGTTGTTTTGGCATCTCTGCCGATGGTGTTTACCATTGCTAACATCATGCTTGCCAATAACCTGCGGGATTTAGATACGGATATCGAGAATCATCGCTATACTTTAGTTTATTATATTGGACGGAAACAAGGAGTTATGTTGTTTCAATTAATGATGCTGGCGTGCTACCTCGTCATTCTAATTGGGCTACTTGTCGGCGTTTACCGGTGGCCGATTCTAATCGTATTTCTATCTTTATTACCTATTAGGAAAAATTTACAATTATTTAAAGAAGAACTGCCTCACCCCAAAAGCTTCGGCTATTCGATAAAAAATTTAATTCTTTTTAACGGCAGCTATCTTTTGGGACTGTTAATGATAATTATTTTAGAAAAAATCACGAAATAAATAAGAGAAAATACTGAAAATAGGCTTGCAAACGTTGTTTATGAACGGTTGTGTCAGCCTGTTTTTGGTATTTTTTTATTTTAAAAGTAATATAAATTTTATTAAATGTATTTGTAACTGTGTTTTTTGTATTGTAAAATTAATTAATTAGTATAAGGAAAATAAAATAAGAAAAGAGAAATCAAATGAAAAAAATAAAAAGGTTAAAAGCAACGATCATAAATCTACTGAAAGTATTAGGCGGATTGCTTGTTGTATGGGGAATTTGGGGTGTGATTCAACTGAACAAACCATTAACGATCAAAGATATCGCATACGATAATCTTTTGTCCGTTGTGAACAAATTTGAAGGCTACACTGTTTATTTGAAAGAAAATGGTGAATATGAACCTTATTTAGTATTAAGCAAAAATTATAATGGCGAAGGTGATGTACTTTTACTAAGGAAATATCTTTTGGACGAACCACGAATTTACAATACAGATGAAGCCTATGGAGCTTACTATGAAAATAGTAAAATTGATCAATATTTAAATCATCGTTTTTTAAAAACATTAGGAGAAAATATCCAATCTAAAATAGTCACTAGTAACTTAGAGATTACAGCTGAATCAAGTGTCGGTTCGGTAGGGCAAGAAACTATAACCATACCACGGAAAGCTTTCTTACTATCACATACAGAAATGGCTGCAGGAAAATCAAGAATAGCAGCAAAAGAAGGAAAAAGACTTTTATATTTTGTTGGCTTCCATTCATATATTGCGACAACCAAAGCAGGAGAAGCTGAACCTTATTGGTTGCGAACACCTTATACGGAACATGATACAACTGTATGGTTTATTAAAAGAGAGGGATTTACATCCTATATTCCATTAGGGGATATGTTAACAAATGATGTTGCAGTGATGAATGTCCGCCCCGCATTCTGCGTGGCTAAAGATACAAAATTGGAAAGAAAAGAAGGAATTATAAAAGGAAAGAAGGTTTTTGTTTTACAAGAAACCTCCAAGTAAGAAAGAAGGAATAAAATGAAAAGGTCAAAAGGGCTAAAAGCAACGATCATAAATCTACTGAAAGTTTTAGGCGGACTGCTTGTTGTATGGGGAATTTGGGGTGTGATTCAACTGAACAAACCATTAACGATCAAAGATATCGCATACGATAATCTCTTGTCCGTTGTAAATAAGTTTGAAGGTTACACAGTGTATCTGAAAGAAAATGGTGAATATGAACCTTATCTGGTACTAAGTAAAAATTATAATGGCGATGGAGAAGTCGTGTTACTGCGGAAATATCTTTTGGACGAACCACGAATTTATAACGAAAATGAACGATTTGCGGCATATTATGAAAATAGTAAGATCGATCAATATTTAAATAGTAAATTTTTAAGTATATTTGATGAAACTATATTAAAACAACTAACTACAAGTAAGATACAAATTACAGACGAGTCGAGTGTTGGTTCTGTAGGAAAAATAACAACAACAATTCCAAGAAAAATTTTTTTATTATCTCGTACAGAAATAGCGGCCGGAAAATCAAGAATAGCGGCTGAAGAAGGAAAGAAGCTCCTGTATTTCATGGGTTTCCATTCTTATATTGCAACAACCAAAGCAGGAGAAGCTGAGCCCTATTGGTTAAGAACTCCTTATACAGAACATGATACGACGGTGTGGGCAATTAGAAATGATGGCAGTGCCACATATACGACATTAGAGGATATGACTGTACAAAAATTATTCAAATTAAGTGTCCGTCCCGCTTTCTGCGTGGCTAAAGATACAAAATTGGAAAGAAAGGAGGGTATTGTAAAAGGTAAAAAAGTATTTGTCTTAAAAGAAGAAAAGGGTAAAGGAGAGAATAAGAAATGAAACAAAAAAGAGGTTGTTGGTTATTAAGCGTGGTTGCAATGATTTTCTTCCTGCTTCCGATATCAGTCAATGCTGTGGAAGAAGTACCGGATGTAAGTGGAAATGCATGGGACGACTATGTTATGAATCATGAGCAAGAGTTTGAGGAAAAAGAAGTACAAGCAGAACCAGAATCATTTTCGGTTCAGGAAATTATGCTGACAAAAGGAATTCCTGCAAAGGATGAAAGTAAAAGCTTGCAGACTGCTTCTCTGAAAGCTCGTTACACAGTTCTTGCTATTGATACGTCAGGCAGCATGTCAGGTACTCCAATGCAAACTGCTAAAGGAGCAGCTGACAAATTTATCCAGCAGATATTAAAAGAACAAGGAGAAAATTATGTTGCAGTTGTTGGTTTCTCAGATTATGCAAAAACGTATAGCGAATTTACCAATGATTCTGAAAAATTGAAAAAAGCAATTACTCAGCTTTATTCTAGTGGCGGAACTGCTACAGATCAAGCATTGCTGCGAGCAGAAGAGCTATTAAAAAAAGTCAACACGGAAGAAGCCATAAAAAATATTGTTGTTTTATCTGACGGAGAACCAAATTCTGAAAACAGAGCCTTGGATGTAGCGGAGCGTTTAAAAGAAGATGCGCATTATATCTATTCTCTGGGTTTCTTTCATAATTTATCAGGTACTTCGCTGACGCGAGCACGTACCTTTATGGATCGTTTGCAAAACGCGGGTTATTATGATGTCACTTCAAGCGATGAACTGGAATTTGAATTTGGTAAAATCGCAGATGATATCACAAGTCGTAGTAATGTTTTTAAATATCCAAGCTCGGATGAAAAGCTGAAAAACAGTGATGCCAGTGCAGTTTATTACTATAAAGATAACTATTTTAAGAAAAGTGCATATGAGTATAATGAACAACTGGCGACGATGTCACTAAGCTTGGCACTTTCTGCTTTTGGCAGTACAGATGTAGGCTCTGATTATCAAAATAAAAGCAACAATGCAAAAAATTTACTAAAGGAAATTGGGTTTACCGATGTTAAAACCAATGACTGGTTTACTAAAAAGCCAGAAAAGGATTCTGTGGGAGCGATTGCCGGAAAAAAGAAAATCACAGAAAACGGTAAAGAATATACACTAATCGCGTTAGCTGTACGCGGCGGCGGCTATGAAAGTGAATGGGCGAGTAATTTTACCCTAGGAAAATCTGATTATCATCAAGGCTTCAGTGAAGCAAGAGATCAGGTGCTACAATTTTTAACAAAAGAATATATTGAAGCCAATGGGATTTCCGGAGATATCAAACTATGGGTAACTGGCTTTAGTCGAGCGGCTGCAACGGCTAATCTGGTAGCAGGGAAAATAGATGAAGGTGTCAAATTTACAAATTGTACACTGGATTTAGACGATGTGTTTGCTTATACATTTGAAACGCCGGCAGGAGCCATAGAATCGAAAGTAAAAGGAAATATTTATAAAAATATCTATAATATTGTTAATGTAAACGATCCTGTGCCGCGTGTAGCACCTAAAGATTGGGGATTTGCAAGATATGGTCAAGATAAAGTTCTGCCTTCTAGGGACAGGGTGTCTATTTCTAAATATCAAACACTTGTTAGTAACATGCAAAAACGTTTCAATTCTCTAGCGCCAAACACTAATTACCTAGTAGACGATTTTTCTATGAAAAAAGTAGATTTAAGTTCAATCATTCCAGGTGGAAAACCATTCCTCTATAATGCCACTCAAAGTGTTTTTCTAGATGATTTTGTTAATGTCATCGCTAATGAATCATTCAAAAATCGTTCTAATTACGTAAAACACTACGAATCAGCTATTAGAGATTCTGTTGCCTCAATGTATGGGATAGGCGATACTAACATTAAAGTTATCTTTACAGAAAAATTATTTAATTTAATCCTTTATGAAGGGTGGAATGAATATAGAAAAAATTCAGGTATTATAGCGATAGATTATTTAGAGGATTCGGTCAAGCGGATTTTTGCTGAAGAAGGGGTTCCGTATGATAGTAAAGTGATGAAACCATTAGCGTCCATATTGGAGTCACTAATAAATCATCCAGTTATGTTCTATTCCCTATATAAACAAAATGAAGGGATCATGCAAGCCCATTACCCCGAGTTATGTCTCGCATGGCTACAATCACAGGATTCCAACTATACAGAAGGCGGTAAAGCATCATTTGTCAGCGGGAACTACCGAATTATTCGTATTAACTGTCCGGTGGATGTCGAAGTCTATAATGATGAAAATCAATTAGTTGCAGCGATTGTTAATAATGAACCACAAGAGCTGACAAGTCTGGTTTCTTCAATAAATGAAAACGGAGAGAAGCTGATTTATTTACCGCCGGATGCCAGTTACTCAATTAAAGTGAAAGCAACAGATAATGGTAAGATGTCTTATGCAATCAATGAGTACAGCTATGAAGCTGGTGAGGTTACTAGAATCAGAAATTACTATGATCTGCCGTTACAAAAAGATAAAACGTATACTAGTCAAATTCCCGCATACACAACTGAAGAGCTTGAAAATGGCACTGAAAATGGTACGGATGTGGCCTATACGCTAGTAGACGAACAGACGAAGCAAGAAATTACTCCTGATGTGGAGCTTGCTGGTGAAGAAGCTGCAGAAGCTGAATATAAGATAACAGCTGAATCAGCAGATGAAGAGCAAGGCATTGTGTTTGGCGGTGGGCTTTATAAAGTAGGTAATTTTGTTCAGTTAACAGCTGTACCAAATGAAGGGTATGAATTCGTCGGTTGGTATCACGATGAAAAACAGGTTTCAACAGACGTGAATTATCGTTTCAGGGTAGAGGCTGAAAAGCAGGTAATCGCTAAATTTAAACCTAAAAAGGGACAAGGTTCAGATAATTATAATCGGTTACATGGTAAGTTTGACCCAGAAAAAAATGTCGTTCAAGCAGGTGATTGGCAAACATTTATTGATGCATATAGAAATGAAGCAGTAACGAAAATCGTATTGACTAAGAATATTGAGGATAGTTCACCGAATGGAGCTAAAGGGCCAACTAGCTACAAACGGAAAAAATCCATTGAAATTGATGGTCAAGGCCATAGACTGACCTTGAAGAAGTATCATAGCCTGCGCACTAGCGAGGCTCCTGATTCCTATCAAGAAGTAGTTGATGACCAAACGGTACGTCGTTCTATGTTCCATTTACATGATATTTCTTTACGCCAAAATATGAGTGGTGCGGCAGCTAGTTGTGGCCAGTACTCTTCTAATGCGTTTGTAGGTGCAATAGATACGCATTCCTCTTGGGGCAAAGAAGTTTCATCACGAGAAGAGGATTTAACAAAAAACTGGTATTTCCGATTCGGTAATATTGATACGAAAGAAGATGATAATGCTGCGAATGCTAGAGGGCTGGCACGCTTAGTTGCGGCTTATGGAGCAGAGGTTACATTATACGGATCGCTGGATTTGAGCACAACATCAGAAAATATGTACGTTGGCTCCTTGATTGTTGAAGATGCCACTAATTGGAAAGGGAGTACGGAATATTATAATCTTTCAGTTGTTTGGTTTGTTCTAGGAGATCAAAAGCAAGGGACTGGACGCAATGAAGAGCTGACGATCGGCAAAAATTGTGATATCACTCTGAAGAATCCTGAGAAAGGAAAGAACTACCCTGCTTTTTATGGACATTATAAACAAGCTGTTATTGATGAAAAGACTACTGTAAAGTTGGAAACGAAAGGAAATGCTTGGCGTTTTGATCAAAGTGGTAGTTCACTAACCATCAAAAAAGATGCGGAGCTAAGTTTGATTTCTAATGGTAATGGAAAGGTGTTGCAATTTGGGCGAGGACCGTTAAGTCCGACTAAAATTTCAAATTGCCAATTGAAGGTAGAACCTGGTGGTAGTCTATTCGTGAAAGGAGAGGCAGACAGAACTGGTGGAATCAGTGTCGTCGATTTTACTGGCGACAATTACTTCACGTCGAATACTGGCTATGAAGCAACGAACTGTACGATTGAGCTTGATCAGCCAAAAGCCTATGATTTTAGTAATACAACGGATTCTAAACGAATTGCGCGCCAAAGCGTGGTCAATTTGAGAAACAATACTAATAAGTTAATTTTAAAAAATACAGATGTCGCTATTTGGGAAACAGGACGCAGTTTAACTGAAATAGAGCAGCAGCCAGATCAACAACTGACAAAAATTGAACGTTTTGAATTGATTGGCAAACAAAAAACAAATCATAGCCAAGATATTCATAATCTACCAACTTATCGAGAAGTATTTGGTAAAGACATTCGACGGATTAGTAATAAATAGCAGCAAAATATAAAGATATTCATCAACAAAAATAGGGTGCGGCATAAAAGTACTTATGACTTTTATGCCGCACCCTAAAATTGAATAATCTCCCAACAACTGATATCGACATGAATGATGATGGCAAGTGGCTCCATTTTTGATAAAACTACTTGGTGCTGCCTTTTTTACTTTTAATGAACAAAAATAAGATGATCAATAGAATAATAGCAATGCCGATAATTGATAAATAAAATCCTTTTTTCTCACCTGTGTTTGGAAATACGCTTTTTTTATTTTTCTCTGATTTCTTGACTGGTTGAGTTGAATCTGTACGTTCAGTTGAAATTGAAGAAGCTTCTTCTTGAGTAAAAGTTCGCTTATCTAGCGTATAAATAATTGAATGCTCTCCTGTTTCCATAGTTAATGCAGCTAGGCGATAGTTTTCTTTGTATGGCAAAACAAAGTAGCCGTTATCATCTACTGCAACTTTTTCAGTTGGAATGAGAAAATTTGTATAAAAATCTGCAAAAGTCTCGGGAGGATCTACTGTTATAGTAG
The DNA here is from genome assembly GCF_044909655.1 of Enterococcus sp. UD-01. Classification (NCBI taxonomy): domain Bacteria; kingdom Bacillati; phylum Bacillota; class Bacilli; order Lactobacillales; family Enterococcaceae; genus Enterococcus; species Enterococcus sp. UD-01. The sequence goes on along the minus strand of NZ_JBIYEU010000019.1, from coordinate 37,237 downwards.
AAACGTCCAGACCATAGATCGAAGCTTGACCAACCGGGCTGCCATTTTCAGAGCCTACACGACCTTTAACTTCGTTTGTCTTGGAATCATAAGAAATAAACTGAATATAAAAGTTATTCTTATCGGCTTCTACAACAAGATAGTCCATCTGAGCGGTAAATGTTTGCTTTTCGCCTTCTCCTTCAATTAGCGGGAAAATGACAAAGCGGACTTTTACTAAATGTTTGCCTGCTTTATCTGTAGGAGCATCTTCTAGCAGTTCCAGTTCTTCATATCTTGCACTATGAGCATGGGCATTATCTTCCAGCATTTTTGCAGTGAGCTTTTCGCCTTTATGAATAATGACAGAAGTATTGATAATTCCTAAATCCTTCACAGCATTTGGCTCTGTGGCAGTAGCTTCTTCTACTGTAGAAGCTGTGGTTTCCTCGGAGCTAGCAGTAGCCTCACTGCTTTTACTGGTGGAAACTTCCGTTACTTTTGAAATAGTTGCCTCTTCTGAACTCTGCTGAAGTTCCTCGGCGGATACTATATCTGGAAATACAGTGATTAATGATAATGCAACCCAACAAAAAACTAATTTTTTCATAACCCTTCTCCTTTTATATTACATTTGTATTATTTGTAATGTTAATGTAACACAAAAGTAATCATTTGGACTTGTTCGTAAGAAGAAAGTTTTATTTCTTAAGGAAAAATTAATAAATTAATGATTTGACCAAGCTGCTATTCATTTATTTTACTTAAACTTATTTCTCCAGAAGACAAAGCTTTTTTTTCGCCGGTAGCTAGTTGTACAATCAACTCACCCAAATCATTAATATCTATGGCAGTTCCTTGATAAGTTGTACCTGCTTGAGTAAAGGCAACCGTTTTTCCTAGTACAAAGGATTTTTCCCGGTATTCTTCGATAAAGGATTGTTCTGGAAGCTGATTTAAAATCGCATAAAATTGATTCCAAATTGCGCTAATTAACTCATTGCGGGTAATCAGAGGCTTCTCTTCAGCAAATAAAGAAGTCGCTTTTGCTCTTAATTCTTCCGGAAATTCTTGCTGCTTCAAAGAAAAATTAATCCCCATACCAATAATTACATCGGTAATTTGCCCCGTTTCAACGTCGCTCATTGCTTCTGAAAGAATTCCGCAAACTTTTTTTCCATTTAAATAAATATCATTGACCCACTTTATTTCTGTATGCTCCTTTGCTAATTGATCCATTGCCCGTGCCACTGCAACTGCTGTAATCACAGTGTATTGTGCCATTTCTTCAAAATTTTGATTGGGTTTAAGCAAGAGACTCATATAAATACCGCTGCCTGCTTTCGAAAAGAAGGGGCGACCAAAACGACCTTTTGGCGCTTCTTGTGTATCTGCAACGATTAAAGTATGGGCCGGTGCACCATTAATTGCCGCAAGCTTTGCATCTTTCATAGTAGATTCCGACGAGTCAAGAACTGTAATCATTAGCTCTGGCGTGGCGTCTGTTAAATTTAAACGGATACCTTCTGCCGATAATACATCCGTTTTTTCATAGCGATAGCCTTTGTGATGTTCGCTGGAAATGAGATGTCCTTCCTTTTTTAATTCATTAATGGCTTTCCAAATAGCTGTTCGAGATAGTGAAAGTGACTGTGCCATCTCTTCACCAGAAAGATAATCAGGGGCATGCTTCATTAATAATGTTAATACTTGGCTTTTCGTGGACATAATCTCAGCTCCTTCAAATGAATAGCTTTATTGTATCTGATAGAATAGAAAAGGGTCAACCGGAATCGGACGGAATGAGGAGGGAAAAATCCTTCTTAAGATGTAGGCAAGCCTGCTGAAGTCTTGCTATAATAAATGACATAGAACTAAAAGTCATGAAAGAGTAAAAGGAAGTGTGGGGGAAAAATGGAAAAACAACAATATGTTTGTGAGAAGTGTGGCAATATGCATTATGTTTCTGATCAATTTCAAGCAACAGGTGGTAATTTTGCCAAAATATTCGATGTGCAAAATAAAAAATTCATTACAATCAGCTGTACTAAATGCGGGTTTACAGAACTATACCGTAGCCAAACCAGTGATGGCTGGAATGTGTTGGACTTTTTAATGGGCGGTTAAATAAATTGATACAAATAAAAAGATTTTGGAAGAAGCTTTTGCTTTTTGCCAAAATCTTTTTTGTCTGTTTAACCTAATAAAAGCTGGTCATCCTTTAATTCTGTGCCGCTGTTTTTATGAAACAAATCCATTAAAGCATTAACCGTTAATTCTTTTTTGGCTTCTTTCGCTACATCAACCACAACTTGACCTTGGTGTAGCATGATCAAACGATTGCCGTAACGGATCGCATCTTCCATATCATGAGTTACCATAAAGGCTGTTAAGCTGTGTTCTTCAATGAGCTTTTGGGTCAGCTCCATTACAGTAATGGAGGTTTTTGGATCTAAAGCAGCAGTATGTTCATCAAGTAAAATGAGCTCTGGCCGAATTAAGGTAGCCATTAAAAGAGTGATTGCCTGACGTTGACCGCCGGACAAAAGCCCGATTTCTGTTGTTAAGCGATTTTCAAGTCCAAGATTTAAGCTGGCAAGCTGCTCCTTGAAAAATTGCCGGTCACTTTTACGAACGCCGCTGCCTAATCCACGCTTTTTACCGCGTTTCATGGCAAGCGCCATATTTTCTTCAACGGTTAAACGGACAGCCGTCCCCATTTTTGGATCCTGAAAAACGCGGCTAATTTGTTTAGAACGGGCAACCACCCGCTGTTTGGTGATGTCTTTTCCATTTAAGGTCATTTGGCCTTCTTCAATAGACAGAGTTCCCGCGATGCTGTTTAATAAAGTGGATTTTCCAGCGCCGTTACCGCCGATAATTGTGATAAATTCACCTGGCTCGATCGTCAGATTAATACCTTTAAGTACATGATTTTCATTGACTGTTCCGCGTTCGAAATATTGGTGTAAATTCTTGATCGTTAAAACAGGCTGCATTAGTTGGTGCCCCCTTTGCGTTTGTTTCGTTTGGCAAAGCCTAATTTCTTTTGAATTAATGGTGATGATAGACAAATAACTAGGATAATTGCTGAGAATAATTTCAAGTCTGTAGGATCAACCTGTAGTTCTAGAACTAAAGCCAAGATGAAGCGATAAAGGATTGCTCCAATAACAATGGTAATTAAACGCAGTCCTAATGGTTTATTTTTGAAAAGAACCTCAGCAATAATAATAGAAGCAAGACCAATAACGATCGTGCCAATTCCTGAATTTAAATCCGCAAAGCTATTATTTTGAACTAATAAAGCTCCGGATAAGGCAATGCAGCCATTCGAAAGCATATATCCGATAATTTTCATATTATCTGTTTTGATTCCGTTAGCTTCACTCATGTCAATGTTATCCCCCGTTGCACGAGTAGCTAAACCAATTTCAGTTTTGAAAAATAATACTAAGCAGGTAATGACGAAAGCAACAATAATTAATCCTACAAAAATTGTACTAGTTACTTTTGACAAGCCCCATGATTCTGCTTGAGAAAAGATGGAGTCTGCCCCTAATAATGAAATATTCGGTGCCCCCATAATCCGATTGTTAATCGTGTATAAACCGGTCATGGTAATAATTCCTGCCAATAATGCCGGGATTTTCAGCTTGGTATGAAGGAGTCCGGAAACTAAACCGGCCAGCATGCCGACGATAAAAGCAATAATCAGAGCAACGATAGGCGTCATCATAGGGAACTCAAAAAGAGATTGCAGGGGACTAGGCCAGCTGCTAGGCTCTTTTGTCAAAATAATAGCTGCTACAGCGCCGCCTAAAGGAAAGCTACCTTCAGTTGTCAAATCGGCAATATCTAAAATGCGGTAGGTCAGAAAAACGCCTATTGCGAGTAAAGACCAAAGCAGGCCTTGGGAGGTTGAGGAAAGGAGTATGTCTATCACTAAAATCAGCTTCTTTCAATAAGTTTTATGTAATAGGGGCGGACATCATCGAATGCCCGCTGCCTATTTATGAGGTAAATGCTTTCCAAAATCTGTTTAGATCAATTAAGGTTCTTTAATTGTATCTGGATCAATATCCAAAGCTTTGGCCATATCTTTATTAACGTAAAGAGTTAAGTCCTTGGCTTTTTCAACAGGCATGTCGCTTGGTTTTTTCTCACCTTTTAAGATTGCTGCGGCCATAACGCCTGTTTGTTTGCCTAAAGAGGTATAATCAATCCCAACTGTAGCCAAGCCGCCTTCTTCTGCTTGTTCAATAGAGCCCGTAATGACCGGAATTTTCTGTTCCTTTGCGACTTCGCCGATTACAGCTGCGGCGGAGGCGAAGGTATTGTCTGTTGGAATATAGATCGCATCGGTGCTTTTGGCTAAACTAGTAGTGACTTGCTGAACGTCATTGGTAGAGTTCGCTGTAAGAACCTTGGTTTTAACGCCAGCTTCTTTGAGTGCTTTTTCGGCCATCTCTGCTTGGATTTTAGAATTTGCTTCGCCGGCATTGTACATAATTCCCACGGTTTTTGCTTTAGGAACGATAGCTAAAAGTAATTCGATTTGTTTATCGATTGGGACAATATCTGTGGTACCAGTAACATTGCCGCCGGGCTTTTCGTCTGATTTCACTAATTTGGCGCCGACTAAATCAGTCACCGCTGTAACGACAATGGGAACATCTGTAGTTTCATTTAATAATGATTGAGCTGCTGGTGTGGCAATCCCCAATAGTAAATCCGGTTTACCTTTTACCAGCTTTTCACTCATACTTTTTAACTGTGCTTGATCATTTTGTGCATTGCTGTATTCAATCGTTAAATTTTTACCTTCTTCGAAGCCGTTTTCTGCTAAGCCTTCTTTAAAGCCTTTGTATGCGGCATCTAGTGAACCGTGTGCGACCGGCTGCAAGACACCGATTTTTTTATTGTTTGTATCTTCCGCTTCCTTTTTGCTATTTCCGCAGGCGCCTAAAAATAATAATGCTGCGGCAGAAATGAGTGCGAAACTTAGTGCTTTCTTCTTCATCTTAATTCCTCCTAAAAGTTAATTGATCAAACAAAAAATCCATTTAGACAATTTGCCTAAATGGATGATAAAAGTCATTAAGTAATCACTTTGTCGTTAGCCACTTAGGATTGTCTACGCGGCTGTTTGTTCAAAACAAAGTGCTCTAGCCATCATAGATACAAAAACAGGTCTTTGCCGTTTGTATCCATAATCACATGAATACAAAACTATCTAAAATAGCTAAAGTAAAAATGATTCAGTTGTGCGTTAAGTATATTCATAAAAAATTCCTCCGCCACTTGAATTGGTTTCAGTATAAAGGAAAAGGCGGGAAGATGTCAACAGATTATTTCAAATTTTCTGAATATTTTAGTTTGACAAATTTATGTTAAAAAAGTCAATAATTTAGAAAAATAGAAGGGTTATGTTTAGGAATTTTAATGCGTTCGTGCTAGAATCTAAGGCGAATAATAATTATATAACTAAAATATTAGGAGGATGTATATGATTTCGAAAAAATTAATTACTTTAGGAACATTGGCAGCAACTGTGTTAGTGTTAGGCGCATGCAGCAGCGACAACAATTCTAAAGATAGCTCAAATAGCTCCAGCAGCAAAACCGAAGCAACTTCAACAAGCTCAAGTATGGATGCAGTAAGCTCAGCTTCAGTTAGTGATCAACCAGAAGTTATTGAAAAAGCACTTAGTGCAGACGGTAACTGGATCGTTGCAACAACCAAAGATATGACTTTTGACAAGGATGTAACTGTTTCTGGTGAATTCCACAACAAAGGTGACGATTCTAAAGAAATCTACAGAAAATTTGCGTTATACGCACAAGATTCAGATATGAAAGTAACAGCTAGATACACAGTGACTGTTCCTCAGTTAGTCGTTGAATCTGAAAACTTCAATATTGTGAATGGTACAATCAAAGGTGACGTTTTAGTTAAAGCAAACGGCTTTGTTTTAAATGGGGCGAAGGTTGACGGAAACGTAATCTTTGAAAAAGACGAATACAAAACATCTGCAACTCTTGATAAAGAAGGCGCAGAAGTAACTGGTGACATTACTGTTCAATAATTTCACTAAGTAATAGAGAAATAAAGGGATTTTGAATCCCTAGTTAACTCACAAAAGGAGCGCTGACAGAAGAATGTCGGCGTTTTTTTTTGTTCTAAAAAACTTGCAGAAACCCTTGACTTTTACTATAGAAAGAAGTAGAATGTATAGATGCAAAAACTATCTGAAAAATGACGAAGCAGGAGCGAAATATTGTCCGTTCCGGTTTTTAATAGGGAAACAAAAGTAGAAACGCACGAGAAAATTTTCAAGAGCACATTCTATTTTTGGTTTTTTTTTGCCTAAAAACTGCAAAAAATGCTTATTGTTACGTAAATTTAATTTTAGTAACAATAATGAAACATTTTCGGTTAGTGTTTTGAATAGACTTTTAATTAGAGGAGTGAAGAGCTTGGCTGGACACGTAGTAAAATACGGAAAACACCGCGAACGTAGAAGTTTCGCACGGATCAGTGAAGTGTTGGAATTACCCAACTTGATTGAAATTCAAACAGACTCTTACCAATGGTTTTTAGATGAAGGCTTGAGAGAGATGTTTGAAGACATTTTACCAATTGATGATTTCCAAGGGAATCTATCTTTGGAATTCGTAGATTACGAATTAAAAGAACCTAAATACACAGTAGAGGAAGCACGCGCGCATGACGCTAATTATTCTGCACCTTTACACGTCACTCTACGATTAACAAATCGTGAATCTGGAGAAATTAAATCACAAGAAGTCTTCTTTGGTGATTTCCCTCTAATGACTGAAATGGGTACCTTCATTATTAACGGAGCAGAACGTGTTATCGTTTCTCAGTTGGTTCGTTCACCAGGTGTTTATTTCCACGGTAAAGTAGACAAAAACGGTAAAGAAGGCTTTGGCTCAACGGTGATTCCTAACCGCGGCGCTTGGCTGGAAATGGAAACTGATGCGAAAGACATCTCTTATGTACGGATTGACCGTACGCGTAAAATTCCGTTAACTGTTTTAGTTCGTGCCTTAGGTTTTGGCTCTGATGATACTATTTTTGAAATTTTCGGTGAGTCATTAAGCTTGCGGAATACTATCGAAAAAGATTTACACAAAAATGCCAGCGATTCTCGTACGGAAGAAGGACTAAAAGACATTTATGAACGTCTTCGTCCGGGCGAACCAAAAACAGCAGACAGCTCACGCAATTTGCTAAATGCCCGCTTCTTCGATCCAAAACGTTATGATCTAGCAAACGTTGGTCGTTATAAAGTAAACAAAAAATTAGACTTAAAAACGCGTCTATTAAACCTAACTCTTGCTGAAACATTGATTGATGCAGAAACTGGCGAAATCCTTGTTGAAAAAGGAACAGTCTTAACGCACCAAGTAATGGAAACCTTAGGCGAACATATTGATAATGGGTTGAACAGTGTGACTTACTACCCAACTGAAGACGGTGTAGTTACTGAACCAATGACCGTTCAAGTCATCAAAGTATTATCACCTAAAGATCCAGAACGTGTTGTGAACGTGATTGGTAATGGCTATCCTGATACAAGTGTTAAAACAGTACGTCCAGCAGATATCATTGCATCAATGAGCTACTTCTTTAATTTGATGGAAGATATCGGCAATGTAGATGACATCGATCACTTAGGAAACCGTCGTATTCGTTCTGTCGGCGAATTACTACAAAATCAATTCCGTATTGGTTTAGCTCGTATGGAGCGTGTGGTTCGTGAAAGAATGTCTATCCAAGATACAGAAACCTTGACACCGCAACAATTAATCAATATTCGTCCTGTAGTAGCAAGTATCAAAGAATTCTTTGGTTCTTCTCAGTTGTCGCAGTTCATGGATCAAACCAATCCGCTGGGTGAGTTGACGCACAAACGTCGTCTGTCTGCCTTAGGACCTGGTGGTTTGACACGTGACCGTGCCGGCTACGAAGTTCGAGACGTTCACTATTCTCACTATGGCCGTATGTGTCCGATTGAAACGCCTGAAGGCCCGAATATCGGTTTGATCAATAGCTTGTCAAGTTATGCCAAAGTAAATAAATTTGGTTTTATCGAAACACCGTATCGTCGTGTGGATCGTGCAACCGGCAAAGTAACCGATCAAGTGGATTACCTAACCGCTGACACGGAAGACCATTATATCGTAGCGCAAGCAAATTCACGTTTAAATGAAGACGGCACCTTTGCGGAAGAATTAGTCATGGCTCGTCTACAAAGTGAAAACCTTGAAGTAACGATTGACCGAGTAGACTACATGGACGTTTCACCTAAGCAGGTAGTTGCTGTTGCGACAGCATGTATTCCTTTCTTGGAAAACGATGACTCCAACCGTGCTTTGATGGGTGCCAACATGCAGCGTCAAGCTGTGCCGTTGATCCAGCCTCGTTCACCACTTGTGGGAACTGGTATGGAATATAAATCTGCACATGACTCAGGAGCCGCTCTTTTATGTAAACATGATGGTGTCGTTGAATACGTGGACGCATCAGAAATTCGCGTTCGTCGCGATAACGGCGCGTTAGATAAATATATGGTTACAAAATTCCGTCGTTCAAACTCCGGAACAAGCTACAACCAACGTCCAATCGTACTTTTAGGCGAAAAAGTTGAAAAAGGCGATACCTTAGCAGATGGCCCTTCTATGGAAGAAGGCGAAATGGCTTTAGGTCAAAACGTATTGGTCGGCTTCATGACTTGGGAAGGGTACAACTATGAAGATGCGATCATCATGAGCCGTCGTTTGGTGAAAGATGATGTATATACCTCTATCCATATTGAAGAATACGAATCAGAAGCGCGTGATACAAAATTAGGACCTGAAGAAATCACTCGGGAAATTCCAAACGTTGGGGAAGATGCCTTGAAAGACCTTGACGAAATGGGGATCATCCGTATCGGTGCCGAAGTAAAAGACGGTGATCTATTAGTAGGTAAAGTCACTCCTAAAGGGGTAACCGAATTATCTGCGGAAGAACGTTTGCTGCATGCAATCTTCGGTGAAAAAGCACGTGAAGTTCGTGATACATCTCTACGTGTGCCTCATGGCGGCGGCGGAATCGTTCACGATGTGAAAATCTTTACTCGTGAAGCAGGAGACGAATTATCACCAGGTGTAAATATGCTGGTTCGTGTTTATATCGTGCAAAAACGTAAAATTCACGAAGGAGATAAAATGGCCGGTCGTCACGGTAATAAAGGGGTTGTATCCCGTATTATGCCGGAAGAAGATATGCCGTTCCTACCAGACGGAACACCAATTGACATCATGTTGAACCCACTAGGGGTACCGTCACGGATGAACATCGGACAAGTACTAGAATTGCACTTGGGTATGGCTGCTCGTCAGTTAGGCATCCACGTAGCAACACCAGTATTCGATGGTGCGAATGATGATGACGTTTGGGAAACGGTTCGTGAAGCTGGCATGGCTAGCGATGCGAAAACAATTCTTTATGATGGACGTACAGGTGAACCATTTGATAACCGTATTTCTGTCGGTGTGATGTACATGATTAAATTGGCTCACATGGTCGATGATAAATTGCATGCCCGTTCTATTGGACCATACTCTCTTGTTACCCAACAACCACTTGGAGGTAAAGCTCAATTTGGTGGACAACGTTTTGGGGAAATGGAAGTTTGGGCACTGGAAGCTTACGGTGCAGCTTACACCTTACAAGAAATTCTAACGTACAAATCTGATGACGTGGTCGGACGTGTGAAAACCTACGAAGCTATTGTCAAAGGTGAACCAATTCCAAAACCAGGCGTACCAGAATCATTCCGCGTATTGGTAAAAGAATTACAGTCACTTGGATTGGATATGCGCGTATTGGACATTGAAGAACAAGAAATCGAATTGCGTGATATGGATGACGATGATGATGACTTGATCACAGTTGATGCCCTAACGAAATTTGCGGAACAACAATCAGCGAAACAATTAGAAAAAGAAGCAGCTGAAGCAAAAGAAGCGGCCGAAGAAACAGCTGTTCAAAACTTCGAGACAGCGGAAGATATTCAAGACTAGTTGTTTTACATTTTGTTTAAAGTGCCAATAAAATCCGTTCGTTCAAGAGATTAGGTTGTACAGAAGCGATCTCTGCCTAAATAAGTGTGGAACGCTTTTGTATCGCCCTCTTTGAACCTCGGTGAATAGCTCATTCAGCTTTTCTAACTAATTGAATGGAGGGAATCCCTTTTGATCGATGTAAATAAATTCGAAAGTATGCAAATAGGTTTGGCTTCTCCAGAAAAGATCAGAAGCTGGTCTTACGGTGAAGTAAAGAAACCTGAAACGATTAACTACCGTACGTTAAAGCCCGAACGTGAAGGGTTGTTCTGTGAACGCATTTTCGGTCCAACTAAAGATTGGGAATGTGCTTGCGGAAAATACAAACGGATTCGTTATAAAGGTATCGTATGTGATCGTTGTGGTGTAGAAGTGACTCGTTCTAAAGTTCGTCGTGAACGTATGGGACATATCGAGTTGGCTGCCCCTGTTTCACATATCTGGTATTTCAAAGGTATTCCATCTCGTATGGGTCTAGTGTTGGACATGAGTCCGCGTGCCTTGGAAGAAATCATTTACTTCGCTTCTTACGTAGTTATTGATGCCGGCGATACTTCTTTAGAGAAGAAACAATTATTAACAGAACGCGAATACCGTGACAAACGCGACCAATATGGTCAAGGCTTTACTGCTGCAATGGGAGCAGAAGCGGTTAAACAACTATTGGACAATGTTGACTTAGATGGCGAAGTTGCTCAATTAAAAGAAGAACTAAAATCAGCACAAGGACAAAAAAGAACGCGTGCAATCCGTCGTTTGGATATTCTAGAAGCTTTCCGTGCTTCCGGCAATCAGCCAAGCTGGATGGTTATGGATGTTATTCCAGTTATTCCACCGGATTTACGTCCGATGGTTCAATTAGAAGGTGGCCGTTTTGCTACAAGTGACTTGAATGACTTGTACCGTCGTGTAATTAACCGTAACAATCGTTTGAAACGTCTATTGGATTTAAATGCACCGAATATCATTGTTCAAAATGAAAAACGGATGCTTCAAGAAGCCGTAGATGCATTAATTGATAATGGTCGTCGTGGACGTCCGGTGACAGGTCCAGGTAACCGTCCTTTGAAATCTCTTTCTCATATGTTAAAAGGGAAACAAGGTCGTTTCCGTCAAAACTTACTAGGTAAACGTGTGGACTATTCTGGTCGTTCCGTTATCGTCGTAGGTCCGAACCTTAAAATGTATCAATGTGGCTTGCCAAAAGAAATGGCCATCGAATTATTTAAACCATTTGTGATGCGTGAATTAGTTCAACGTGAAATTGCAACGAATATTAAAAATGCAAAACGCAAGATTGAACGTCAAGAAGATGAAGTGTGGGATATTCTGGAAGAAGTTATCCAAGAACACCCAGTTTTACTTAACCGGGCACCTACGCTGCACAGACTAGGTATTCAAGCTTTTGAACCTGTTTTAGTTGAAGGTCGCGCAATCCGTCTTCACCCATTAGTATGTGAAGCCTACAATGCCGATTTTGATGGAGACCAAATGGCCGTTCACGTACCATTGAACGAAGAAGCCCAAGCAGAAGCACGTATGCTAATGTTAGCTGCGCAAAACATCTTGAACCCTAAAGATGGTAAGCCAGTTGTAACGCCTTCCCAAGATATGGTTCTAGGAAACTACTACTTAACAATGGAAGAAGCTGATCGTGAAGGCGAAGGTATGATCTTCCGCGATATGAATGAAGCGGTCTTAGCATGGCGTAATGGCTATGTCCATTTACATTCTCGGATTGGTGTACAAACAACGTTGCTTGGCGACAAACCATTTACGGATTGGCAAAAAGAACGTATTTTGATCACAACGGTTGGTAAGATTATCTTCAATGAAATCATGCCGATTGAATTCCCGTATCTGAATGAACCGACTGACTACAACTTAACTGTCCAAACACCGGATAAATATTTTGTAGAAGCAGGAACTGATATTCCAGCACATATTAAAGCGCAGGAATTAGTGTTGCCGTTCAAGAAGAAAAACCTTGGAAATATCATCGCTGAAGTATTCAAGAGATTCCATATTACTGAAACCTCTAAAATGCTTGACCGCATGAAAGACTTAGGGTACAAACACTCAACGTATGCCGGTATGACTGTAGGGATTGCCGACATTATGGTTCTCCATGAAAAACAAGAAATCATTGAAAATGCCCACAAACAAGTTGAAAATATTACAAAACAATTCCGTCGTGGTCTGATTACAGATGATGAACGTTATGAACGCGTTATTGGTGTGTGGAATGCAGCCAAAGACGAAATTCAACAAAAACTGATCGAAAGTATGGATGCTAAAAATCCAATCTTCATGATGTCAGATTCTGGTGCCCGTGGTAATATCTCCAACTTTACTCAGCTTGCTGGGATGCGTGGATTGATGGCGGCGCCAAACGGACGTATCATGGAATTGCCGATCATCTCTAACTTCCGTGAAGGACTGTCTGTCTTGGAAATGTTTATCTCAACTCACGGGGCTCGTAAAGGAATGACCGATACAGCCTTGAAGACAGCCGATTCAGGTTACTTGACTCGTCGTCTGGTTGACGTAGCCCAAGATGTAATTATTCGGGAAGATGATTGTGGGACTGACCGTGGTCTTGAAATTCAAGCGATCCGTGAAGGAAATGAAATCATCGAATCTCTTGAAGAACGTCTGATTGGACGTTATACTCGTAAATCAGTGGTTCATCCAGAAACAGGAAAAGTACTGATTGGTGAAAACCAACTAATCTCTGAAGATATTGCTAAAGAAATTGTTGATGCAGGAATTGAAACAGTCACAATTCGTTCCGTATTTACATGTAACACGAAACATGGCGTATGTAAGCATTGTTATGGTCGTAACTTGGCTACTGGCTCCGGCGTTGAAGTGGGCGAAGCAGTTGGTACAATTGCCGCTCAATCAATCGGTGAACCAGGTACACAGTTGACCATGCGTACTTTCCATACCGGCGGGGTTGCCGGTGATGATATCACTCAAGGTCTGCCTCGTGTCCAAGAAATCTTTGAAGCACGTAATCCGAAAGGGCAAGCAGTCATCACAGAAGTTACCGGTGAAGTCATCGATATTTCTGAAGATCCTGCTACACGTCAAAAAGAAGTAACCATCAAAGGAAAAACAGATACACGGACATACACTGTGCCTTATACAGCGCGTATGAAAGTGGCTGAAGGCGACACCATTCATCGTGGTGAACCGTTGACAGAAGGATCCATTGATCCAAAACAATTATTACAAGTTCGTGATGTATTATCTGTTGAAAACTATCTATTGCGTGAAGTACAACGCGTTTACCGTATGCAAGGGGTAGAAATCGGTGATAAACATATCGAAGTAATGGTTCGTCAAATGCTGCGTAAAGTTCGTGTTATGGATCCAGGTGACACAGAAATTCTGCCAGGTACACTACTTGATATCGCAGAATTTAAAGATCGTAACTATGACACATTAGTAGCCGGCGGAGTTCCAGCAACTAGCCGTCCAGTGTTACTAGGAATTACGAAAGCATCTCTAGAAACAAACAGTTTCTTATCTGCTGCGTCATTCCAAGAAACAACTCGTGTGTTAACCGATGCTGCGATCCGCGGTAAGAAAGATCCATTACTTGGCTTGAAAGAAAATGTTATCATCGGTAAGATCATTCCAGCTGGTACTGGTATGGCTCGTTACCGTAATATGGAACCAAAAGAAGTTAGCGTTGCAAGCGAAAATGTTTACAGTATCTCTGATATTGAAGCTCAAATGGCTGCAGAAGATGCGCTGAATGAATTAAATAAATAAGCAAAAAAATGAGCAACCGCAAACTATAACAATGGTTTGCGGTCGCTCGTTTTTTTACTAAGTGACCTATAAAGCTAATTCTGAAGCAGCTTCCTGATCTAGAACGATCGTTAAATTGGGGTGTGTTTGTAATAAAGAAGCGGGCACATCATTAGTGACTGGACCAAAGAAGGCTTGCTTGATAATTGCTGCTTTTTTCTTTCCAGTAGCAAAAAGTAGGATTTCTTTTGCCTGCATAACACTTTTTGGTCCCATAGTAACATAAAAATCTGGACGTTCATTCTCGTCGCCGCCAACTTCGCTAAGCAAGATGTCTTTCATATTTTCAGTTGCATCTTCTCCTACATAAGAAGTCAGGTCTTCAAATTTGGTTGTTCCTGGCAAGTTGCCGCAGTAGTGACCATCTGCACCAATTCCCAGTAAAATCAAATCTAAACCGCCATCTTGTTCAATTCTTTTATCCTGTTCTTTATAATTTTTTTCATCAAGAGAATGGATTTGGTCGGTTGGAATTGCTGCTGGTTCGAAGAATAAACTGTTAAGATTAGACATTGTTACACCATAGCCTTGCTTTTGCTTGAATGGAATTTCATCAAAATTATAGTAATGAACATTATCAAAATATGGTTTATTTTTTACGTCTTCTACTAAATATTCGTACATTTTAACAGGTGTTGAACCTGCAGTAATAGCTAAATTCACTCGTTTTTGCTGGTACATTTTTCCTAATAAAATATTTGCGGCAACTCGACTCATTTTTTCGTATGTTTCTTCAACAATAATTTTCATATCATTCACTTTCCTTTCTTTTTTTTAATGTAACATGTGGGAACCATCCCATGTCAACGGCTTTTTTCAAAGCAAATCAATATCTTTATTTTTGTATCCGGATTATTATAAAGAAAAAAGAGGTGAGCATAAATGGAACAGCAATATGAAAAAGCGATCTTTGCCGGCGGCTGCTTTTGGTGTATGGTCAAACCTTTTGATAGTCAACCGGGTATTATCTCAGTTATTTCAGGCTATACTGGCGGGCATGTCGAAAATCCAACCTATGAAGAGGTTACGACAGGAACAACCGGACATACGGAAGCCGTGGAGATCACCTATGATCCAAGCATAATCTCATATGAAACCTTAGTAGAAACGTATTGGCAGCAAACTGATCCAACCGATGCACTCGGTCAATTCGCCGATCGCGGAGATTCTTATCGTCCAGTCATCTTTTATGCAAATGAAAAGCAAAAGGAAATTGCTGAGCAATCAAAAGCCGCGTTACAAAATAGCGGTCGCTTTGATCGACCAATTGTGACAAAAATCGAACCAGCACAGCCTTTTTATCCTGCAGAAGAGTACCATCAGGATTATTATAAAAAGCATAGTGTTCACTATAATCTCTATCGGGAAGGCTCCGGACGAGCAGGTTTTATAAGAAAAAATTGGCAAAAGAAAGCATAAATATAAACGTTCATGTTAGTAAAAGGGTCAAAAGATTAATTTCTTTTGATTCTTTTTATGTACATAAAAGAACTGCGAATAAACCAATACTTAAAAAAGGAACAAAAGGCAGCCTCTGCAGCTTTTTTCGTGTATAAACTTGATAAATCAATAAAAAAAGTAACCCGGTGCCGCTTGCGATAAACAGCAAAAGAACCATCTTGCTGCTTCCTAATAAAATACTCCATAAAATTATGATAAGACTATCTCCACCGCCTAAAGAATCTGGTAAAATATAGTTAAGGAGTAAAAGACCTGAAAGAGCAATGAAGCCGGCAATAAAATGAAATGACAGACCAAGCTGAAAATGATTCATACATAAAAGAACCGCGAAAAAATAAAAAAATTTGGGCTCAACAATCAAGTAGAAGATATCAGTCAAAGCCAATACAAAGGCACACAATAAAAAAGAGAGTGTATAAACAGGCATTGCACTTTTCAAAAAAACAAAAAGCCAAAGTAACCCGCAAGTCAACTCGCTAAAAAAGTAAATGCTGGATAATTTACTTTGACAATAGCGACACCGAAACTTTAAAAATAAGATGGAAATAAGCGGTATCAGCTCCAAAAAGGTAAGCCTTGTCTGACAATTGGCGCAGTGTGAGGCCGGATATAAAATAGACTGACCAAGAGGAACGCGCTCTGCCGCTAAGCAAAGAAACGAACCAATAATGCAACCAATGGTAAAATAGATAAATAGCATAAAGCTTCCCCCTCTATTATAAACATACGCAGTAATTCTTTTTTTCAGTATAAAAAATAAGACTATCGGCAGGAAACGAGGAGATTTAATGAACAAATTAGCAATTGGCGTAGATATCGGTACGACACAAACGAAAGCGGTTGCGTTTGATGAAGAGGGGCAGGTGCAAACAACTGCGTATGTGCGCTATCCATTAATCCAAGACACTGAAGGGATGGCAGAACAGGATATCGATCAGCTGTTTTCAGCAGTCGTGGATTGTATTCAGCAGGTGGTAAAAAAAATCCATCCATGTGAAGTTTCCTTCGTTTCTTTTTCAACGGCAATGCATGGGTTAATCGTTATGAATCATGAAAATCAGCCTATAACTCGAGTGATTACTTGGGCGGATAATCGAGCAGAAAAACAAGCAGAAGCTTTCAAAGGAACAGCGTTTGGGCAAACTATTTATCAAAATACAGGGTTGCCAATGCACCCAATGACTCCTTTTCATAAAATTCGCTGGTTAAAAGAAACCCAGCCGGAGCTTTTTGAACAGGCTGCTGCTTTTATCGGAATGAAGGAATATATCCTTTATCGTCTATTTGGACAATATATTACGGATTTTAGTACAGCTTCAGGAACTGGTTTTTTAAACATTCATCAACTTGATTGGGATTCGTTGGCGTTAGCTGAAATGGCTATTACTAAAGAACAGTTGCCGCGCTTAGTTGCTCCTACTCATCAATTGACAGGTTTAAAAAGAGAATGGGCTGAGCTTTTGGGGCTTAATCCGGATACGATTTTTATTTTAGGTGGAGCAGATGGACCATTATCAAATCTGGGTTTAGGCACAATGAAAGCAGGGACCGCCACATTGACAGTCGGAACAAGCGGAGCTGTGCGTTATATTGTGGATCAACCCTATTTGCATCCGCAGGCAGAAACATTTTGTTGTGTGTTGGATGAAACGCATTGGGTAATTGGCGGCGCCACTAGTAATGGCGCCGGAATTTTTGATTGGGCTTGCGAAAATTTATTAAAAGAACGCCAAGAGCAAGCCCGCCTTTCTGGCGAAAATCCCTATGATGCTGTAATGGAAAGAGTGGAAGAAGTTCCGGCAGGTGCAAAGGGATTATTGTTTCATCCTTATCTTTTAGGAGAACGAGCTCCCTTATGGAATGCAGAAGCGACCGGTAGTTTTATTGGGCTGAAAAGAAACCATACAGATAGTATTATGATGCGTGCTGTAGTTGAAGGCATTTGTCTAAATATCAAGCGTATCTTAACTGAGTTGGAGGAGCTAGGTGGTCCTGTGGCAGAAATTCGGGCGACCGGCGGTTTTGCAGATTCACCTGTTTTTAAGCAAATGATGGCAGATGTCTTAGGACACTCCTTAGCGTTGACTGAAAGTATTGAAGCATCTGCATTGGGAGCTGTTTTGTTAGGCTGGCAAAGTGTTGGTGCGATTGCAGATTTAAAACAAACCAGCAAACAAATTAGAATTTATGAAATAGTGACACCAAATGAAGAGAATCACCAGATTTATCAACAGATATATCCTTTGTTTTTAGCCACACAGCAGCAGCTTTCTGCGGTTTATCATCAGCTCGCGCAAGTAAGAGTAGACTTGGAATAAATAATTTTGACAAAACAGAAAGAACTTGTTTTACTAATAAGTAAGAGAATGGAGGCAGTGAATGAAAAAATTATGGTTAGCAACAGTGGTGAGTGTTATAGCTTTAATAGCATTGGCAGGTTGCGGCTCAAAAGGGATCTCCGGAGAAGAAGCTGGAGAGTTGTTTGTTAATCGATTAGTCTATCAAAAAGAAGAACGCAAATTTTCCAAAGAATTTCAAAATGGTGAACAGTTTGGTCAGGAATTGGATGAAACCATACAAACGTTTGGAGAAAATTTTGCTCAAAGTTTAAATACAACGAGTGCTAAAGTTCCAAAAAAACAGGTACAGCAAGTGACGCAGGAATTACAGAAGCAGGCAAAAGAAAAGACGACATATAAGATTGTGGAAGTAAACGAAACAAGAAACGGAGCAACAATCACATATTATGTGACGGGTTTAGACTTAGTCAGTGCTGTACAGGAAATGACGAGAGAATTGGTAAAAGAAACCTTATCAAATTCAGAAATTAGTGATGAGGATCAAAAAACAGTTGAAGCAACATTTAATATTTTGGAAGAACGTGTCAAAGTAATAAAAGTCAAAGCAGATCCGGTAGAATTTAAATTACACTTGAAAAAAGAAAAAGGAAAGTGGTATTTACCGGAGAAAAATAAAGAAGAAGCTATCAATCTTTATATCACTTTTATTTCTGGTGCTAAAACTATGGATAAGATGAACGATGAGTTAGAAGAAGCGATGAATGTCGTTGCTCAAGAAATTATCGATTCTCTGGATACTCAAGCAGTATCAAATTCAGAATAAGTATTTTCGTAGATTATAATTATTATTAAATTAAAAATATTATAAATATGAATGGTTTTAGTATACTTTTTCTGTATTCTGTACTACAATTAAAGATGTAGAAAATATTAGGAGGATGATGCATAATGAAATTTGAACAAACCAAAGAAGTGTTAAACCAACTCGTTGCTGACCTAAGCCAATTTTCAGTGGTAATCCACCAAACACACTGGTATATGCGTGGAGAAGAATTCTTAACGCTTCATCCAAAAATGGATGAATACATGGATCAAATTAATGATCAATTAGATGTTGTTTCAGAACGTTTAATTACTTTAGATGGTTCACCATATTCAACTTTACAAGAATTTGCTGACCATACTGGAATTGAAGACGAAATCGGCAACTGGGATCGTACTATTCCAGAACGCATGGAAAAATTAGTAGAAGGTTACCGTTACTTAGCTGATCTTTACCAAAAAGGAATTGAAGTTTCTGGTGAAGAAGGCGATGACTCTACCCAAGATATCTTTATTGCCAACAAAACAGATATCGAAAAAAATATTTGGATGCTACAAGCAAAATTAGGTAAAGCACCTGGTATTGATGCAGACACACGTACGAAAACTCGTTAATTAAAACAAGAACTGGTAAAAAGTAGCTTGCTATTTTTTACCAGTTCTTTCGTTTTCGAGCGTTTTTTTACTGCGAGCAATAGCTGCTTTTATTTGATTAAACCCAGTGCCACCATAGGAATGTCTACGTTCTACTGCGGTTTTAGAAGCTAAAGCTTGATATATATCTGCTTCAATGAGAAGCGATAGTGCTTGATAGTCCTCTAAGGGAACATCCTGCAGATAGATTCCTTGTTTGGTACAAGCTAAAACCAATTTACCAACAATTTCATGCGCCTGTCTGAACGGCATTCCTTTATTTGCAAGGTAATCCGCTAATTCTGTCGCGTTGGAGAAATCTTTTTCGGTGGCTTGTGCCATTTTATCTTGGTTCAATGCCATTGTTTCAACCATACCAGACATGATGTTTAAACTGGCTAAAATCGTGTCTGCGGTGTCAAACATGCCTTCCTTATCTTCTTGCAGGTCTTTGTTATAAGCTAACGGTAGACCTTTTAGAATGGTCAGCAGCGAAAATAAATTGCCGTACACGCGGCCCGTTTTTCCACGTACTAATTCAGCCATATCTGGATTTTTTTTCTGCGGCATAATTGAACTGCCTGTAGAAAATGTATCTGTCAATTCAACAAATTGAAATTCATGACTGCACCATAAAATAATTTCTTCGCAAAAACGTGAAAGGTGCATCATCAAAATCGAGCTGTTACTCAAAAATTCTAAAATAAAATCACGATCGCTGACGCCGTCCAAGCTATTTTCATAAATAGCAGAAAAACCCATTAGTTCTGCAGAATATGCCCGATCAATCGGAAAGGTAGTGCCTGCCAAGGCTGCACAGCCTAATGGTGAAATATCAATCCGTTTTAAGCTTTCGATAAATCGTTCTTGATCTCTGGTTAGCATGCCATAATAAGCCATCATGTGGTGAGCAAATGAAATTGGCTGAGCGTGCTGTAAGTGCGTATATCCGGGCATCAGTGTTTCGATATTTGCTTCCGCTTTTTTCACCAAAACGTGGCGAAATGAATGAATCTGTTCAATAACAGCTTTAACTGTTTCTTTTAAGTAAAGATGCATGTCTGTAGCAACTTGATCGTTTCTGCTGCGGGCAGTATGCAATTTTCCAGCCACAGGACCAATTTCATCATGTAAATATTTTTCGATATTTAAATGGATATCTTCATCTTCAATCGTAAACGTTAATTCACCATCTGCCAGCTTTTTTTGTAGAGACTCAAGACCTGCCGTAATCTGGGCGGCTTCATTTTCTGTTAAGATCTTTGTTTTAGCCAGCATCGCTACATGCGCTAAGCTACCTGTAATATCTTGGGCCGCTAACTTCTGATCAAAGGAAATAGATGCACCGAATGCATCAATCCAAGCTTCGCTTGGACCTTCAAAACGACCACCCCATAATTTTTCCATTGATTCACCTCCTAAATAGATTTGATAGAATATAAATCCCTATGGCTTCTCCAATTCAGCCTGCACTTCGGCATTCACCTTTGTTGGTAATCCCCACAACTTAATAAAGCCAACTGCTGCTGCTTGATCAAAGGTATCAGCGGATGTATAGGTTGCTAGATTTTCATTATATAGACTGTTGGCTGATTTACGACCTTCCACGATTGCATGCCCTTTGAATAATTTCACACGAACAACGCCATTAACATATTTTTGAGTTGTTTTTAAGAAAGCAATTAAAGCATCCGTTAATGGATTGAACCATAGGCCGTTGTAGATGATTTGAGACAGTTGGTTTTCAATAATCGGTTTGAAATGAGCAACTTCGCGTACAAATGTTAAATCCTCTAATTCTTTATGTGCCGCCATTAAGGTGACCGCTCCCGGACATTCATACACTTCCCGAGACTTAATACCGACTAAACGATTTTCCACATGATCGATCCGACCGACTCCATGTTTGCCAGCTAAGTCATTTAATTCAAGTATCAATTCTGATAAGGACATTTTTTGATTGTTAATTGCAGTAGGGACGCCTTCGATAAACGTTAGCTCGATAATATCCGCTTCATCTGGGGCCTCATCTAAACTGACTGTTAATTCATAAGCACCTTCTGGCGGAGTCGCCCAAGGATCTTCTAAAATGCCGCATTCATTCGCCCGTCCCCATAAATTCTGATCGACAGAATAAGGATTGTCCAAATCTGCTGGGACTGGAACGCCTTTTTCTTTGGCATAATTTATCTCTTCTTCCCGTGACCACTTCCATTCGCGAACCGGTGCAATTACTTTAAGCTCGGGTGCAAGAGCATTAATCGCCACTTCAAAGCGGACCTGATCATTCCCTTTTCCTGTACACCCGTGAGCAATAGTAGTAGCACCTGTTTCGTGAGCTAGTTCAACTAATTTTTTAGCAATTAAAGGACGTGACAATGCAGAAACTAAGGGATAGGACTGTTCGTAAAAAGTATGGCCCTGTAAAGCGATTAAAGCAAAGTCCTGTGCGAACTCTTCTTTAGCATCAATAGTATAAGAAGCAGAAGCGCCAACTTCTAAAGCTTTATTTTTAATGAAATCCAGATCCTTTTTCTCACCAACATCCAAACAGCAGGCGATAACATCATAACCTTCATCGACTAACCATTTGACGGCAACAGAGGTATCTAATCCTCCGGAGTAAGCTAAAACAACTTTTTCTTTCATTGAGAACACTCCTTTTTATTATCAGGTTGAATTGTTCTTATCATACCACTTGAAAATACGGAAATCAACCATTTTATAAATAAATATTCATTATTTTGCTATATAAAGTAAAAATATTCATTTTTAGAGTGCGTAGTAAATATTACGCATACTAGTGCATTTTTCTTTTTTATGCAAAGATATCTCTTTTAACTAATAAAAAGTTTCAGAAAAAAAGGGAAAAACCTGGAAATCCATTGACTTTACAAGGAATTGAGGGTATTATGTTAAATGGTATTGTTTGCCCCACAAGAGCCCCGGAAACTCAAGTGTATGTCAAACATCGAATAGAAAATTGGAGGAAAAAAACGTGCGTACAACATATATGGCCCAAGCCGGCGACATCGAACGTAAATGGTACGTAGTAGATGCAACAGATGTTCCTTTAGGACGTCTATCAACAGTAGTTGCTTCAATTCTACGTGGAAAAAATAAACCAACATTCACACCTCATGTGGATACTGGAGACTTCGTTATTGTAATTAATGCAGACAAAGTGAAATTAACTGGAAACAAAGCAACTGATAAAATTTACTACCGTCACAGCCAATACCCAGGTGGATTGAAATCTGTTACTGCTGGTGAATTGCGTGATAAAAACTCTCGTCGTTTGATTGAAAACTCAATCAAAGGCATGCTTCCTAAAAACACTTTAGGTCGTAAGCAATTTACTAAGTTGAACGTTTATGGTGGAGCTGAGCATCCACATGCTGCACAACAACCAGAAGTATTAGATATCACTAACCTAATTTAAGGAGGGAAATTCATTGGCACAAGTACAATATAGCGGCACTGGCCGTCGTAAAAAATCTGTTGCCCGCGTACGTTTAGTACCAGGTACTGGTAAAATTACTGTAAACAAAAAAGACGTTGAAGAATATATTCCACACGCTGACTTGCGTGAAGTTATCAACCAACCATTTGGTGTAACTGAAACTAAAGGCGCTTATGATGTTATCGTAAACGTAAATGGTGGAGGCTACTCTGGTCAATCAGGCGCGATCCGTCACGGAATCGCTCGTGCATTGTTAGAAGTAGATCCTGACTTCCGCGGCGCTTTAAAACGCGCTGGACTTCTTACTCGTGATGCTCGTATGGTAGAACGTAAGAAACCAGGTCTTAAGAAAGCCCGTAAAGCTTCACAATTCTCAAAACGTTAAAAACGTTGATATTATTGACTTTAAAGGCACTCTCTCGTTTCGAGAAAGTGCCTTTTTTTGTTTCTTCAATTCAAATTAAATGTATAAAAAATGTATGATTGTCAAATATCCATAAAACTAGCGAAATTATCAACAGTTTTCTTCGATTTTGTTTCTGTAACATGGGTATAGATATTCATCGTCGTTTGCATTTCTTCATACCCCAATTTTGCTTGAACATCTTTTAGATTTGCTCCACTTTCAAACAGTAAAGATGCATGAGTGTGTCTCATCTGATGTATAGTGATTTTATAAAAATCTGTATGATGTATGTAGAAATTGTAGTTCATCACATTATTTAGATGTGATAGGGTGAAGTATTTTCCGCTAGGCTCGCTAAAAATTGGCGGGTTATTATCCCAGAGCTTTCTATTGCCAAAAACTATATATTCTTCGCGAATAATTTGTTTCCATCATTTTAATAGTTCCATTGTGCTTTCGTCTAAAATAATAGTGCGGTTGGATGCTTTTGATTTTGGTTTCTGCAAGATGTCTTGTTTATTGATATTCACAAGTGTTTTGGCAATCCTTAATTCTCCAGTTGCAAAGTTTACATTATTCCAATGCAAAGCGTGCAGTTCACCTTTTCTTATACCAGTAAAAAGTAACATGCGGAACATGACATAGTCAAAAAACTTTAGTTCTTTTTCTGCAATTTTTAGAAATTCAACAACTTCCGATTTAAGCCAGTACCTTCTATGTTCTTGAGCATCTTCATCGTTATAAATAAAATCATCGGCTGTCTTCGGTACAGTGACAAACTACATCGGATTTTTAGATAGATAGTCATTTTTTATGCAGTAACTAAAAATCATGCTGCAATACATTCTATAGTTCGCTGCAGAAGATCGTTTGTATCGTTTGAACTCTACCATGTCATTTAGCATTTTTTGACAAATGATTGGTGTTATCTTTCGGACTTTATAATGAGCTAAGTAAGGCAGAATAGCATTCATTTTACTTGCAACAGTTTCAACGGTCGACGGCTTAACGTTTTTCTTATGCAGATTAAACCATTCTTCGTAGGCTTGCTTAAATGTGATACTATTATTTTTAACAGTCTTTTTATCAATTCTGTCAGCTATCGTCCTATTGACTTCATCTTCTAATTGTTTATAAGCATCACTAGTAATTGTTGTATATTTTGGTTTACCAGTTGCTGGGTTTATTCCTAAATATACCTGAGATTTATAAACAGTGGAACCATCCTTTTTCTTAACTTCTTTTATTTTTGGCATGATGTCACCTCGGATAATATTTTGTTTCAGGAATATTAATCAAAAAAATTTAAACATAAGAATATAAATGATTAAAACTTATTTTGGTGTGAAAATAAGAATGTATGTTCTTTTTGTTGAGAAAGAAAAGCCCTATAGAGGGCAATTAGATCGTATTTGATCTATCAATTGAATAGTTAATTATCAGGGAAAAGCATAGTATCTTCGAGCATTTTTATAAGTTTTTTATTGCTGTAAATTGCCATTTCATTGCTATGATCCAATATATATTCAGTTGATCTTCCAACACCAATTTTTCTAATTATGTTTTTTTCTAAAAGATTATTAATTGTAATTTTGAATTGATACTCAGTGAATTCTAAGCTTTTCATTGCTGTAGATTTTGATATACGATGATTTTTAATTAAAAATTCTAGTAACTTTTGATCTTTTTCAGTTAAGTCATGATTCTTCAAACTACCTAAAATGTCTGTTTTCCATATCCGTAAAGTTGTTGAAGAATCACTTGAGATGATTTCTGGAAGTTTCAATTTATGTTTTGTGATAGTGTCGAATATTCTAGGTCCGCCAGATCCAGCTTTTTCTGCATAACCAGCTCGTCGAAATAAGACTGATATAGTGCTGTTTCTAATTATTGATGTTCCACCATGTATAAATTCCGATTTTGTTATTCTCATGTTACCTGGATTAAAGAATTCATAATAATCATCGTATTCTGTTATTTTAATTGGTTGATCTGAATCATAATATGCATGCATTAAAGAATTAATTAATGCTTCTCTGATAGCTGTACTTAAGTCCAATTGAAACGACGATCTAGTGAAATCTTCATTCAACTCAAATCGTTCTTTGATTCCGGCAAGTAGTTTCCCAAAAGTGAGTTTGTAGAATGAAAAAATATTTAAGTCTGGATAGCTCATATCACCAACAGATATTCTATCAAGCCAATCAGTATCTAGTGAGCTACGTTTTCTAAAATAATCAAGTTGAAATTTAGGAAATCTATCTCTTATTGAATTGTATTTTCCGAAGAAAAGTAAGCCTCCAACTGTAAGTTTGTAAGGTTTTGAGGAGTCCAATCTGTCTTTTTTTAGTGCTCCTAAAGATATAAGAAAGTCTTTATCAGACTTTTCTAATATACTCTCATCTCCAATTTTTTCAGCAATTTCATTTTTATAAAGATGAACATCTTTCATATTTAAATCGTCTAAATCATAGCCATTCAAGATTTCTGAATCAATATCATTTTGAGAATTTACAACCATATATTTGAATTGTTCTTCTGTTGCTTTTCTGTCTCCGTCGTTGGTTCTTATATAACAGCAATCTTTTCTATTATTTATATAAACGGGTTTTTGATCATATTGTGCTTCAGGAACGCTTACAATAATTATATCTTTATCGTTTATTGTTTTAATAACTACATCGTCACTACTCAACAAATTATGACTAACTTTATTTTTATCACTTAATAAATTCCAAAGATCTGTTTCTATTTTATGAGCATCTTGCAAACCTACAATTTCATATGATCCCCTAAGTGGTTCTGATATACCAAGATATATTTTTCCTCCTTTGGTATTTGCAAAGGCGCTATAGCTTTCCCAAAAGTCTTTTGGTAGGCATTTATTTGATGTTTTATATTCTATATTTATTCCTTCTTTTTTTAAATCCATTATTGTTCTCCTTATAGCATAAGTTTTCGCTTGTTAATCACTTGAAAATCACTCGAAAAAAAGAAATATACTGTTCTTGTATTAGTACTATATATAGAGTGAAAAAAAATAGTTGGAAAAAAGAATACTATATATAGTGGTTGCTAAATTTTTTTTGTGTTGTCAGAATATTTCAGAATTATTATTAGCACGAAAGTCACTCGAAAATCACTCGAAAACATAATCGAAAAAGTACTTTATTAGAAAAAATACTGAGATGCTATTAGTGTTTATATTTTCTCTTGACGCCAAATTATAACCTCCTATTTCTAAACCCGTCGAATTCGACAGGTTTAGAATTGTTATTCACACTCTGTGCAGAACTGTTAATGCTTAAGTTGTGGATAAGCTATAGAATTACTTTAAAAGCAGCGTTTATAAATTTAAAAAAATGAAAGCTAAACTTTTTCATTTGAAATATTTTCTTTTTCATCTGAGATCATTTTTTTGTTTAAATGTAGTTTTGAATGTTAATATTATTACTTCTTTACCAGTTGCCCACCATAGTGAAATCCATAACCAGAACAACAAAGGAGCATAAAGGATAAGAGAAATTATTTCGAAACCATTAGGAGCAGAAACGATGTTATAGACTGATAAACATGATAGCATTATTACTGTAATTATAAGTAGCCAAACAGGGATAGTACCATATCTAGATTTATTTATTGCAGAGATGAATTTGTTTCTATTTTCGTCTCTGACGACTTTGGGAGAAGGGTTTTTCTTAGAAAAAATAGTATGCTTTTTTATAAACTCAATAGGTAAATAAATTTTTAAATAATCAGTTTGAGTTCCATTTTTAATTATTTTGTAGCAAAGTAGTTCTTTTTTGCTAGGAACTGAAAAATAAACATGATCATTCTTTTTGAATTCTGTATTAAAATCTTCTTCCAAACATATATAGAAATTACTAGTTTTTGTTATTATATGGTTATTATAAAGAACATATTTATTAAGGAATTTCAGCACATAAAGACTTAATATGTAACAACCTACAAAAAAGAGGATAAAGACTGTAAACATTAATCGATTTTCAGATTCGTTTAAATTCTTAAGTTCTGATACAGGTACGCCAATTGCTTTAGAAAATACACTGAACAAAGAAATCACTATAACAAAATCGTAAGATATTATAGCTAATTGCTTAAAAACAAAGGCTAATATCTTTTCTTTAGGGCTAGCCAAAAATTTGGTTAGAGAATCACCGGAGTAGTAAAGAAAAATTAAATATATACCAGTCATCAACAGTGATAAATAAGATAAAATTTGGGGGAAGATTCCATCGATTAAGGGCACTGCTTATTCATCTCCTTATTCAAGTTAGCTTGAAGTTAAATCATAAACTTACCACTCTATTTGTTAATATTCAATTATAGAGACGATGCCACTGTCAACTCCAGTAGGCTCAACTGAAATTTCAATGACCGTTGATTTTTCTGCACCAAATTCGTTAACTATCGTGGCTTCTGCTTTGTAAAACCAATGTTCTTTATCTTTAGTCCAATTTCGGATGACCCCAAGAACAGAATGAATTTTACTTCCTTTGTACGGATATAGCTCTTTAAAATACGATTCAGCTAACTCCTGCAAGATTGCTTTTTGTTCAACGCTAGGTTTATCATTCAAATATGTTATATCGCCAGTTTCTAATTATATTGTTTTTCATCTTTAGTAGAATTTGATGTTGTTTTAGTATTAACAGATTCAGTAGCTTCATCTTTTTTTCAAGATTAGTGGAAGTTGGTATATACTGTTCTATTTTCTTTTGTTCTGAGCTAAATGTGTTATTTTTTGTTTCAGAATTATTAGGACTAGTGGTTAGATTTATTTTGCTAATAGAAGAAGCTAACTCAAGAACGATTACTAAACTTAAAGGAATTAATAATAGTAATTATATTCTTTTCCACTTGAAATTAAAACCTTCATTTTTATCATTAGAAAAGCCTTTTTTTCTGTCATTCGGTTGAGACGAATAAAGAATATAAACCACGCCTATAAGAATAAACTGTATGAGGAAAAGAACTAACGCTCGTGCCAAGTACTTGCCTACTTCCATTTCCGAAGAAATAAAATAAGAGATATTAGAGAAAGAGAAAGTCGAAGCTCCAATCATATATATATAAGAATTTTTGGTGATAGGAGTTTCTTTCCACTTCTTTACAAGAGATATAACAAAATATATTAAGTTAAATAAAAATCCACCCAAAAATAAAATATTAAATACCCACATTTTTAAATTCCTTTCATTTTTAGTACTCCTTTTTTAAAATAACATTTTTCTAATTCTTTCTGAACCATAAAGTCCAAGTCTTGCGGTATATCATACATAGATATTATTTGTTGAGTTGAAGTTGAATGATTAATACTGTACTCCTCGTTATAGTGCAAAATAAGAAGTTTGATAGCTTCTTTATTCGCTTCATACTCTATTTGTCCTTTTGTTTTATTAGATATATTGTAATAATTTTGAATTCCGGTATCAGCAACCATATGTTTAAGCTCATGAGCGCAGAGGAAGTATCTAAATCTATAATTGTAATCTTTGCAGCAAGTGTCTAAAAATATCACATTTAAATCAGGCACAGCTAGACCAAACTAACTGCTGGGGAGTTTGTCAGTGTATTGGATATCTATTCCTAATTCTTTAGCAATAGAAAAGGGGTTATAGGAATTGACTCGTTCAGCTGCCTCCAAAATTATAGAGTTTAAATTCATATTACTTTTTACGTTTTTCCTTGCGCTTCTTTTGCCAAAAATACCCAGCAATTAAATCATCTATTGCTTCTCTATCTTCTTCCGATATTTCTCCTTCAGAACCATAAGCCATACCTGCTTTGGATTTTAATATCTTGTCTAATTCAATGACTTGATCGTCACTTGCCCATTCAGGAGTTTGTTTTTTACCAAGAAGATAATCTGTGGTAACGTCGAAGTAATCAGCAATTTTCACTAATGATTCTTGATCAGGGAATCTTGTTCCATTTTCATAACCAGAAATGGAGGATTTTGTCACATTCAAAATATTGCCTAATTCTGTCTGAGTCATTTTTTTAGATGTTCTAAGCATCTTAAGTCTGTAACCAAAACTCATGTTCCCACCTCTTTCTATACTGATTCTAACGTTTACAAATAGTAAACGCAAAAGAATTTGAAAGAAGTTTACAAAAAAGGTAATATTCTGTTGATTTGTATACTATTTGTAAATACGATGAATTTAAATTTAGTTGGCTTAGGAGGTGTGAAGATTGTTAGAAAAATTGAAGAAAATCAGAGAAGAGAATAATTACAGCGGTTCTGATGTAGCAGAAATGGTAGGCATAACGAAAGGCTACTATTCACTTATTGAAAACGGGAAGAGAGGACTAAGTTATCCTTTAGCTGTAAAAATTGCTGCAGTATTTAACTTAAAACCTGATGATATTTTTTTGAACAATGAGTTTACAAAATAGAAACAAAAATAATTGAAAGGAAGGGGAGTATGACCAGAGAAGAAAAAATAGCTTTTATTATTAATTCCTCTCCGCATAGGGAAAAAGAGGTTGTAGCCTTAGCTAAGGGGATGAGTGATGAAGCGCTTGAAAGTTGGTATCAGATCGAGGTTTGGACCGTGGAACGTCAGTTACAGGACGCTGTAATTGATATTGCTTAAATGTATTTTATCTGAAAAATCATCGGATAAAAATATGAAGAAATACGAAAAATAAACAGGAGAAGTAAATGAAATCAATGATTCTAAGTAAACCACTAAAAAAAGCAGCATTAGATAGTGGGCTTACACAAAAAACATACCTAGCTTATACAACAACCAATGGACATTTTAATGACTATCCAGTGACAGCAGATAATGCAGTTCTTTATAGCGATGCCTTTAACAATAGCGAACTGACTTTTGCAATTAGTCAAGAAATGCTTGGTTTGATGGGTTTAGTCAATGGTTGCCAGGTAAAAAAAGATGCTTTAGCTTTAGATGCTTTCCAAAGGAGAGAATCTAAGGAGCGCAAAGAGGTAGAAGTCGAGCGAGAAATCGCGTGTATTTTAGCCACTGAAATTAATGAGCTCACTAAAAAACAAAAAAACGATCTACTTTGTCATTCAGTAGAGCTTGCTGACGAAACACTATTTGAGGTTTCGCAACTATGCAGGCAACTTGAAATTATTGGTATGAGTTACATGGATCTAATGAAACAAAAAATACCATATTGGAAGGAACAACATTGGATTGAGTAAAGGAGGGAGCTTATGTCAGCAACAATTATCCAAATAAAACCCAATGAAGAGACTGACAAACAAGTAGATGAATATATTGTAAGCCGTTTAGAAGCAGCGTTCACTAAGGTGTTTGGATTGATTGATCCTTTAGGTTCAGAAGAGATTTTGAATATTAATGAAGCACGAAAATTCTTCAAAAACTGTTCTAAAGGTACTTTAGATAAATATACAAGTATGGATCTAAAGAAACACAAAAGTGACCAAAAAGTATATTTCTTGCGTAAGGAAATTATCGAGTTCATTGCTACTTTACCAGCAGAATAGGAGTAATTTTTATGAAAGACTATATCAAATTATTATAGTTTTAAATACTTTCTTCTGATATAATTTATATACTTAAATTGGGAGTGTATATAATGGAAGTGATTAAAAGTTTTGGTGAGTTAATATTTAAAAGTTTACCTATTTTATCTTGGGTTATTGCACCAATAGCAACATATTTTATAAATAGATATTTACAGAAAAGAGATAAAAACAAAGGATACAGAAGAGCATCTAAAAAGATTGTAAGCCTATTGAAACCTATTGTACTTGAAGAAAAAAACTTTACTGTTGATCTGATTAGTTCATTAATAAATTCAGTTAGCCGGGATGAAGATATAGATGTGGATAGGATGGAGTCGCCAGAAATTATCTTGGATGAATTAATATTAGACATAGTTGATTCTGGTTTTGTTACAAACGATAAGAAAATAG
Organism: Enterococcus sp. UD-01; assembly: GCF_044909655.1. Classification (NCBI taxonomy): domain Bacteria; kingdom Bacillati; phylum Bacillota; class Bacilli; order Lactobacillales; family Enterococcaceae; genus Enterococcus; species Enterococcus sp. UD-01. Next base: position 6,273 of record NZ_JBIYEU010000019.1, on the reverse strand, counting down.
AAATAAGTCAAAGGCTATTGTCTCTTAAATCTGAACTAAAAGAAGAATATGTTGAAAAAGATTCTATCCCATCGATAGAAGTAGCAGAAACTATTAACAATGAAAAAGCAGATCTACTTTTCAATGAGTACCATAAGCTAATGAAACGAGATAGAATTAGAGGAAGAGTCACTTTATTAATATCTACATTATCAGTATATATAGCACTTTTGACTGTGTTGTTGGCAGTCATCGAAAAAAACTCAGAGTTCTCACTTTTCAAAAACATCGTCGGAGAGAATCCTGTGATTTTTGTAATACTATCCCTTGTAGGGATCGGGGGTTTTGTTTTTAATGATATTTTTAAAAAATAGAAACTTAGCTAGGCGCAGATAATACTATCTGTGTTTTTTTGTTCATCTGTTTATGAAAGGAAGGGAGTGTATGAATTACTGGTATTTGAGCTTAAGTAAATCTTACCCAAGAGGAAAGACAAGACAAGCTCAATTAAAAAGGGACTTTACTTTAATAGAATGTTTCAATGAAGCGGAACCCAAAGAAATTGACAGTATGAAGTTGATTTACTTAGGATTTGGCTTTTTTAATTGTGATCATATACAGCAAAATTATGATAAGCATAAAAGGAGAATGGCACATGGAAATAATTAAGATGAAGATTGCTGAGTTGAAGGCAGCTGATTATAATCCAAGAATTGATCTTGAACCAGGTATGGAAGAATATGAGAAACTAAAAAGGTCTCTTTTGGAGTTTGGTTTTGTGGAACCTCCAATTTTCAATAAAAGAACTGGTAACTTAGTCGGAGGTCATCAACATGTGGCTGTGGCAAAGGAAATCAATCTATGTGAAGAGATCGACGTATCATTGATAGATTTACCTTTAGACAAAGAGAAAGCTTTAAATGTAGCCTTAAACAAGATTTCCGGGCAGTGGAATCAAGACAAATTAGCAAATTTACTAGAAGGGCTTGAAAATGAACTTCAGTTGCTAACTGGTTTTGAAGATACTGAAATAGAGCAGATGCTAGGTGATTGGGAAATACCTGATTTTGAACCAGGAACAGAGGATGATCAAGGAAGTTTAACAGAATTATTGCCTAAACTTGTGAAATGTCCCTGTTGTGGGGAATGACGTTGAAAATTGATTGGGCTACTCATGCAGCTGCTAAATATGCTTGTACTCATTTCCATTATTCTGAATCGGTTCCAGCTGGTAAATTAATAAAAGTAGGTGCATGGGAGGATGGAAAATTTATTGGTGTAGTCAATTTCTCGAGGGGAGCTAATCAATATATTGGTAGTCCATATGGATTGAAACAAACCGAATGCTGTGAGCTGACTAGAGTAGCATTAACGAATCATAAAGCTTTTGTTTCTGAGATATTATCTAAGGCTATTAAGTTCTTAAAAGAATTTAATCTATCAATGCGTTTGAACGTTAGTTATGCAGATACAGAACAACATCATCATGGTGGATCTATCAAGCGACCAATTGGATTTATGAGGGGAAAACTGGTGGTGAAGAATGCTTTATTATTAATGGGAAAAAGACTCATTGAAAAACGATTCATTCTAAGTATTTAATGCCATTGGACAAAAAAATGCGGAAGCAAATAATTCCACTAAATAAACCATATCCCAAATAAAAGAAGCCGAGTGCAGCAAACACTCGACTCTTTCTACAGGTGACAAGCACCCCCAGAGATAGTGAAGACACCACGCGTGGTGTCTTCACTATCTCAATTTCTTATTATATAGGATTTGAGGTGCTTGTAAATGGGAACAAAAGATAAAGATGATCTAATCGACGTTTTAGACATGGAAATAGCCAAAGAATTTGAAGATGCTGAGGACTATGAACAGTATCATAAAATTATTCGAGCGACTATGGCTCAATGGTTACAAAATCTGAAAGCCGGTGAAATAAAGCTGACTTCGGTCAGTGATTTAAAAACGCTCATTGAAGCGGATAAAATACTTAGGGATTAAAGTAATATTTTTCTTGTTTCTTGATATAATAGAGGAAACAAGGAGGATTTGAACAACATGAAAAAGAAAATATATGCTTTCATCAAAAATATTTTAGTTTTGTTAATTATCGGTGTTCCTCAATTATACTTAGTGATCAATGACAAGCCTTGGCAAATCAATATGATCATATTGGTGAGTACGACTATTATATTAGTATTCTGGAATTTTGAAAAATTCGCAGAACTTACTTTAAAGAAAGATGGTCTATCAATTAAATTGAAACAAGCAGTTAAAGAAGCTTATGCGACTATAGATTTTGTAAAAGATGCTATGGCACCTATCATTAAATTACAAACTGATTTAATTAAAACTGCTGGTACGTTTGACACTATAAGTGCAGAACGACATGTTGAAATTATTGAAGAGCTAGAGTCAGCAACTTTAGCTCTAGGCTTAAAAGAAGAAACAGTCAGGTTGGTAAATGAAACTAAGAATAGGTTGGTGATTCAGGCTAGATCTGAAATACATGAATTGTATGAGAAGATTTTTGGAAAGGATAGATTTTCTTTTAAGCAGCATCTAATAGAAAGTAACATCAATGAAATTGAAGAGTATAAAGAATTAGCAAAAGAAATTGACAATATCAGTGATAGAGAAAAGTGGAATTCTTTGGTTTCAATTTTAGAAAAAAATAAATAGAAAGAAGGGATAGCATGAGTGATTCAAACGTACCTACGGGAAAAACTAAAGAGAAATATGATTTGTTTGTTCTGTATTATTTAGAATCATTCAATGCTACTCAATCTGCAATAGCAGCTGGATATTCTAAAAAAACGGCTAGACAACAAGGTCATAGGCTGCTGACAAATGTTTACATCAAAGAAAAAATACAAATAGAAATGAAAAGACTACGTGAGCGCATGAAAGACGAGGGCTTGCGTAGTTTTGCTATGCTCATAGGAATTGCGATAGATACTGAAGAAAAGATTCAAAAACATTACGAAGCAGAAGGCGAAATCATCCGAATAAATGCACTAATTGATGAAATTTCTCTGGAACTTTCAGAGTTGGGACATCAACGTGCTGGAGTTCAAAGAGCTGCAGATGCAATTGACGGACGAAAAGCTGATCTAAAAGAACGCAAAAGAGGACTGTTAGCACATGTGGAAAGCTTAGATGCAGAGTCATTCGAATTAGAAACGGAACGTAGAAAGCTTTTCAATGAACGATCTAAGCATGAGCTGTACTATTTACCGGTCAGGGATTGGGAAAAGCTGCAGAGTCTTAAAAAATCTATCTATCAAGATATCCTTGATCGTGGTGGATTTAAAGCAATCGATGAAATCAAACATAGTGGGGCTGTTAATATAAACAATCCGTTAGATGGCTTGACGGAGGAAGAATTAAGGAGATTGGCAAATGGTCCAAACTCATCTTGATTTGGATGCAATAGCAGAAGAAGCCTTGAAGGAGTTAGCTAGACGTAATTATGCTGACTTCTTTTTTCTGTCTCACGGAAAACAGTGGGAGCTGCTACGGCATCAAAAATATATCACTGATCGATTGCAGAAAATTATAGACGGTGAACAAAAGTATTATATTATTGAGATTCCACCACAACATGGGAAATCAACGGTAATCACAGAAACATTCCCAGCTTACTATTTAATGCGACATCCGGATAGCTTGGCAATGTTCGTTTCATATTCCGAAGAATTGTATAAAAATTTTGGTCGTAAAAATCGTGAAAAGTTCAGGCTTTTTTCTGATTCTTTATTTGGTCTAAAAATAAGTTCGGAAACATCTTCCGTTAGTGAATGGGGAGTTGAAGGTCATCTAGGATCGCTTTATAGTACATCTATCTTAGGTGGTGCCACAGGTCGTGGAGCTAGACTACTGATCATAGATGACCCAATTAAAAATAGGGCAGAAGCAGAGAGTAAGACCATTAGGGATAAAATCTATAATGAGTGGCAAGATACTTTTTATTCACGTCTTACAGCTGATGCTAGTGTTATTGTTATCATGACTCGTTGGCATGAAGATGATTTAGCAGGCAGGCTGCTAAAAGAAATGACTCTGCCGTGGGAAGAAATTAAAATACCGGCGATTGCAGAGGACGATGATCTCTTAGGCAGAGAACCAGGTGAAGCATTAGCTCCAGAAATAGGCAAAGATGTTGAATGGGCGAGTAAAACGAAAGCAGTTACTGGATCAAGAGGTTGGGCAGCACTCTATCAGCAGCGACCAACACCAGCTGGTGGTAATGTGTTCAAACGTTCATGGATTAAATACTATGTTCCTTCTTTAGAAAAGAAAACAGAGTTAGGGCTTGGCGATGATGTAGTCATCTTACCACGTCTTTTTGATCATCAAGCTCAATCATGAGATTGTACGTTTAAAGATACCGATACCTCTGACTTTGTTTCTGGCCAAGTACGGGGGAAGAAGCGAGCAGATTTTTATTTATTGGATCGACATCATGAACGAATGGGGATTGTCGAAACGATGAAAGCAATTGATGTAATGGCGGCTAAATGGCCAAAAGCTCGCGGTATTTATATTGAGGACAAAGCCAACGGTACTGCAGTAATTGAAATGCTTAAAAATGAACTAAGTGGTATAGTGCCTGTAAATCCAGAAGGCGGAAAAGAAGTACGTGCAAATGCAGTAGCTCCATTATGGGAAGCGGGGAATGTATATTTACCTCATCCACTTTGGAGGCCTTGGGTTAATGACTATGTTGAAGAGTTGATTGCATTCCCTAATGCAGAACATGATGATGTCGATAGTATGACACAAGCGCTCAATAAGATGGCTGGTAAAACTAGTTTGAAAGAGAGGTATCTGCAATGAAAAGCATCAGCTTCCACTTTATCTGAAAGTTTGGTATTATCATTTTAAAGGAGTGATATATTTGACAAAAGATCAATATGTGGATTCTATTAAAATGATGATGGATAATCAAGATAGGTATTTTAGGCGTAGTATTAGTATTTGTAGGAATTTTACAGTGGAGGTTATCAAGTAACCAAATTAAAAAGATTACTACTGAAGCAAAGGAACAAGCTAGAAAAGAAATAATTAAAGAATTAGTTGATAACTACGGAGTAAACAATGTAGCATATTTGATTGAGAAGTCAAAAGAAAGCGCAAATGAAATTGAAAAAATAAGTAAATCTTTATCAATTTTGGAATCAGAAAAGGAATATGAAAATAATGTTGGAATGCTGACAGAAATACACAGAGCTTTAGCTGCGGATACAGGTAATTTGTGTTTGGAATTATATTTGATTTCTGGCTCTAATATACGTTATATTTTGAAAAGTAAAGAACACCATGATCAATTTATCCAATTATTGAGTATCCCACAAGTGTTAACTCAGTTAGAAAAAGCTAAATCTACTGAGGGATTTACAGAGCTTTTAAATGTATTAGAGAGAGCAGATAGATTTTATTCATCACAGGAATCAATAGCATTGATAGATAAAATAAAAGAAATATATGAAAAAGTAAAAAGTGAGGAAGCTTGAATTCAAGCTTCTCAGACTGTAGACAAAGACGTTCAACATTCAGAAAATAGAGTGTTGAGCGTATTTTTTTATCTTAGTATCAAAATCAAAGTAAAAAAATAAAGGCATTCACCTTTTTCTAGCCCCACAGGGCTAATTTCTTTAAATTCATTGCAGCAAAAATCAGCCTCGTATGCACTGCGACTTTTTCCAAGGTTCGGTATTTTGTCCAGCGCATCCCGTGCTTCTCTTTTGCATCGGCAAACACTCTTTCAATGGTTTCTTTACGCTTGCGGTATGTTTCTCGATTGAAGGAAGTATGACGAAGATGTTCTGCATTCTCCAACCCAGCTTGCCAAATATGACGAGTCACTACTTTTTGATGATTTTGACTTCTTGTGCACTGCTTCAATTGCGGACAATTCTGACAAATGTAAGATTTTGACTTATATTCACGGTATCCCTCTCGAGTAAGTGTAGAAAAATGTAAGGGTTGATTTTCAGGGCATAGGTAACAATCGTAGTATTCGTCATAGACAAATTGATTTTTGGATAGTAACGTTCGATCACCTCTAGGTCGTGTATAAGGAAGAACAGGGTGAAGATTTCTCCGTCGGAGAAATTCTATAAAAGTGGCCGTTTTATACCCAGCATCAGCAGCCACAGCATGTATCGCTGGAAATTTGGTACAGATAGAGGCAACTAAATCAGGAGCAATTTGACTATCATGACGGTTACCAGGAGTCACAATAACATCCAAAATAAATCCATATTCATCACAATCTGTATGGGC
>NZ_JBIYEU010000018.1:0-71463 GCF_044909655.1 Enterococcus sp. UD-01 | reverse complement strand
GAATAAACGGCGGGAACAGAAGCAGCCCCTTCGGAAATAAGCCGAAATTCACAAAAATTTGAAAAACAATTTTCGTGAATTCCTTCTTATTTCTCGAGGCTAAACGCTTCTGTCCCGACCTCAATCCTTATGCCTGAACTAAGCGATAGACTTTTTTAAAGTAAAAGATGCGCGCAATCAGATAATAGACGATCTGAATCAGAATAAAGACGCCTAACACTTGCCAGCCAATCAGCTGCATTCCCGTATTAAATAAATGATACATTGCTGTCAAAGCGACTGCGCCGTGGATAAAGGAAACAATAATCGGTGTGAAAAATAGAATGCCGACCTGCTGGTAAATCATTTTCTTCAATTCCTTTTTGGTCAACCCCATTTTGTAAATCATCTTGAATTTTTCAACATCAACATCCATATCACTATATAATCTGAAGTACAAGAAGCTGCCGGCTGAAACAAAGAAGACAATCCCAATGAAAATACCAACCAAAAGAATCGGTGCAAATTCATTGATAATACTCTGTTTCATATATGTTTTCGCTGTAAGTGAAAAATTATCTTCTTCCAATTTCCCAATTGCTAATAATTCATCATAACTTGCATTTTTAGGCTGCCAAACAATCGTTTTTTGAATCTCCAGACCCGTTACATCTGTTTGATCTGGTACAACAACATGAGTGCCATAAGCAGGAATGATTTCTGTTTTTTCTGTTTGTTTCACAGGTAAGTCTGCATTATTCGCTACTTTGACATCTTTCACTGCTTTTTCTTCAACACCTATTGGATTTGCCGCAACTAATTGTACGCCTTGTCCGTTTGTTTGAATCGTTGGTTTTTTAGCAATTTTTGCTAATTGATTATAGTCGGATTCTTTTATGAGATTCACTTGATCGCTAGTTACATAAGCGGACATTTCACCTGTTTCATAGTCAACTTGTCGGTCAGTTAAAATGTTTGTAAAATCCGTTTGTGTTTGGGCAATTTCTTCTGGTGCACCTGAAACCTCGAATTCGAAGGGTACTTGATTCGCTGATTTCAGCGCCATGTCTTGAAAGCCGTACAAGGTGCCAATTGCCGCAAAAGCCACCGTGGAGATGACCGCAACTAAAAAGAAGGAGCGGGCGTTATCTTTCATACGAAAGGCCAAATCAGAAAAGACCACCATATTCGTTTTTTTCCAAAAGATTGCTTGTTTCTTTTTCAAGCGTTCAATCACTGAAACACTTAATTGGTTGAACAAAAAGCGCGTCCCTAATATCACTAAAAAGATGACGGGAATCATAACAATGACTACTTGTGTTCCTTTAGCCATTAACGCGACTACATAACCAACACCGATCAACAAAACTGCTAATACAGCTTTAAGACGTGAGCTTTTGATTGCTCCTTTACCTAAATCTCCTGCTTTTAATAATTCCTGCAGGCTTAATTTCGGTAAACGGAATTGAATGAAAAATGAAATCGCCAAAAACAAAATACTAAAGGAAACCAGACTCAGAACTAAAGCTTGTATTGGAAAATAAAAGCCAAAATTAACATGTACCAACAATTTACTGATCCACAAAATGATTTGAGAAAAGCCAATACCGGCTACACTGCCTAAAATTGTTGCAAAAAAACCAATAACAAGATTTTCAATAAATACCATTTTTTTCAGCTGCTTGGGACTCATCCCTTGAATCATTAGAAGCCCAAATTCCTTTTTCCTCGACTGAATGAAAACATCCATTGAATAAAGGACAAAAAAGAAAGCAAAGCCATAAATAATAATAGCCGCGGCCAGCATGCCTGTTTGTGCATTTTTATTTAATCCATCAGTTAACGCCGGATGAAAAGCAAACACAGTAAAGGTGAAAAAGACCATCACAGAAAACAAAGTACTTAAAAAATACGCCATATAGAGATGCTTATTCCGGATCGTATTGCGAATGACAAATTGCTTAAAATTCATTATTGGCACCTTCAATCTCTGACAATTTCACCATAATTTCATCATAAAATTGTTTTTGACTGCCAATTTGGTGAATTTCGTCAATCAGCTCACCGTCTTTAATGAAAACAATTCGTTTACAATAGCTGGCCGCCAAAGGATCATGCGTCACCATTAGAATTGTCGCATGCTCTTCCTCATTTAGCTGCTGCAAAAGCTGCATAACATCTTTAGAGGACTTCGTATCCAAATTTCCTGTTGGTTCATCCGCTAACAGCAATTGCGGCTGATGAATCATCGCTCGAGCGACTGCCACACGCTGTGCTTGTCCACCGGAAATTTCCGCAATTCTTTTTTTCAGCAAGCCGGCAATGCCTAAACGTTCGGCTAACACAGCCAGCTGCTTTTTCATTTCAGAAATTTTCGTTCCGTCCAAGGTTAACGGCAAGACAATATTTTCTTCAACCGTTAGTGTCGGCATTAAATTAAAACTTTGAAAAATAAAACCTAACTCTCTTCTGCGGAACTTCGCGATTTCTTCTTGATTTAATTGATTCGGGTCACTACCGTTTAACAAAATATGACCGGAAGTTGGCTGATCAATCGTTGCCAGCAGGTTTAAAAAGGTACTCTTCCCGCTTCCGGAAGGTCCCATAATACCGATAAACTCTCCGTCAGCAACCGTTAAATTTAAGCCTTTCAACGCTTGGTACTTTATTTCCATGCCATATGTTTTGGATAAATTTTCTACTTGTAACATTTGATTCGCTCCTTCTCACTTCTCATTTAAACTATGAACGCTACGTTGTCTAGTCTATTAGAAATTCGACGAACACACCATAGAAAAAAGTAACAGGCCGCTTACACTTTTGTAAGCAGCCTGTTATTTCTTAAGCCTCATATTCTATGACGTATGGATACAATGAAGTATTGTAAATCGCTTCGGAATATTCTACCACTTTGCTGGAAACTCCCAGCGACTCACGAATACGTTTCAAGCCGTTTTTTTCAGAAGTAGCTAGAATCGTTTGTTGTTCAGCAGTTAATTCAACGGTTTGGAAGCTATCTTTAAACTTGAAAATTTCGATGCCATGTTGATCCATTAAGCGGTATAAAGATTCGTTCTCAAAATCAGCGAGCTGAGTGTCAGCCAATTCCTCCGGCAAATAATAATTAAAATAAATGTAAGGCTGGTCATCCAAGGTATACAGCCGGGAAAGCTTTACCGCTTTTTCGCCTAAAAATTTATATGCAGGCAAATCAGCCGTCAACGTGATCGTTTCCAGATTCAGAATTTTTTTAGCAACCTTTTGGCCGGAATCATTCAAATATTCGGTGAACGTACCAGCTTTTGATAGTTTATTGTACGGGCGGTTGCTTAAAACGGTCGTGCCCTTCCCGCTTTTTTTCTCCACAAGTTCTTCGGAGGACAATAATTCTATTGCACGACGAACGGTAATCTTACTTACATCGAATAAATGTTCCAGCTCTGCTTCTGTAGGTAATAAAGAACCGACTGGGTACTTGCCGTTCATAATATCTGCTTTAATTTGTTCAGCGACATCCAAGTATAATACGCTTTTTCTTCTCATGTTATCCATCCTTATTCGTTATTCGCAATCAACTGTTCAGATCAATTCTAGCCTTTTCAGTGTAATCGTCTTTTTCAATTATTTCAACTTTTCAGTAACGGTAATATTTCATACATTATACCAAAGATCCTATCTAGTAAAAACCTTTTTGGATTGACAATAAAAAAGAAGCCAGAACAAAACTGTTTTTTTGTTTTGCTCCAGCTTTTTTACTTATTCGAGTTCATTTTCCAGTTCATCCGACGCTGGTTCGATAAAGACCTTACGCGGCTTGCTGCCTTCTGAAGGACCAATGACACCATGCTCCTCCAGTTCGTCTACTAATCGAGCCGCTCGATTATAGCCGATTCTAAAGCGGCGTTGCAATAGAGAAATACTTGCCGTCTGCATTTCCACAACTAAAGCCTTCGCTTCTTCATACAGCTCATCCTGCGGTGCTTCTCCGCCGTGACTGCTCGTCGTTTCCTCTTCTGTCGGCATCATGTTTTCCTGATAATCTGCACCTTGCTGTTCCGTGACGAAAGAAACGATTCGTTCCACTTCATGATCCGAAATAAAGGCGCCCTGCACACGAATCGGCTTATTCTCACCCATTGGTAGAAACAGCATATCTCCGCGTCCCAGTAGCTTTTCCGCGCCATTACTGTCAATTATGGTCCGTGAATCAGTTCCGCTTGATACAGCAAACGCCATGCGAGAAGGAACATTGGCTTTAATAATACCAGTGATAACATCCACACTTGGCCGTTGTGTCGCCAAAATCATATGAATTCCGGCAGCTCGCGCCATCTGTGCTAAACGAATAATGGCATCTTCCACTTCATTGCTGGCAACCATCATCAAGTCAGCCAGCTCATCAACGATTACTACAATAAATGGTAAAATAGGACGGTTTTCGCCATCTTCCAAGTTTCGTTGAATCACTAATTCATTATAGCCGGAAATATTCCGAACTCCTGTTGCGGCAAATTTTTCATACCGCAGCTCCATTTCCTGTACAACCTTTTGTAGTGCCTGCGCAGCTTTTCGCGGATTGGTCACAACCGGTGTCAGTAAATGCGGAATACCGTTATATACATTCAGCTCGACCATTTTCGGATCAATCATCATTAGCTTAACTTCATGCGGCTTGGCTCGCATCAAAATACTGGAAATAATTCCGTTAATGGCAACTGACTTCCCGCTCCCTGTTGAACCGGCGATCAGCAAGTGCGGCATTTTGGTCAAATCAGCCGATTGTACCATCCCCGAAATATCACGACCCAGCGGCACTTCCAAAAGCTTGTCCGGATGACTTGGCTGAGCTTCAATAATATCTCTAAAGGAAACGGTGCTGACGGTACTATTCGGTACTTCAATACCGATGAGAGATTTTCCGGGAATCGGTGCTTCCATCCGTACATCCTTAGCCGCCAACGCTAAAGCAATGTCGTCAGTTAAGCTAACCACTTTGCTGACTTTAACACCGACTGCAGGCTGAATTTCAAATTTTGTAACAGCAGGACCTAGACTAGCTTTTACAACCTTGGCATCGACACCAAAGCTTTTAAAGGTTTGCTCTAAGACGCCAATATTTTTTTCGATCTTTTGGTATTCGCCACTTTGATCAGCAGATGGTATGGTATCCAGCAAACTGGACGGCGGCAATTCATAATCACGATCCTCAGTTTCCGCAGAAATCTCGAAATCCAGATCACCGCCTTCATCCATTTCCGGTTCAGCGACAACTTCCGGCGGTGCCGGCTGCATGTCAGCCTGACTTTGGAAGCTATCAATCGGAACTAAGGTTAGTTGCTCCGGCTCTAAAGGCTGTTCTTTTTCTTCGGCCTGCCAAGATTCCTGCGCTAATTTTTCACCAGGAGTAAGCGGACGAACATTGTTTTTCATTCGTTCCTGCGCTTGCTGCTCCAGCTTTTCTTTTTTTGCTGCTTCCCTAGCTGCCCGCTTCGCTGCTTTTTCTGCTTGACGTTCTTCATTTTTGGCAGTGAACGAGCGAAGCTTTTCTTGAACTACCTGTAAGAAACTGATTACTTGCTGAAAATCCAGCATACTCATTAAGAAGCCGCCAAGCAATACAAGCAGTACAGCGATTAAATAGCTGCCGAACTGAGCAACTAAAAAGAATGTGACACTATATAAGCCTGCACCAATCATACCACCGCCGACATTTTGAGTGATGGTGCTTTTTTGCAGATCCATTTTTAAAAAGTCCCAGGTAGTGCCGATAATATTCGGCGCTTGTGTTCCTACATTACGAAACATATACGCGTGCATAAATAGTAAAATACCTAAATAAATCACGACAGCTCCTATAATAGGACGAGCTTTTTTAATTGGAAACTCTCTGCCGAAAATCATCAAAGATAAGCCGTATAACATCAATAATAGCGCAGCAAACGGAAAGGTATTTCCGATTACAATGCGTAAGCCGTTGGCAATTAAGGTACCAAGAAATCCTAGTTTTAATAGTCCAAATAACCCAAAGAATATAAAAAAGATACCCAGCATAATGAAATTAAGATGTTCTTGCTGTTGTTGCTGTTTTTTTGTCTTTTTCCTTTTTGCACGCTTTCTTTTTTGTGCCATTTAACATCCCTCTTTTCAATCAGTATCCATTATACCTAAAAAGTAGGCCGAACAAAAGTACCCCCATTGTTTCTCTTAAAAATTTAATGATTTGTTTGCCTCCTTTTTTGTAAAACACAATAAAAAAGCAAGCAAAGCAAAACCTGATTCTTGTTTTGCTTTACTTGCCGACTTCTTTTAGCCTAAATGCTGTTTTTAATGGTAGAAATCGAAACGACCCTTTGCCAGCATTTCTTTAATCCCACCCGTTTCAAATAAGGAACGATCCATAATCGCTTTTTTGATGACTGAAGCGGGATAGCCTTTTACTTCGACTTTGCCTACTTCACCAAAGGCATGACTATTGCCGATTGAAGCGACAGAACCTAAGGATTTAAAGGTAAAGGCTTTGGTCGGCTGACCTTTCAGCTGAGCTTTAATATTTTTACCGGCATGCTCACCCATTTTTAGTGAAATTTGTGCCGTTGTCGGATAAGGTCGTTGGGACTCTTGATCCATTACAGCTGAACAATCACCGATAATATAGACATTTTTATGCTCTGGATCTGTGAGATCCGGTTGCACCATTACGCGACCACGTTTAGCTGCAAAACCGGAAGCGCCGACCACATGACTGCCGCTTACGCCCGTTGTCCAAATAATTGTTTTCGCATTTAATTCAGCCAATGCATTCGTTTCCTGATTGTCTAAATAAACCACGGTATCTTGTTTAATTTCTTTAATTGGTTTGCCAACAAGAAATTGTACGCCCCATTTTTTCAAATGATTAATGCCGTAGCCGCCCAGCTTCTCGCTAAACATTGGCAATAAACGAGTAACAGCTTCTACGCAATATAACTGAATTTTTTCTGGTGCGACGTCCGCAATTTCAGCGAGCTTCTTTTTACCTTCGACTAGGGAGCCTAACAGCTCGATCCCTGTGAAGCCAGCACCGCAGACGACAATTTTCAAGTAGTTTTCATCTTTGGTTTCTTTATAAGCTTTCATTTGAGCAACTAAATGCTGATGAACTTTTTCAGAGGTCGGAATATCCACCATTTTCAACGAAAACTCTTCAACACCGGGAATGCCAAAGGATTCAGATTCGTAGCCTAGCGCTACAATCAGGTAATCATAGGAAATCGCTTCATGATCTTTAAGAAATACCAGCTGCTTGTCGCTATCAATTTTTTCAACAGTTCCTTGTATAAAAGTTGTACATTCTTTTTTAACGACATCTTTAATCGGATAAGTGATGCGTTCAGAGGTTTGAATCCCTGCAGCCACTTCATGAATATCGGTTGCTTCAAAATGATATTCGTTTTGATCCACTAAAGTAATGCGAAGCTCCTCATTGCCGCGTTGTAATTCATGCAAAGCTCTCAAGCCTGCATAACCGGCACCTAAAATAACGACATGTTTACTCATTTTAAAATCCCCTCTTCACCTTTTTATTTAAAGCCATAAGCCAATGGCAAAAAACACGACCTGAGCCAAAGCACCAACTGCCAATATTCGCACGGCGCAAATGAAGGTTTTCGTTTTAACCTGTTCGTGTAAAAACAGCTTCGTCTGTTTCAATACAAACGGTACAATCACTACATTCAACAGCATCGTCCACGGAACTAGCTGCAATATTACGCTTAAAATGATCGCTGCAAAGGCACAGATGATCAAGCCGACAAATAAGGCAATTGACCGCTGTTTCCCAAGATAATGCACCAAGGTAAAACGATGATTTTTCTCATCTTCCTCTAAATCACAAATATTGTTTGCCAGCATTAAATTTGCGATCAGACAGGTATTCGGTAGCGCCACTAAAAAGATACCGCCAACTGTGGTCAGTGTCCACTGAAACGAATCGAAGGTATTAATATAGACACAAATCAGCATAATCATAAAGCCCATCGTAAAACCAGAAAAAACCTCTCCCAGAGGTAAACTGGATAATGGCTTGGGACCGGAAGAATAAAAAATACCGATCAAATAACAATATAGCCCCATCCACAAAAGCGGCCAGCCAACAATAAAGGAAAGCCCAATACCCATTAGCGCAGAAATCAGAATCATCCAAAATATCCACTGTCTAATCATGGACAAGGACAGATTTTCTCTGCCGATGATATTGGTTTTTTCTTTGTAGTCGTGCCCTTCTTTGGCATGATGATAATCATTGTAATTATCTAAAATATCGACGGCCATATTGAAAATAAACATGGCAATAAAATAAAGCAGCACGTAACCTAGATGCAGCTGATGAAAATGATACCAGCTAAAACAAATGCCCAAAAGAAAGGGCAGTACGCTGGCAGTTTTGGCTTTTAACTCTACTAATTCAAAAAATACTTCTTTATTCAAGTATACTCTTCCGTCCTTTCAATCTTTAGTTTTATGCTCATAGTATAATTTACTGTATTTCTTAATCAACTTCGTATACAATCAATAGTATTGAATTATCGAAAGGATTATTACATGATGAATGATTTTTGGAAAAAATTCCCTGATATCCAGCAACAATTAGTTGAAACGCGTGATTTAATTAAGCAGCAAGTCCATGTTCGCAATAAAGAGATTGAACATGCTTTGATTGAGCTAACGTCATCGGGCGGTAAATTATTACGTCCCGCTTTCTTTTTCCTCTTTACGCAGCTTGGCGACAAACAATTACAAGATCGCAAACAACTAATTAAAATCGCTGCCTCCATTGAAATTCTACATATGGCGACGCTTGTTCACGATGATATTATTGACGATTCTCCTTTACGCCGCGGTTCTGTCACTGTTCAGGCTCGTTATGGCAAGGATATTGCTGTTTATACAGGCGATCTATTGTTTACAGAGTTTTTCGAACTGCTTGCCGATACAATGAACGGCTCTGAGTTTATGCATATTAATGCTACTGCGATGAAACGTCTCTTACTGGGAGAATTGGACCAGATGCATACGCGCTATAAAAGAAACATGTCTGTTTCTGATTATCTGCGCAGTGTCAACGGCAAAACCGCTGAATTATTTTCTCTAAGCTGTCTGGAAGGCGCTCATTTCGGTTATGCTTCGCCAAACGTTCAGCGTCTGGCTGTCCGCATTGGACGACATATCGGCGTAGCCTTTCAGGTTTACGATGACATTCTGGATTACACTGCTGACAGTGAAACACTGAAAAAGCCGGTTCTGGAAGATATCGCTCAAGGTGTTTATACCTTACCGCTAATCTTTGCTATTCGTAAAGCTCCTGAACGCTTTGCCCCTTACTTGGATCAACGTGCCGAGCTTACACCCGCTGATGCCACAAAAACAGCACAGCTGGTTCATGAACTGGCCGGTGTTGAAGAAGCCAAAAACTTTGCTAAAAAAATGACCGAAAAAGCCCTATTAGATATTGAGAAACTCCCGGACTGTCTAGGTAAAAAACAATTAAAGCAGCTGACAGAATTGCTGCTACAGCGCTCTTTTTAATGATTATAATCAGCTATTATTCCGTATTTTTAATGAGGTTGTGGGCGGGACAAAACTAAAAAACAGTTTTGTCCCGCCCATTACTTACGAATAAACGGTGGCCAGAAGTCAGGTTCTTCGGCAATTTCATAAAATCCGATCAATATCAAAAGCATATTGGTCGGATTTTACTCCAATTGGACGAACCTAAACGACTTTTGACTCAGCCTCACTTTTTTTCATTTCGTTCTTCTGCTATTCCATACCACGATCAATAGCATATAATTTTTGATAATGCGCATTTGTTGCTAAAAGCTCCTCTGGGGAACCGCTCATCGTCAGCTGTCCATCCTCGATAAAGATGACTCGATCCATCATAGAAACCCCTTGAAGATGGTGGGTGATCCAAATAACCGTCTTATTCGCCAAGGTTTCAAAAAAGGTTTCTAGCAAATGCTGTTCTGTAATCGGGTCTAAACCGGTTGTCGGCTCATCCAACAACACAATCGGCGTATCCTGCAGCAAAATGCGCGCCAGCGCCAAGCGATGTCTTTCACCGCCGGAAAAGCGCAAGCCGGCTTCATCCACCATGGTCTGCAGCCCCTCAGGCAAATCGGCGACCATTTCTTTTAAGCCTACCTGTTCTAAAACCTGCCAAACTTCTGCTTCAGTAGCACTTTCCTGACCTAATCGAACGTTGTTTAAAATCGTTGTCCGAAACAAATACGGCGCTTGATGAATAACGCCAATAAATTCAGTGATCTGATCCCCAAAGGTCGCCGTGGGAATCCCACCTAAAGTCAGCGTGCCTTGATCAGGTTTTAAATCGCCTCGAATTAAGGTTGCCAACGTACTTTTTCCAGAGCCGCTGCGTCCTAAAATAGCGATTTTTTCCCGCGGCGGAATGGTTAAACTCAAATCCTTTAATACAGCTTTCCCTTGCGCTTCGTACGCAAAAGTTAGCTGATTAATCGCAATTTCAGGCGAAGTAATCGTCAACGGCTGAACTTCCGCTTTAACCTGCTCTGCTTCTGGCAACTCATTTAATCGTTTAATCGAATCTTTGTAAATATTGGTTTCTTGAGCTGCATCAGGTAACGGCGCAAACGCATCGATGAGCGGAAAAACTGTCAATGTAAAGGCCGCAATCCAATTCGCTGCGCCGCCATGATTTCCGGAGAATCGAATACTTGCCCAAGCTAAAACCGCCAAGGTTATGCCACCAAAAGCCACTTGTAGCCCAAAATCTCGAATTCGATTGAAACGCTTGGTTTGCTCATCCAGCTGTCGTAATTTCGCTTCTTCCTTTTCATAAGAATGCACAAATTCATGGCCTCTTTGACTAAAGACCCAATCAGAAACACCTAAAATATTGTCTGTTAAAATTTTGTATAGCTCATTTTTCGCAGCCTTTTGCTTTTCTTGACGCGCGCCGTTAACGATCACTGATAAGAGCGGCAACAAAAAGATCACCACGCCTAGCATTAAAAGCATGCACAGACCAAACCACCAAGAAAACAAGCCTAATCCGATAATAATAAAAATATACAGTAGCCAAGCAATAACGGTCGGAAAAATCGTCCGTAAATACAGATTCTGTAAATGATTAATATCTTCTGACAGCAAACCTAAAATATCGCCTGTTTGGTAGTGAGACTTAAAGAAAATCGCATCCTTTTCCAAAACTAAATATAATTTTAAGCGCAAATCAGACGTCATTTTCAAGACCCAGTTATGGCTTACTAAACGCTCAATGTAACGAAAAACTGGCCGACTGATCCCAAACGCTCGCGTCAAGACAATCGGAATATAAATCATCAAAATATTTTCCGGCAGTGAAGCCGCCCGGCTAATTAAATAACCAGAATTGAACATTAACGCACCTGCACTGAAAAAGGTTAAAAAACCTAAAGCCAACGCAAGATACAGCAAACCCTTGTACTTTTTAAGAAACGGTTTTACCCATTGATCTTTTTCATATAATTCTTTAGTTGTCGGGGTCTTTTCCATTAGTTTTCTCCCCTCATTTGATTCATTAGTGAAACATAATACCCTTTTTTAGCAATTAACTCCGGTAAGGTGCCCATTTCAACCAGACGCCCTTTATCCAGCACCAAAATAACATCCATTTCTGCCATCCAATGAAGTCTGTGCGTAGCAAAAAAGACCAGATGATTGTCCATTAACGGCAGCATACGCTCTTTTAATTCTACTTCGGTTTCAATATCCAAATGAGCAGTCGGCTCGTCAAATAGCAGAACACGGCGTTTTTGATCTAGAAAGGCTCTGGCCAGCGCTACTCGCTGAGCCTGACCGCCGCTTAGCATCCGGCCGCTTTCGCCGATTACCGTATGTATACCTTTTTCCAGCTCACTGACTAAGGTATCCAAGCCGACCAGTTGAATGGCAGACATTACTTGCTCATCGGTGGCCTCAGGAGTATAAAACCGCACATTATTTGCTAGTGTATCCTGAAAAATATACGGTGACTGCGGAATGTAAAGCACCTGTTTTTGCCAATCTTTCTGCAGAAAATGATCAATCTTTTGCTGATCAATGTCAATTGTGGTCGTTGGCTCGGTCGGCTCTAAAAATCCGCTCAACACATTAATCAACGTTGACTTACCCGAACCGCTGGCACCAATAATGCCGATTTTTTGATAGCCTTTAGCTGCAAAATTCAATTGATTTAGAGCCGGCTGCTTCGCTTCCTCATATTGGAAGCTTAGCTGTTGCACCGTTAGCTCACTTAACGCTGTCCAATCATTTAAAAAAGACAGCTGCTCTGTATCCGTTACTTCAGGTAAATCCAATACCGCTTGAATCGCTTGAAAGGCGTTTTTCCCATCCAAAGTCGCATGGTAATCGCTGGCAAAGTCACGCACAGGTAAAAAGAATTCCGGTGCCAAAATCAACGTTGTCAACGCCGGGAACAGTAAAATACCACTGTTTAACAAGCTCAGTCCTAGAAAAACAGCCACGACGGCTACTGACAACGTTGTAAAAAAATCTAAAGCAAATGTTGATAAAATAGCAATTTTCAACGTACTCATCGTTGCTAAACGAAAGCGTTCACTGGTGTTGTAAATACTACTAGCATATTTTTGACTCAAGCCGAACAGCTTCAACGTATCCAAGCCTCTCAAAGAATCAATAAAATGATTCGACAAAAGTTGAAAGGCTTTGTACTGCTTATCCGCCTTACTCTGAGCAGCATAGCCTAAAATAATCATAAAAATGATAATCATCGGAAAGACAACCAGTAAAACAATTCCGGAACGAACATCTAGAGTAAACACAAAAATTAAAATAAGCCAAGGAATAATCATCATATTCATCATTTTCATCAAGATCAGATGAAGATAATTTTCAGCCTGCGAAATACCTTCAAGTGCCATTGTAATCATATTTCCAGTGCCATTTTTTTGTACAACTGTCGGCCCTAATCGAAAAATTTTCTTCAGCAAGGCTTCCCGCAGCTCGCGTGTCCGCTCATAGCTAAACTGATCCAGCATTTTTTCCCGTAAATATGTAACTACATGCCGACCTGTATAAAATAAAAAGAAGATAGCCATTGTTCCCAGCTGATCCTGTAAGTGTCCGCCTTCCCACAAGCTCACCACAGCTTTTGCTAAATAAAATGCCTGCCCAATTATAAAGACTGCTTGCAGGAAAGAGAAACCTGCAAGCAAGACCATTATATTTTTTATTTTAGGCATTTTTAAAATTGCCTTATCCATCATCCTTCATACCCCGCAGCAGCGGCAATCGCCGGATGCTTGATCCGTTGTCTGAAGACATAATAGGTCCAAGCAGTATACGCCAAAACAAACGGCAGGATGGTTAGAGACAGCCAAGTCATTGTTTTCAACGTATAAGGACTACTTGATGCATCTTTGATTAAGATATCGTAAAAGCCGGCACTACCCACCATGACGCGTGGGAACAAGCCGCTAAATAACAACACAACTAGCAACACTAAAGTAATGCCGCTGGCAAGAAATGCCAGCATTTCTTTTTTCTTAAAAACACTCACATTGGCAATAACGGTCATCACGACAATCGCCGCTACCAATGCTAAGGTTAATGCAAAGTGATTATCGAAAAAGTCTGTCTTCACATACAATAACACTGCAAATACAACTAAACCAACATATAATACCCAGTATAAAAGAGATGCATAATTACGAGCACGTTCTCGCACTGGTCCTTCTGTTTTTAAAGCAATATAGTTTAAGCCATGTAAATAGCACAATAACGTTAAAGCGACTCCGCCCACAATTGAAAACAGATTAAAGTAATCCGTAAAAGAGGCCTGCATATTGCCGTTAGCGTCAAGCGGCATTCCTTGAATCATACTGATAAACAGCAAACCAAAGAAAAACGGTACCATGAAGCTGCCGACAGACAACGTCCAGTTCCAAATTCTGCGTCTTTTTCCATCGGGCATCCGATGACGGAATTCAAAAGAAACACCACGAATAATCAAGCCGACTAAAATCACAAATAAAATCAAGTAAAAACCACTAAACAACGATGCATACCAATAAGGAAAAGACGCAAACATCGCGCCACCTGCTGTTAACAGCCAAACTTCATTGCCGTCCCAGACAGGCCCAATTGTTTGAATAATTTGATCCTTTTCTTCTTCATCATGCGCTAAGGTTTGAATAGACATCCCCACGCCAAAGTCAAAGCCTTCTAAAAAGAAAAAGCCTGAGAATAATACACCGATCAAGACAAACCAAAGTAATTGTAATGTACTCACTGGCCGAATACCTCCTTATCAAATGGATCGACGTCCTTCGAGTTGGCCTCTGCCAATTTCTTTTCTGCATAGTCAGGACCTTTTTTAAGCTCAACGGTGATTAAGTACACCATAACCGAACCCAATCCAGCAAACAAAATAAAGTAAATAATATTTGATGTTAGTAATGAAGCGACGGATACATTCGGTGATACACTATCTTCTACAGTAAATAAGCCATAAACCGTCCAAGGATAACGTCCTAGCTCTGTAATCAGCCAGCCTGTAGTATTGGCCAAAAACGGCGCAAACGTACACATTGCCATAATCCAAAGCAGCCAGCGCTTTTCATAAAGAGAAGGTTTCTTCTTCCGAGTAAAGAATAATCCGATAACTGCTACCAGTAGCATTAACACGCCAAAACCGGCCATTACTCTAAAACTCCAGAATAAGGTATTTACCGGTGGAAAATAATTTCTGTCTCCATATTTTTCAACTAGCTCTTTATTTGCCGTTTCCATCCCATCTACGGAACCGGAAAGCTTGTTATACGATAAAATACTTAACACATAAGGAATTTGTACGCCAAAAACTTGTTTATGCTCTTTTTCATTTGCCCAGGCAATTAAAGTCCATGCAGCCGGATCCCCAGAATCTTCATAAGCACCTTCCATCGCCGCAAATTTCATTGGCTGACCTTCGATCAACGCCTTCATTTGTAAATCCCCGGCAAATAACACGCCAAGTGAACCAAATAAAGTAATCCACAACCCAATACGCATCGAAACCTTGTGGAAAGTCATATCTCGTTTTTTCAAAATCTGGAACGCTGCTAAACCCGCAACGATCATGCCACCCATCGTAATCGCACCCGCAATCACGTGAGAAAATTCGTACCAAACCTTTGGATTGGCAATAACAGCACTAAAATCAATTAATTCTGCCCGGCCGTTATTCAAGGTGTAGCCAACCGGATGCTGCATAAAACTATTCGCTGCTAAGATCCAAAAGGCTGACATTAAAGAGCCAAAGAAAACCAGCCAAAAGAAGGCTATGTGCAGTTTAGGACTCACTCTATCCCAAGTGAAAATCCACAAACCTAAAAAGGTTGATTCTAAAAAGAATGCCAGTAAAGCTTCGATTGCAAGCGGAGCCCCAAAAATATCTCCGACAAAGCGTGAATAATCAGACCAGTTCATTCCAAACTGAAACTCTTGAATAATACCTGTTACTACGCCTACTGCAAAACTTAATAGAAAAATGTTTCCCCAAAATTTGGCCATTTTACGATAACGCTCATCTTTTTTCACTACATACATGGTTTCCATAACCGCCACAACAAGAGCTAAGCCAATGGAAAATGGTACGAAGAAAAAGTGAAAGACGGTCGTCATTGCAAATTGGAACCTTGCTAATGTGACAATATCAAACATCAATAATCCCCCTTGTTCTTTTCCAGTCATCACAAAAAGAAAGAAGCTGATTTTATTCAATCAGCCTCCATTCATTTAACCCACTAGTCGGTGCTTACAAACGAATTCGGCGCGCGAATAAAACAAACCCAAAAGCTTCAATCCTTGTGAAAACTCTTTTTAATAATTTTAGAATGATTCCAATTTAGAGTATACTCCTTTATTCCTAAAAAACCAATGTTTCTGCTTTGTTTTCCTAAAGGAATTTCGGTAAAATTTACTGCCTTTTTTAATTACTTAATTCTGCGCCAAATAAACAGAAAAATCCAGCCGGACAAAAGAACACAAAGACCAATAATTTTAATCCAAGAATCACTGCCGTCGATATACGGAATCGCGATGTTCATCCCAAAATAGCCGGTGATAATTGCCGGTACCGTTAAAATAATTGACCACAGTGTCAAAACCTTCATTGTATCATTCAAATTATTGTTCAATAAATTATTATACGTATCCGATAATTGCTTTAAAACGTCTGACGCTAATTGAATCATGGCTACTGCTTGATTGGCTTCAATAATGGCATCTTCAAACTGTTCTTTTTCCTCTGCAGTCAAATTGCGGTAAAACTTTAACGCTTTTAACGAAGCCAGCAGCACACTGTTTTGACGAATAGCTGTTGATAAATAGACCAGACCGACTGACAAATCAGATAAGGCTAATAACTTTTTATTCGACACTTTTTGCTTAATGTCTTTGTTTAAACGATTTCTTTCATCGTTGACTTCTTCAATTAACGGAATAAACCGATCGGAAATTGCAAAAATCGTTTCAAATAATAAGCTAAACTGACTTAGATCAGGATCATTGCTAATAATTTTTTCGATCATGGATTCCAGATAATTGGTTGTAGCCGAAGTAAAGGTAAAAAAATGATTCTTTTGAATCATAAAAGTGACGGGACTGGTCACAAAATAATTATCTTCTTTTTCTTGAAGCGGCAGGTTATACACTACTAACAGGGTTTCTGTTAAAGGATCATATTCCACACGCGCACGCTCATTTTTATCCAGTGCATATTTAATAAATTCTTCGTCTAATCGGTATTTTTCCTTTACTTCTAAAACAGAAGCCGGCCTCTCTAGATCCACACTGACCCACGTAATGTTCTGATCGCTAAAAACCGCTTTGATCGTTTCCATTGTTTACCTCCGTTATTTTTCAGTGTCTAAAGTATACCATGAATGGTTATAAAATTAAGGCGCCAGCTTAAAAGGAAAGGATATCAAACAAAAGCTAGTAACTTCTGCTTCATATCCTTTCACAATCTACTATGCTAGTTCCTACTCGTCTTGTTTCATGGCTGCTTTTAAGGCTTGTGCCAAAGCACTTTCCTGTGGTTCTTCTTTTTGCGCATATTTTTTTAATAGCTTGCGTTCTTCATGCTTGGTTAATTTTTTGCTGCGTTCTTTTTTGTCCTGTAGTTTTTCTGTAATCGAACAATATTTACATTTGAAATAAGCACCATTTTTGCCTTCAATAATTTCCATTTTCCGGTGACATTGCGAGCAGCGGTGATTAGAAACCTTAGGATCTTTTCTTCTACGATAGTTACAGTCTTGATTAGTACATACATATATTTTGCCGTCTTTGGTGTTTTTCTCACGTAAATTAGCCCCGCATTCCGGACATTTTTTCTGCGTGATGGAAAAGTCCTGATAATTGCTTTGGCTTTGCTTGATTTCATTTACGAGCTTACGAGTATCCTGCTCAATTTCTTTTAGAAAAACCGTACTATTTTGTTTCCCTTTAGCAATTGCCTCTAAGGTTTTTTCCCATTTTTCCGTCAGCTCAGGAGTGACCAGCGCAGGATTTACCAGCTCCAATAATTGTTTTCCTTTTGGTGAAACACTTAAGCCATTGCTCGTGCGTTCCATCAGCTCTGACTTGATTAATTTTTCAATAATCTCTGCTCTGGTTGCCGGTGTACCTAGACTGTGTTTTTCCATTAAACCCAACAGGCTGCCTTCTGTTAACGGCTTAGGCGGTGTGGTCAGCTCTTTATTGATGGTGAAATTGGGTGGAATAACCATCCCCACTTTCCAATCAACGGTCGGTTCTGCTGCTGCTTTTTCCTGCTTCCAGCCTGCTTCTTCAACCTTACTTTGACGGAAAATAAACTGTTCCTTGCCAAACATTACCGTAACCTTGGTTTGTTTCGTCCGATGGGGCTGAGCAAATAAACCTAAGAAGCGGGTCACGATCATCGTATAGATTTTTTGTTCATCGCTGCTTAATTTTTCATAACGCGGACGTTGCTCTGTCGGAATTAAAGCATGGTGATCAGTGACCTTTTCATTTTGGAAAACCTTGGTCAGCTGTACCTGTCCGCCATTTTTAATGTACGTTTTGACTTCCGGCGCAAAATCGCTGACTGCCTGCAAGCGTTCAGACATAGTTGCCTTCATATCCGTTGTTAAATATTTACTGTCGGTACGCGGATACGTGACAATTTTGTGAAATTCATACAAGCTTTGCACCAGTGACAAGGTTTTCTTCGCGGAAAACTGGTAGCGTTGGTTGGCTTCCCGCTGAATTTCAGTTAAATCGTAAGGTAGCGGTGCCTGCTCTGTCTTGGTCTTTTCTTCAACCGCCGTAACCTTGCCTTTGCCTTGGCTTAGCTGTTTGACAAATGCTTCGACCTCATTACGATCCTTCAGGGCATAGGGATTTTTTTGCACAAGCTTGGCTTTTTCCTTTTCAACCTGTAATTCCACAGAATAATAGGTTTGCGGACGGAAGCTTTCGATTTTTTTCTCCTGCTGACGAACTAATGACAGGGTTGGGGTTTGAACACGTCCGGCAGAAAGATTATCCTGATATTTTACCGTTAACGCTCTGGTTACATTTAAGCCAACCAGCCAATCCGCTTTAGCCCGCGCCAAAGCAGAATAGTACAAGTTATCATATTCCTTTGCAGGTCTTAGTTTTTTAAAGCCTTCTTTGATTGCCTTATCTGTTTGAGAGGAAATCCATAAGCGTTTGACTGGCTTATTAAAATGTACATATTCTAAAATCCAGCGAGCCACCAGCTCGCCCTCTCTTCCCGCATCCGTAGCTATAACTGCTTCTGTTACATCCTTGCGATTGGCCAGCTGCTTAATTGCTTTAAGCTGATGACCGGTTTTCGGTAAAGGCTTAATGCCTAAATTTTTAGGTACCATCGGTAAAGTTTCCATTTGCCAGGACTGCCACTCTTTGTTAAGATCTTCCGGCATTTTTAAACCTAAAAGGTGGCCCAAAGCCCAAGTGACAATCACATTTGTGCCTTCGTAATAGCTTTTATTTTTTTTATTTGCTCCCAGAACCTTGCTTAAGTCTTTCGCAACGCTAGGTTTTTCTGCGATAATTAATTGTTTTCCCATCGATTTCACTCGCTTTCTTCCACTTCTCTGTATCCAATTATTCATTTTACCATATTCTAGCTAGTGGTTGTGCAGCCTTTTTGCAAGAGCGATAAAGACTGGAACAAAAGTCCGCGATCGGCTTTTTTCCCAGTCTTTCTTTCAGCTCTTATTTAGTTCGCCTTGCAGCATCTTGGCTTACTACAGTCATTGCGCTTGGCAAAATCATCATGACTTTCAAAAGTCACTGCCTGATAATCCTTCAGTAGTGCCAAGCCTTTATACTGTTGTAAATCCTCGTCACATTCTTCACACCAGCGCTCATCGCCCTCATTCCAAAAAGCCGCCAGATAGTTCACTTTAGTGTTGATGGACTCATATGTAGAGGAAAGTTCCTGCCATTTTTTTATGTAATAACGTTCTGCGTCTTCTAAACAATCAAAGGTCTTTTCTTCTTCGATGTCAGCTTGCCAATCTTCAAAAAACCACCAGGGTTCATTGTCGCCATACATCGTAATTACTTGATACATATAAACGCCCCTTTTTATTATTTCTGTAGGTAATCATAGTCACTTTTACTCCAAGTTGCAAGCAATTAGTTTGTAAATTAAGGTTTACGCTATGCTTCCAGTGAATAAATAAAGTCCCGAATCATGCGTTGATAGCTTTCCTCCGGCTTCGCAATTTCTTCTTTTTGAAAATAGCCTAAAAAACGCAGGGAAATATACCCATGGATTAAGCTTCTTAATTCCCGGCTTTTATGTAGACGTTCTTCTTGTGTCAGCGGATATACAGCTAAAATTTGCAGGATAATTTGGTTGGTTTCTTGAATCCCTTTAATTAAACGCGAATTTTCGGTTTGTGGAATACTGATCAGCAGCTCATACACAGCTGCATTTTCAAACGCAAAGGTCTGGTAAATCTCTGCATAAGCTAAAATAGCCGAACGGCCACTTTGTCCTACCAGCGCTCGCCTTAAAAGATCATTCAATTCTTGAATCAATAAATACGTCAATGCTTCTTTCACTTCGCCAATATTTTTAAAATGATTATATAAGGAAGGATATTTCACATCCAAATCAACCGCTAAATTTTGAAAGGTCAGTTGCTGAACACCGATTTCTCCTGCAAGACGCCGTGCACTCTCTACAATTTTTTCCTGAGACAAATTTCTTTTCTTGGCCACTGTAAATCCTTCTTTCTGCACAAGTTCTTAACTATTTATTAGTTTATCATAACTTTACTCTCTTTATAAACTATAAATTATAGTTTATAATAATAAAATGTAAGTTCTCTTTCATTTCTATCATAAATTGAATCCGCAAAGAGACCTTTACTCTTGATAAACCACCTGCGAAAGGAAGAAAAGCCTGTGTTTGAATTAATAAAAAGTAAACTGTTTCGTCCGCGTCGTCCTTGGGAAAAAAATCTTTTAGTTTTATGGTTCGGTACTTTTATGGCAGGTATCGGCTTTAGCTTGGTTATGCCATTTATGTCGCTGTACATAGATACTTTGGGACACTTTACCAATCAACAATTGAATTTTTGGAGCGGCATTACCTTTTCTTCAACATTTTTAGTGACCACCATCGTTTCGCCTTGGTGGGGTCGTTTAGCTGACCGGAAGGGCCGCAAGCTCATGCTTTTACGCGCTTCTTTAGGAATGGCAGTCGTTATTAGTTTGATGGGGGCGATTACCAGTGTCTATCAGTTAATTGGTCTACGTTTACTGCAAGGAATCTTTTCCGGCTATATCAGTAATGCCACAGCATTGGTAGCCACAGGTACCCCTCGCGAAAAAAGCGGTCAGGTGTTAGGAACCTTAGCAACCGGCTCTGTTACTGGTACCTTGTTAGGTCCTTTATTGGGCGGAATAGCCGCTTCTGTCTTTGGTTATCGATATACCTTTTTTATCACCGGCTTTATTTTGTTGATCGTCTTCTTTTTAAGTCTCTTTTTTGTTCATGAAATCTTTGTACCGATTGAAAAAAAGGATATGGTTTCCGGCAAAGCAATTTTCAAAGAGCTGGCGCATCCTCAAGTCGTCATCGGTATGTTTATTACTACGTTAATTATCCAAGCCTCCAACAACTCCATCAGTCCAATTATCAGTTTATATATTCGGCAATTAGTCGGTCCTCACGGCAACGTAACCTTAATCAGCGGAATAATCGCTTCGATTCCCGGAATTGCTACATTAATTGCGGCTCCCCGTTTTGGACGCTTAGGTGATCGGATCGGCAGTGAAAGAATTCTGGCTGTCGGCTTAATTTTTGCCATGCTAGTTTATATTCCCATGGCCTTTGTGCAAAATGTTTGGCAGCTGGCCTTTCTTCGCTTTTTAATTGGGATTTCCGATGCTTGCTTGTTGCCTGCCGTGCAAACCTTGATTACCAAGTATTCACCAAGCAGCGCTGCAGGACGAATATTCAGCTACAATCAATCCTTTCAGGCAACCGGAAATGTAATTGGTCCTGTCATCGGTTCAACAGTTTCCTCTATTTTCGGTTATCGGGGCGTCTTTTTATCCACTTCACTTCTTGTACTTGGTAATTTTCTTTGGGTACGTAAAAGTACCAGCGGAATTCACCACACCTCGGAAGAAGCGAAGAAATAATAATTCATATAGGGGACGTATTCTGGTTGTTTTTCATATTCTGTGAATAAAGAAAAGAGTCATCTTTCTTTTAGTCATTGCGCCGAAAAAAAGCATTTGCTAAAATAGGAATACTAGAGAAAGGAATGGCTCGACCTATGAAAAAACCTATATTTTGGAATACATTAGCTATATATTTATTGTTGTATAATAATATTTTAATTGTCATTTCTTTAGTGCTGGCTTTAAAGGCTGTCGTTGCTGGAACAGCTGTTTTTGATGTAGCGGTTTGGTATCAAATTCTTATTTTTGGTGTTTATCTTGTGATGATTGCCGGATTGATTACGGGTGGTGCCAAAGGGTACATTTTAGGTATTCTTTTCGTCCCGTTTATCTTTTTGAATTATTTTTATCCACCGTTAATGGTGCAATTCTTTCCTAAGACCATCATGCTGGCCTTTCGGATCGTGGAATTAGGTGCATTCGGATATTTTCTTTTAGCGCCGGAGTCCAGAGCTTATTTTCGAGAATGCCGTAAAAAATAAACTAAGATTATAGAGGTCATTTAGCGCCGGATGGCATGCCTCTGTAATCTTAGTTTTTTTATGCTCATTTTGAGCTATTTTCAGTAAGGACTTGCATGATTCCTGTTTCAAAAGAAGTAACGTTAAAATCAGGAAATGCCTTTTTGAATTTATCTGATATAAAAATATTATCCACTTCGTATCTAGGTAGTAACTCATCCAATTCGCGGATTTCTTTACTGAAAAGCTTCGCTATTTTAAATTGCCACAAATGAATGACTCTATATTTCAATGATTTGTTGAGTATTTTTTCAGAAATATGCATCATCTCTTGAAAGGTATGAGGATCGTCGCACGGCAAATGCCAACTCTGACCATAGGCATTTGGAGTATTTCCGATGAGGGCCATTGCGCAACTAGCATCGGGCGTCCATATCAACGTACGCAACGTAGCTTTATTGACGGGGATAGTAGCAGTAGTATTACTTTTAATTTTATTTAAAACTAAAGTGTTTGTAATACTTTGTGTTTTATTTGGGCCATAAAATTCTGGTGCACGACAAATAACTGCTTCTAAATGACCGTCTTCCATTTCGCTTACCACTAATTCTGCCATTTTAGAACGTATGACAGATTTTCTTCCTACAGGGAAGAATTTAGTGTTTTCATCCTGTGGTGTATTATCTTTAGGATACATATACGTGTTATCAAAAAACACAAGTTTACTCTTTGCTTCTTTACAAGCCTGAATGACATTATTTGTGATTTTCAAGAAATTGCTTTCCCAAAGATCTGAGTCCATCGGTAAACCAACAGTGAAATAAACAATCTCACTCGTTTCGATTGCTTTTATGGTTTGTTCGAAGTCCAGCAAATCCGCTGAAACCAGTTGATCTGATGGATTTACTTTTTTAGGGTTACGACTGACTAATCGAATGTCGGTTGTGTAATTGTTGTATAATTCTTTTGCCAATTCATAGCCTATTTGCCCATTGCTTCCTAAAATTGTTTGCATGTCTTTCGCTCCTCAAGATATAGTTTTGCAACCGCACGTACTGAGAAAGGATTTTGCCCAGTAATTATCTGACCGTCTTTTAACGCAAATTCTTTATAGAATCGTTTTTTTTGAAACAACGCATTTCTTGCTTCAGCCGCTGGTTGATTAAAGAAAGGGACAAATTTCACTTTCCCGGCTAATATTTCCTCAGTTTTTGTAAACCCAGTAATCCTTTTTCCAGAAATCAAAAAGTGCCCTTCACTATCTTTGATATTAAGTAAGCCAGCTATTCCATGGCAAACCGATAAAAGATACCCATTGTTTTCATAAATGATGCGAGCAATTTCTTGTAGCTCCTTATTATCGGGAAAATCCCACATTACACCGTGTCCTCCCGTAAAATAAATCGCATGATAATCGTTGGGATCTATATCCTTAGGTTTTTTGGTATTTACCAGACCTTCCTGCACAAACTTTTCTTCTGTATAAATCCTCATGATATCTTTATCTATGTATTTCATACTTCTAGGGTCAAGAGGAACGAAGCCGCCTAGAGGACTTACGAAATCAACTTCAATATGATGCTTATAGAGTTCATCAACAAATTCAGCACTTTCGCCTAGCCAAAGGCCTGTTGCATCGTTTGTACCAGCGTATTTTTGAATGTTCGTTTCAACTACTAATACTTTTTTCATCAATGATCCCTCTCATTCATAATACTCACGACATTCTTTAGAAAGTTTTGAAGCTTTTTGATTTCAGTTTGCTCATGATCGAGATAATAAAAATTTTTTGTTCCTTCTTGTCTCACATTCACAATTTTTGCGTCTTTTAGAATTTTTAAATGATGTGAGATCGCAGGTCTTGATAAGTTGGTTGCTACTAATAATGAAGTAACTTGTAGACCATCACAATTTTTCTCTTCAAGCAGACGAATGATAATAGCCTGTCTTTTTTTATCACCAAGTGCAATTAAAAAATCACTTAAATCGTAGAATTCTTGTTTTAGCATGGAATAATCAGTCAAATTAATCTCTCCTTTTATCGTTTAAAGGTTTAAACAATTGAACCATATATAGAGAATTATTGCAATGAAATAGACTTGCACTCTTAAGTATGATCTCTATTACTATTTTTTCTGAATATAAAAGCAAGTCTGTCAAATGTACTTAAGCTATTAATGAGCCTGTCAAATCTCTTGCTATCAAAAAAACGAGTGAAACACTCATCAGAAGAAATTCTGATAAACTGTCTCACTCGCTTTTTCTTATATATATTGCAAAACTTTTTCTTCTTGATACGCTTGATCAATTAAACCGCCGCCCAGACATTCCATGCCATTGTAAAAAACGACTGCTTGTCCTGGTGTAATGGCACGTACAGGCTCTGCAAAAATTACTTTCGCTGTTGTGCCGTCGCCAGTTAAAATAACCTTGACCGGTACATCTTGTTGACGATAGCGGAATTTTGCTGTACATTCAAATTCTTTCGGCATTTCTGTATCCACAGTAAAGTGGATTTCACTGGCATCTAAATGTGTTGCGTATAGTTGTTCATGATGGAAACCTTGCCCCACATACAACGTATTCGTTGCCAAATCTTTGCCTACGACAAACCAAGGTTCTTGAGAGCCTTTGCTGCCGCCGATGCCCAAGCCTTGACGTTGACCGATCGTGTAATACATTAATCCGTCATGTTGTCCTTTGATTTCGCCATCTAAAGTAACCATATTGCCTTTTTTAGCAGGTAAATAGTTGCTTAGAAATTCTTTGAAATTCTTTTCGCCGATAAAGCAAACACCAGTGGAATCCTTTTTCTTAGCGGTCGCCAGTCCGGCTCTTTCAGCAATTGCCCGTACTTCCGACTTTTCCATTCCGCCTAAAGGAAACATTGTTTTCGCTAATTGCGCTTGAGAAAGTTGGCTTAAAAAGTAAGTTTGATCTTTATTATTATCTACACCGCGCAGCATCCGCACAGTGCCATCCGCTTTTCGTTCAATTTGAGCATAGTGGCCGGTAGCTACATAATCGGCGCCTAGTTGCATTGCATAGTCCAAAAAAGCTTTAAATTTGATTTCTTTATTGCACATTACATCTGGATTAGGTGTCCGTCCTCTGCGATATTCCGCTAGAAAGTATTCAAACACACGATCCCAATATTCCTTTTCAAAGTTTACTGAATAATAAGGAATACCAATTTGATCGGCGACTTTTGCTACATCCTTGTAGTCCTCCGTTGCCGTACAAACACCATTTTCATCAGTGTCATCCCAGTTTTTCATAAAGATGCCAATAACATCGTAGCCTTGTTCCTTTAAAAGCAAAGCTGTCACTGAGGAATCCACACCACCGCTCATGCCTACAACCACACGAGTGTTGCTGTTTGTCATTTAATCACCATCATTTCAATTTAGATTCTGAAATCATCCACGATTTGAAGGTCGTAACTTTTCAGTGATACTTATTATACTAGGAATTTGTGAGAAGTAAAGGCTTTGGAAAGAACCCACTTGCTCTATTAAAGGCAAAAATAAAAAATCGACCTCCAGATAATTAGATTTTTGGTCTAACTTTTTTAGGTCGATTCAATGATGACTGCCTTTTTATAAAAGTTTATGCTTTTTCTAAAACGCCGCGGCTAATCATGCCGTCCATTAGAAAATAGAATTTTTCGCGGCTCATTTCATGATTATCGCCTTTGAAAATATTCATTGATTTTAAGCCATTTGCTGTCGTGATAGACATTTTTAGCGTTTTTAAATCGCCGGCAATCGTGATTTTTAATTTGAAGCCTTCTTTACTTTGCGGCGTTGCATCCAACGGTCGAATTAATTGGAAGTTACCTGAATTTGTTTCCGTAAAGCCGTTGTCTCTCAATGTATATTTTTTAGCGTTCTCGTGGACTTTGTAAAATACAGGAGAACCTTCTACAGAAGCTGTTTCTTTAAATGCCATCTTTCCACCTCTTTATCATTTTCTCTTTTATTATAGTTGTTACAGCAGCGTTTTGCCAGTGGGTTTGCGCTTTTTCTTTGCTTTATGCGCGAAGTTTATGAATGATGTCAATGAGTTGCTCGGCAAAGTACCGAATTTGTTCTTCATCATTGCCTAAACCAAAGCTGATACGAATCGATTCTTTGATTGCAGGATGGTCTTTTCCATACAACGCTTCTAACACATGGGAGGGATCGACCGTACCGGCTGTGCAAGCCGACCCAGTAGATACAGCGATTCCCCGCAAGTCTAAATGCATCAGTAAAAGATCACTAGGAACTCCTTCGAACTGTAGATTTAAAATATGCGCTAGCTTATTGTCAGGATTTCCGTTGATTCGATAAGCAATTTGGGCATCATTCAGCTTTTTAATAATCAGCTGTTCATAGCGCTGATAGTGTTCACGCCGCTGCTGCTTTTCACTATCTGTCAGTAAGGACACCGCTGTAGCCATCCCTGTAATTCCGGCTAGGTTCTCTGTTCCAGCCCGCCGTTTTTCTTCTTGTTCGCCACCATGTAAAAAAGCCGGCAAAGATACTGCGTCACTTTTATATAAGAAGCCGACACCCTTTGGACCATTAATTTTATGTGCCGATGTGCTAAGTAAATCAATGCCAAGTTCGTGCGGAAAAATCTGCTCACTGCCAAACGCCTGTACGGCGTCTGTATGGAAAACAGCAGGATGCTCTTTCAACAATGCCCCGATTTCTTTAATCGGCATTAAATTACCGATTTCATTGTTGCCATACATAATAGAAACTAAGGTTGTGTCTTCACGTAAAGCCTGCGCCACTACTTCAACTGCCAGCGTTCCCTTTTCATCCACAGGCAGATAAGTGACCTCAAATCCCAATGTTTCTAAATACTGCATGGTTTTCAGAACCGCCGGATGCTCAATCGCTGTGGTAATCAGATGCTTGCCCTGTGCTTGTTTAGCCAAGGCCGTTTCAATAATTGCTGTATTGTCGCCTTCCGTACCGCCGCTGTTGAAAATAATTTCATGTGGATTAACCTTTAAACTAGCCGCAATAAGCTGACGAACATTTTCTAAATTCCGATGTGCCTTACGTCCAAAAGTATGAATACTGGAGGGATTTCCAAAGGTTTGGGCCATTTCATCCGTCATTGCTTCAATGACTTTAGGATGAAGCGGGGTAGTCGCTGCATGATCTAAATAAATAGCGTTCATAGCGCTCGTCCTTTCTTAATCATGTCAATTGTTCCTATTTTAACATAACTATTCAGCTTCCTCAAAAAATGCTTTCTAGGTCATTCGAGTAGCTGCTTTTCTTTGCGATACGTATAAAAATTACCATAAGTAAACACGGCAATCCCCAGCCAGATAAAAGCAAAAGCGATAAACTGTTCTGCTGAATACGGTTCGTGATATAAAAATAGAGCCGATAGCAGCATCAATGTCGGCCCTACATATTGAATAAAGCCTAAAATAATGTAAGAAATGCGCTTTGCCGCTTCTGCAAATAACAACAACGGAATCGCCGTGACAATTCCCGCGCCGACAACCAATAGATTCGTCGTTAGACCATATGTCATAAAACCTTGCTGAGAGAAAAAGAGTAAATACACAAGGGCGATCGGTAAGATCACAAAAGTTTCAATGGTCAGCCCTGTATACGAGCTGACAGCTACGCCTTTTTTAATCAGGCCGTAAAAACTAAAGGTCACTGCCATAATGATCGAAGCCAACGGGATTTCTCCAGTTTGAATCGTCAATAAAATAACGCCTGCTAACGCCAACAAACAAGCGATTAAGCCGGAACGACTGAGCTTTTCCTTTAAAATCAACGTTGCCAATAATACGTTTACTAACGGATTCATATAATAACCTAAGCTTGCCTGCGTAACATGACCTTGACTTACAGTATAAATGAAGGTAAACCAGTTGACCGAAATCAACAGCGCTGCACAAATAATGGCACTCAGCTTCTTTTTATCTCGCAGAACTGCTTTAGTTTCAGCTGAAAATAATGACCATTTTCCTGTTGCCAAAATATAAATCAGCATAAATAAAAATGACCAGAGAATTCGATAACATAAAATATCCAAAGGCGCGACTGACGGCATTAACTTCCAGTAAATAGGAATAATGCCCCAAAAAACATACGCAATAAATCCGAACGCAATTCCCTTTTTATCTTTCACACATTCAACCTCTTTCTTGATAATAGGATAAAAAGAAGTCCAGTTTATAAATACAGCTGAACTTCTTTTTTTTCTAACTTATTATTTTTCCTCTAAACGAAACAACGGACTCATTGGTGTATTTTCATGAATTCGTTTGACTGCCTCGCCCATCAGCTCTGCACAAGAAACCACGCTTAAGGTTTCCGGACGACATTCTTCCGGGATAAAGACAGAATCTGTTACACAAATATCTTTGATTGGAGAAGCTTCCAGCATTTGTTTAGCTCCTTTTGATAAAATACCGTGTGAAGCACACGCATAAATATCCCCAGCACCATTTTCTCTTAAAATTTCGGCGGCTGTTGCCATGGTTTCTCCAGTATTCAAAATATCATCTACCAAAATACAGGTCTTGCCTTTCACTTCACCGATAACATAACCGGAACGATTCCCTTCTATCTCCTCCTGATCGACAATCGCCAACGTCGCATCTAAATATTCCGACAAGCTTCTCGCACGTTGTACCCCGCTGTTTTTCGGTGAAACAACAACGATTTCCTCGCCCGTCAATTGCTTTTGCCGATAATTGTGGGCAAATAATGGCATCGTAAATAAATTATCCACAGGAATATCGAAGAAGCCCTGTACTTGAACAGTATGTAAATCCAGCGTTAAAACCCGTGTGGCACCCGCTTCTTCCAGTAAATTCGCTACTAGCTTTGCGGTAATCGGTTCTCTTGGCTTCGCTGTCCGATCCTGTCTGGCATAGCCATAATAAGGGAGCACAACATTAATCGTTTTGGCACTTGCTCGTTTTAAGGCATCGATCATAATCAACAGCTCCATCAAATGATCGTTCACCGGTAAATTAGTTGACTGAATAAGAAAAACATGGTCCCCACGAATACTCTCTTCAATGTTAATTTGAATCTCTCCATCACTAAACTGGCGCACCGTACTTTTTCCTAATTCAGTTCCGACAACTTCAGCAATTTTTTCAGCTAAAGGCCGATTAGCGTTTAAACTAAAGATTCGTAATGTTTTATCCTCGTATTTTTGGGTCATGATTTCCTCCGTGATCTTAGTTATTTTACTTTCACTCTTCAAAACGTCCTGTTTTATTTTACCATTGATTGGCTAAAAAATCATTGATCTTTTGTTTCGTTGTGATGAGAACTTGCGTTTTTTATGAATTTTTCCTGAAATAAAAGTAAACTTACAAAATTGTTCGTTAAATCCTATGAGAACAACTTGTTTTTCATTCCGGTGCAGCTAAAATGAAAATTATCGGGAGGTAGCATTATGCATCATAAACAAACACGTGTAAGCAAATTCAAACCAATTTTAGTTATTTTTATTTTGTTACTGCTAGTAGCGGCCGAAATTTATTTTCTATTTTTTCAAAAAGATCCATCCTCCACAAACTCTCCATCTGACGAAACAGCAAGCTCTGTCGCCAAAATACCAAAAGACGTGTCACAGGCAACGAATTTCAACCAAGAAATCCAACCGGACTCAGAGCTGGCTAAAACAATCGAAAAGAAAATAACCGATACTCACTTCGTCGGTACCGCCTTAATTATTCAGAAAGGACAGATTCTCCTGCAGAAAGGCTATGGTTATGCAGACGTTGCCAATAATCGTCCCAATACCTACCAGTCTATTTATCAAATTGGTTCCGTCCAGAAAGCCATGACTGCAGTTTTGATCTTGCAGCAGGTACAGGCCGGCCATTTATCGCTGGATGAAACCTTGGATCACTTCTATCCGAACATTCCTGATAGTCAAAAAATCACTATTCGTCAGTTGTTAGCGATGAGCTCAGGTTTGTATCAAGAAGGTAAGCCAACAATAGCTATGACTGAAGAAGAGTTCCTTCTTTTTTCAATTACTCATGCAAACATGGGCACCTATGGAAAATATAAATATGAAGCAGTCAATTACAGAATTTTAGCAGGAATCTTAGAAAAGTTGACGAACATTACTTATAGAGAGCTTTTCACTCAAACTTTTATTCATCACCTGCAATTATCTCGAACGTGCTTTTATGATGATTTTTTAACATCACTTAACCGAACCTATGCTTATAAAGACGCTGAAGAACAGATCTCAGCGCCGCTAATAGAAGACAATCCCTTGTTATTCGGTCAGGAAATCGGTACCGGCAACGTGGGAATGACTGTCAGCGACTTATACCACTTTTATGCTGATCTGTTGGGTGGAAAACTACTGGATCCTTCAATAACGAAGGATGCTTGGTCTGAAAAGACTTATGGAAAATATATGGGCGGTTTATATAATTTCTCCAATTATATCAAAGGACATGGCGTAGAAGATGGCTTTGAAGCAAATGTCATGCTTACTAAGGATTGCCAAACTGGTGTCATTCTCTTATCTAATCAATACCAGAAAAGCCATACTCATCTAGAGTTAACGGCAACAATTTTTGAAACAATTGCTCATTTAAAATAAAAACACTTCAACAAGGTTGAATCAAATGTCGCTTAGGCTCGAGCAATTGGAGGAAAAGAGGCGAATGCGCTTTTTGCATTAGCAGCTTTTTTGAAATTGCCGAAAAGCCTGACTTTTGATCACCGTTTATTCAAGGTTGAATCAAATGTCGCTTAGGCTCGAGCAATTGGAGAAAAAGAGGCGAATGCACTTTTCGCATTGGCAGCTTTTTTGAAATTGCCGAAGAGCCTGACTTTTGATCACCGTTTATTCAAGGTTGAATCAAATGTCGCTTAGGCTCGAGTAATTGGAGGAAAAGATGACAAATGCGCTTTTTGCATTGGCAGCTTTTTTGAAATTGCCGAAGAGCCTGACTTTTGATCACCGTTTATTCATACGTAGAGGACGGACAAAACCAAAAATGGTTTTGTCCGTCCTCTTTTTCGTTTCTCATCAGTTCATTCCCAAATAGATATTTTTTAGGCTAACCTAACTTTCTTCTTGCTTTCAATTCAACTATACCATATACTATTTTTAAGGTTAACCTAAAAAAGGAGGAGATATTTTGTCTTTAAACACAATCACTGTTCAACATTTAACCGTGAGCTATCAAGGTCAAAAAGCCCTACTTGATATCTCGCTGCCTATAGCTGCCGGGAAAATTACAGGCATTATCGGTCCTAACGGCGCAGGAAAATCGACGTTTTTAAAGGGATTGCTAGGATTAATTAAAACTGAGTCGCGAAACGTTCAAATCGCCGGCGATTCGATTGATCTGCACAAACAGCGCATTGCCTATGTTGAACAGCGCAGCGCACTGGATTTATCTTTCCCGATCAATGTTTTGGAAGTAGTACTTTTAGGTACTTACCCATCATTAGGCGTACTGCGGCGACCTAAGAAAAAAGAAAAAGAGCAAGCATTGGCCGCTCTGAAAACTGTCCAGTTGGAAAAATTTGCCAAACGTCAAATTGGTGAATTATCTGGCGGGCAATTACAGCGTGTGTTTATCGCTCGTGTTTTAGCTCAAAAAGCCGATATCATTATATTGGATGAACCATTTGTAGGTATTGATATGACGAGTGAAAAAGTCATTATGGACATTCTTAAGGAATTAAAGAAGGCGGGGAAAACCATTCTTATCGTTCATCATGATTTGCATAAGGTAGCTCATTATTTTGATGAGATTATCCTTTTGAAAAAGAAACTGATTGCTTGTGGCCCTGTCAGTACGACCTTTACCAATCGAAATATTCAAGCAGCTTACGGCGAAACTATGGGTGATATTGTGATTAAAGGAGTGGCAGATGCATGATTGCTAATTTTATTGACGGTTTAGTGCGTTATCAATTTTTACAAAATGCTTTGATGACGTCCATCATTGTGGGACTTGTATCCGGAATCATCGGTTCCTTCATTGTCCTTCGGGGAATGTCGTTGATGGGAGATGCCATTTCTCATGCGGTATTGCCCGGCGTGGCGGCTTCTTATATGCTGGGTGCTAATTATATTTTCGGTGCCACGATTTTCGGCGTAATTGCCGCTTTATTAATCGGATTTATCACGCAAAAAAGTCAGTTAAAAAATGATACTGCTATCGGCGTGGTTTTTAGCTCTTTCTTTGCTTTAGGTATTATCATGATTTCGTTTGCTAAAAGCTCGACGGATCTTTACCATATCCTTTTTGGAAATGTTTTGGCGGTTCGTGATTCTGATATTATCATCACGATACTGGTTGGTGCTGTTGTTTTACTTTTTGTAGGTCTGTTTTACAAGGAGCTGCAAATCACTTCCTTTGATCCAACAATGGCTAAAGCTTATGGCTTAAACGTTCAATTTTTCCACTATGCATTAATGTTTTTATTAACGCTAGTGGCGGTTTCTTCTTTACAAACGGTAGGAACCATCTTAGTGATTGCCATGCTGATTACACCGGCGGCAACGGCCTACCAGCTGACCAATCATTTACCGACAATGATCGGACTGGCTTCACTTTTTGGTATGTTAAGCTCGATTATCGGCTTATTTTTCAGCTATTCCTATAACTTGGCTTCCGGAGCTACGATCGTTTTAACGGCCGCTGCCTTTTTCATTTTAGCGTTTCTATTTTCACCTAAGAAAGGACTTTTCTTCATAAACAAACAACGATAGGAGGATATAAATTAATGAAAAAAACGTTTGCTTTACTTATTAGTTTCATGGCTGTCTTTCTTTTAGTAGGATGTCAGAGTAAATCTGCCACTTCCTCTGAAAAGAAACAGCTGGATGTTGTAGTAACTAATTCAATTTTAGGCGATATGGCTAAAAATGTCGGAAAAGAGCGAATTAATTTACACAGCATTGTTCCCGTTGGCACTGACCCTCATGAATACGAACCGTTGCCCGAAGATATCGCGAAAGCTTCAGAAGCAGATGTTCTCTTTTTTAACGGCTTAAATTTAGAAACAGGCGGTAATGGCTGGTTCAGCAAATTAATGGAAACAGCTGACAAAAAAGAGGATGAAGATTATTTTTCAGTAAGCAAAAAGGTGAACCCAATGTATTTAACCAGCGCCGGCAAGGAAAAGGAGCAAGATCCGCACGCGTGGCTGGACATTCAAAACGGCATTCTTTATGTGGAAGCGATTCGTGATGTTTTAAGCGAAAAAGATCCGCAAAACAAAGCAACATACGAAAAAAACGCCGCAGAATATATTGAAAAGCTTTCTACTTTAGACAAAGAAGCCAAGGAAAAATTTGCCGATATTCCTGAACAGCAAAAGCTTTTGGTAACTAGTGAAGGTGCTTTTAAATATTTCTCAAAAGCGTATGGTCTAACAGCGGCTTATATTTGGGAAATTAATACGGAGAGTCAGGGTACACCGGATCAAATGAAACAAATCATTGATAACATCCAACAAACCAAAGTACCGGTACTGTTTGTGGAAACCAGCGTGGATAAACGCAGTATGGAGCGAGTTGCTAAGGAAACCGGACTGCCCATTTACAGTACAATCTTTACCGATTCGATCGCTAAAAAAGGGGAAGACGGTGATAGCTACTACTCCATGATGAAATGGAATTTAGACAAAATCCATGAAGGACTGACACAATCAGCAGCAACAAAAAAATAACCAGCAATCAAAATAAACACTCGTGCAGACAATTGTCCTCGTGAGTGTTTATTTCGTTTCCGTTAGATAATACTTAAGGCATCAGCTCTTCAATATTAATAATCCGATCCACA
The DNA here is from genome assembly GCF_044909655.1 of Enterococcus sp. UD-01. Taxonomy (NCBI): domain Bacteria; kingdom Bacillati; phylum Bacillota; class Bacilli; order Lactobacillales; family Enterococcaceae; genus Enterococcus; species Enterococcus sp. UD-01. The sequence goes on along the minus strand of NZ_JBIYEU010000018.1, from coordinate 37,446 downwards.
ATATCCATATAAAATTCTTCCTCATGAGAAACAATGACAATCGTTCCCGGATAAGCTTGAATCGCTTGGCGCAGACTTTCTTTGGCAGCTGCATCAATATGATTCGTCGGCTCATCCAAGAAAATTAAGTTGCTTTGAGGAATTGTTAAGGTACATAATTTTACTTTGGTTTGCTCACCGCCGCTCAACAAACGGATGGACTGGTTCACTAATTTATCCGGCAAGCCGCATTTGGCTAAATAGGTCCGTAGCTCTTTCACGGTTTTCTTAGGAAAACAATCACTTAAATAGCTCAATGGCGTCAAATAATCATTTTCCCATGTTAAATCCTGTGAAAAGTAGGCGATTTTCGTATTAGCCGGATAATGAAATTCACCGCTGATTGCCGGAATTTTTTCTATTAAGGTTTTGATTAAGGTTGATTTCCCGATCCCATTAAAGCCCTTAATCGCCACCTTTTCCCCGGTATGAATCGACAAATTCAGTGGTGCTAATAATGGCTGGTCGTAACCTATGACCAGCTGTTCTGTCATTAAAGCCAAGCTGGCCACTAGTGGTTGGTAAGGAAAAGTCAGCTGTGGCTTTAGTAAACTGCCAGGCGGCGTTAAACGTTCCATTCGATCCAGCTGTTTTTGTCGGCTTTTGGCCATTGTTGCCCGGTTGCCGGCTTTGTATTTACGAATATACGCCTCTGTTTTTTCAATTTTAGCCTGCTGGGCATGATATTGTTTTAAATAGGCCTCTTTGTTCAATTCCTTTTGGGCAAAGGACTTTTCAACATTGCCTGTATATTTCGTAAACTTGCCAAACTCAATATCACAGATGCAATTTGTAACGGCATTTAAAAAATGATAATCATGAGAAACTAAAATAAACGTTCCTTTAAAGCTGTTCAAGTACTGAATCAGCCATTGAATATGCGTATCATCTAAATAATTTGTTGGTTCATCCAATAATAAAACATCCGGTTCTTCTAAAAGCAACTTCGCCAAAATTACCTTGGAGCGTTGTCCGCCACTTAATTCCTTAAGCGGACGATTTAGACCTAGTGCTGTCAGCCCCAACCCATTTGCTAACTCATTAATGATCGGTTCGATTTGATAAAAGTCACTTTCATCCAACTGTGTTTGAAAAGTGCCGGCACGTTCTAATAGCTTTGCTTCGCCTGTTTGACCATATTCTTCATACAGCTCGCTGATTTTTTGCTCTAATTGATACAAATTCTGATAGGCCTGATGTAAGAATGCTGCAATCGTAAAATTGCCGACAATTTCTACATACTGATCCAAATAGCCAATTTTAAGATTATTTTGCCAAGTAATCGTTCCGTCATCCGCCAAGATTTCTCCTGTTAAAATTTTTATCAGTGTCGACTTCCCTACACCGTTTTGTCCGGTTACACCTAAATGATCGCCTTTGTTTACGCGAAGGGCTGCATCTTCATAAAGAATTTTTTCACCAAAGCGCTGGGTTAAATGTTCAATCGTTAATAAACTCATGTTTCTGCCTCTTTTCAATAAATAGTTGTAAATTGTCTTAAGTATGCGTTTTTCAGCCTTAAAATAGCTGCAGGCAACGCGTTCATGCGAAAAAATGTAAAAAAACAAGGCAGCAGATAGTCAACACTATCGTCTCCCTTGTCTCACAACAAAGGACAACGCATGAAACACGTTGTCCTGTCGTCTGTATTAAGAAAAATCCAACATCACTTAACGCCAACACGAAATAAGACTAGCAATAGTAGCCTAAAAAAATCGGTTGTTCATTAAATGATGAAGATTTTTTTATTAGGCTCCGCAACAATGCTTCATCACATTCAATTGTTGGGAGCTGATTCGTTGGACAAATTTATCTGAAAGAACAAACATTCTTAATCACCTTTCTTTACACAAGGTATTTTAACATATTTCTACTGAAAAGCAAGTTCGCTAGTTTAGGCTACTTGCTTTTCAGTCTTTCCAGCTTGTTCCAATAAATTCATTTAATTGTTTTGCTCTAAATAAGTTAATGCATATTGTACATGAAACTCAGTGGCTAGGGCTAAGCCTGCTTCATCGATATCAAATTTTTCATGATGATGACCATATTGCGTATCGAGATTTTCCAAATTGCGTGTTCCTACCCGACCATAAACACCCGGCGCTTTTAATAAGAAATCAGCAAAATCATCGGCACCCAGACTTTTTGGATTATCCGTTACTACATTTTCAAGACCAACAATATCAGCTGCTACTTTTTGCGCTAAATCGGTGGCAGTGTCATCATTGATTAAGGGTCCGGCTGCATCATGGATTTCAAAAGAAGCAATTTCCGTCCGATGCGCTGCAGCAACCTGCTTTGCAATTTCTTCCACTCGTTGTAAGACAAACGCTCTCGTTTCATGACTAAACGCTCGAACCGTTCCTTCAATTCTAGCTTGATTAGCCACAATGTTATATCTCGTTCCTGCATCCAGCACGCCGATTCCGACAACCACCGGATCAAGCGGACTAACTTCTCTAGCAGCAATTTTTTGTAGCTCTACAACGATGCTGGCACCAGCTAATACCGCATCTCGTCCCACATGTGGCTGAGCGACATGACTGCTTAACCCAGCTACTTCAATCTTGAAAATATCACAGGAAGCGTTCGTTGCTCCTTTTGTCGCTACCAGCTTGCCAACCGGGATACTCGAATCTAAGTGAATACCAAAAACTTGGTCTACCTCATCAACAAAACCGCCCTCAACAAACTGACAAGCGCCGGCACCAATTTCTTCTGCTGGCTGAAATGCTAATTGAATGGTTCCGTTGAAATCCTCCGTGTGATTTTTCAGGATTTTGGCGGCGCCTAATAAAGCTGCCGCATGACCGTCATGTCCACAGGCATGATTTAAGCCCGGATTTTTAGATTGATACTCTTTTCCCGTAGCATCTTCAAGCTCTAGCGCATCAATATCCGCTCTTAAAATAATTGTTTTTCCAGTACCTGCTCCTTCAATGGTTGCAAGTACACCTGTTTCTCCAACCGGCTCATAAGGTATTTCAAGCTTGTCTAATTCTTCCTTGATTTTTTTGATCGTTTCGAATTCTTTTAAACTAGCTTCCGGGTATTGATGAAAATGACGTCTTAACGCAATCACCTCGGCGGCATTTTGCTGAATTTCTTCTTTGATTGATACCTTTGTATTTGTAGTCATTTGACATTCCTCCTATTATTTACGGCCGAAAGTTTCCCACGCTGGAATACTTGATCCTTTTGACGTTTCTTCAATCACTTTTTTCGTTGCTTCCTGTTGGTACGTATCTACGACTTTGTTGTAGGTTTTATTGTCCTTGTCTTCTTTACGCGCCACGATGATATTCACATAAGGCCTCGATGTTTCATCAACCGGCTCCAAGAAAATAGCATCCTCAGTCGGTACAAAGCCTGCATCTACAGCCATTCCGCTATTAATCACAGAAGCATCAATATCTTGCAAAGCTCTGGCAGTTTGCGAAGCATCCAGTTCAGTGATTTTCAGCTCTTGCTTATTTTCTGTAATATCATTGACAGTCGGCGTTTGTTTTTTAGCCGGATCGACTTTAATTAAGCCTGCACTTTGTAGTAATAGCAATGCGCGCCCGCCATTCGTTGCATCATTTGGAATCGCAATTTCCGCCCCTTTTTTCAATTCCTTGACATCTTTAATTTTTGAAGAATAAATACCAAGCGGCGCACTCACGGTATTTCCGATAGAGACTAAATCTGTTTTATGCTCTTGATTATAATTATCCAAGAAAATTTGATGCTGAAAGGAGTTTAAATCGATTTCTTTTTCGGCCAACGCTGCATTTGGTTGTGTATAATCAGAAAATTCGATAATTTGCAGATCGATTCCTTCTTTTTTCAGGCGCTCCTTCACTGATTCAAAGACTTCATTGTTGGCGCCGACTACTCCTAATTTGACGACCTCATCCTTTGCTTTTTTGGCATTTCCTGTAGAACAGCCTGCTAAAATAAAACCAATCACTGCGACTAAACCTAAAACTTTCACTACTTTTTTCATAAATACGTTCCTCTTTTCCATTTTCTTTTCAACTGATTAATGAGATGTTTTTTTAATTAAGGTATTACTGATGAACTGACTGGCAAAAACCAGCACTAAAATGATTAACGTTGCTACCAGCGTAACATCCGTTTGAAAGCGATTATAGCCTCTCGTAATAGCTAAGTTGCCTAACCCGCCGGCGCCAATTGCTCCAGCCATAGCAGTTAATCCGATTAAATTAATAATCGTAACAGCGGAAACACGAATGATACTCGGTAGTCCTTCCACTAAATACACTCTAAAAATAATACCTAATGAACTAGTACCCATTGATTCAGCAGCTTCTACCACGCCCGGATCCACTTCTAGCAGCGCATTTTCAATTTGTCTTGCAAAAAAGGGTATTACGCCAATCACCAGCGGCACTAACGCAGCCGTTGTTCCAATCGTTGTTCCTGTTAAAAAACGAGTGAGCGGCTGAATTAACGCCAGCATGATGATAAACGGAATCGAACGGCAGACATTAATAATTTTTTCTAAAACATTGTAAACGACATTATTTTTCAAAATCCCGCTCGGTCCGGTGGCGACTAAAATGACTCCCAGCAATGTGCCTAAAATACCGGCTATAATTGCTGTCCAAAAAACCATATATAAGGTTTCGATGGTACTATCAATAAATTCCTGCTTTAACTGAATGACATTCGGAAAATAGGTTTCAAAAAAATTCGACATTGGCTGCACTCCTTTAAATGACATGTAATGGAACAACATTTTCCTGCTGTTCATGTGTTTTTAAAATTTTGACCTGAACCTTTTGCTTTTGTAAAAACTCCAGTGCTTTCGTCCGCTGTGACTCTTCCCCTGCAAGAATCACAATTAAATTTCCGATCGGCACCTGCTGTAAAATTTCAACATTTCCATATAAAATGTTTGTCACTACCTGATATTTGCTGTAAAGCTGAGCAATCAGTGGTTCGCTGGTTTGCTCCCCTACATAAGAAAATTCAACCAACACTTCATTTCCACCTAAGCGAGTCAAGGTCGGATGCTGCACAAGTGTTTCCAACGCTTGATCAATATGGGTTGCCGTACGGATAAAGTCCTTCGTCAAGGCTTCTTTCGGCTGACTAAATATAGAAACAATATCATTTTGTTCAATCACCCGGCCGTCTTCCATCACTGCTACCTTATTACAAATTTCTTTGACTACCTGCATTTCATGGGTGATTAACACAATTGTTAAGCCAAGCTCTTTGTTTAGTTTTTTCAACAGGTCTAAAATTTGAATTGTCGTTTTGGGATCCAAGGCACTTGTTGCTTCATCACATAATAAGATTTCCGGATCGTTCGCCAACGCTCTGGCGATAGCTACCCGCTGCTTTTGACCACCGGAAAGTTGACTAGGATAAGCTTCTTTTTTATCTGACAAGCCAACTAATTCCAACAACCTTTCAATCTTTATTCGTCGCTCCTCTTTACTTAACCCGGAGTATTTTAATGAAAAATCAATATTACTGAAAATCGTCCGCTCCTTCATTAGATTAAAATGCTGGAAAATCATCCCGATATTTTTTCGTTGACTACGCAGCTCTTTCGCTGAAAACTGCAGCAAATTTTTCCCTTGAATAATCACTTCGCCCCGCGTCGGTCGCTGCAGTAAATTAATCACTCGAACCAGCGTACTCTTACCGGCTCCTGAGTAACCGACAATACCGAAGACATCCCCTTTTTCAACCTTAATGCTTACATCCTTTACTGCGGCAATTTGTTTTTTCTTTTGCTGAAAGACGACATCAATATTTTTTAATTCGATCATCTCTATTCCTCCTGTAATTCTTTCGGTATAAACCAGTAATTATCTTGATTATGTTTACTCATATATTCTTTAAAGGCAGGCGAGCGATAGGCCTTCACAACAGCTTCAGCCCAGTCGCTGCTTTTATTTTTTTCGTCCACTACCGCAATCAGCTCATACTCTTTTAAGACATCCTCCGACAGTAAGCTGTCTTTTGGATTTAGCTCTGCGCTATAAACGATACTTCCCGGAATAACTGCAAAGTCTAAATCAGACAAGCTTCGCGGTATTTGTGCCGATTTCATTTGAATCAGCTCTAACTTTTTGGGATTTTCAACGATATCCGCAGCCGAAGCTTTGACCGGATCTATGTCAGCCTTTAATTTAATCCAGCCGGCCTTTTGTAATAAGTTAAACGCCCTTGCTGTATTGGACGCATCATCCGGAATGCCGATTTTATCCCCCGTTTTCACATCCGTCAGCTTTTGCTTTCTTCCCGGAAACAGCCCCGCTGGTACAGTCGGCACTGGGGTAAGTCCAATTAGTTTCGCTTGTTTATTTTCGTTAAAGTTATTGAGATATGCAGTATGCTGATCGACGTTTAAGTCAATGGCTCCTTCGGTTAAAGCTACATCTGCTTGCAGCAGCTCTGAAAATTCCGTTTCTTTTATCTGATAACCTTCTTTTTCTAAAATCGGCTTGACTGCGTCTAAAAACAATTCACTGTACGGACCCGGCGAGGTGCCTACACGAATTACTTTCGCTTCCTTCGTTGACTCTTGCCCACTGCTGTCCTGCTTACCGCATGCAGTGATAAGGAAAATACTTGTTAACACCAACAATCCCTTCAACACTTTTTTCTTCATCTAACTTCCTTCCCTCCATTTCCCTGTTTTAAAAAATAAAAAACGTCCTCAAATGCTGGTTGCATTTGAGGACGCGATCGCGTGTTACCACCTCTATTTAACATCTACTCACATAGATGTCCTTATTAAGTACGTCAAAAAAATTGATTATACTCTTGCACGTTAACGGGTGCTTTCGTCACTGTCTTATGAATTGCTTCACTCGAAGTGCTGCTCAATGGCCATTTTCCAACGTTCAATCATCGCTTGTTTTCAGCTGCCCAAGCTCTCTGTCTGATGATGTTCCTGCTGTACTCTCCATCTCATTGCTTTCATTTATTTTATTATTGTTCCAACTTCTAGACTACTTCCTTATAAAACTACAAAAAAAGCCCTTCACTAGTTTCACTAGCAAAGGGCGAATAATCGCGGTACCACCTTTGTTTTAGAAATGATTTTTTCAAATCTTTCTTCTCAGTTCAAGTCAATTAACTTGCGGCTATGATAACGGGTGCTTTCCCGAAGCTGCTTACCTATCAACAGCTTATCCTTAGAGGCCATCTTCAATCCTTTTGCACTTATCTCTTTTCACCTACCGAGACTCTCTTGTAAAGCACAGCCAAATCTACTCTTCTCTTCAATGGATGTTTTATTGTTAAGTCATATCTTACTTGATTTAGAAAAGTCTGTCAAATGTTTTTTTAACTTTTTCTACATTAAATTTTTAGTTGTTCTCATTTTTCTTTTTTGTAAAGAGGTGCTATTTTTGAAAAGCTATGCAAGATAATTCTCTCATTGGCGCCGTGCGTGGTCTTTTTCTAATTGTTTGTCTTTATCGTGTCTGTACCTACTTTGCTTTTGTTATTTTATTTTCGTTGCTGTCCATTTACCCGCTTTAATTTTTGAATCGTATTTTTGCACGAAAAGTTGTTGACAAATTTTCAGTTCTACGGTAATCTGTATTTTGTGCGATAGATCTATGCCGCTTTAGCTCAGTTGGTAGAGCGCAACCATGGTAAGGTTGAGGTCGACGGTTCAAGCCCGTCAAGTGGCTTCTGTTAAGGAGGTTGAGCCAAAAGTCGTTTAGATTCGAGCAATTGGAGTAAAATCCGACCAATATGTTTTTTATATTGATCGGATTTTATAAAATTGCCGAAGAACCTGACTTTGGGTCACCGTTTATTCGTAAATAGTGGGCGTGACAAAACTGTTTTTTAGTTTTGTCACGCCCACTATTTGTTGCTGTTGATTTCCTGCTTATTAAAATAAACTCGTCCAACAAACCATTTGTCAGACGAGTTTACGTTATTGATCGTAACGTTTGCGTTTAGAAGAGGATGGAATGCCTAAAGCTTCACGATATTTGGTCACCGTGCGCCGCGAAATAGTAATCTCTTTTTCCTGTAGTAGGTCTACAATTTTTTGATCAGACAACGGCTTGGCTTTGTTTTCATTATCGATTAAGGCTTGCAAGGCTTTTTTTACGCTGTCCGTAGAGGTCTCTTCGCCAGTATTATTAGTTAGTCCATGAGAAAAGAAGGTTCTTAACTCAAAAACACCAAAATCAGCAGCCAAATATTTACCATTTACTGCCCGGCTGACTGTGGATTCATGAATGTTCAGGGTATCAGCGATTTCCTTCAAGGTCATTGGCTTTAACGGACGATCTTCTTTAAGAAAAAAGTCCTGCTGTCTTTTTACAATTTCACTGCCAACTCTTAAAATCGTATCTCCTCTTTGGGCAATCGTTCTTTCCAGCCATTCAAATTCATTTTTCTTTTCTTGGATATACTTTTGAACTTCGGCATCCTCTGTCGCTTCCATTCGTTCAAAATAGTCCTGCTGAAACTGTATTTTTGGTGTCCCAGTTTTATTGGACGTGACAATCAACTGGTTATTCTTTACTTTGATAGTTAAATCAGGACGAATATATAAACCAGCGGTCGATTCAAAAATACTGCCTGGAGCCGGCGTCAAGGTTTGAATGTAATCAAAAATCACTTGAATTTCTGCTAGTTCCACGTTAAATTTTTTCGCTATCAGAGCCCATTTACGTTCGGCTAAATGCGTGAATTCTTCTTCAACGACAATATAAGCTAATTCAGGCGCCGCATCATCTCGCTCAATCTGCAAAAGCAGACATTCCCGCAAATCGCGTGCACCAACACCAGCCGGATCTAGTTGTTGAATTAAGGTCAAGGCGTCAAGCATTTCAATCGATTTGGCTCCTGTTTTAGCAGCGGCCTCCTGTAAATCAATCATCAAATAACCGTTTAAATCAATGTATTCCACTAAAAATAAAACCAATGTTCGAAGATACGTATCCCGATAATTTAAATGAATCTGATCAATTAAATATTCAAACAACGATGTATGATTATCAGGAATTTGATTGAGATAATTATTTTCTTCGCCGGTGTACGTTCTTGAACTTGCCGTTGAAAAATCATTACTGCTTTCCGTTTGAATGTCGATTAAAGGATTCTCCAGTGATTTTGTTTCTATATAAGAATAAAGCTCTTCTGTGTTATATTGTAAAATTTGAATAGACTGCTGCAGCTGTTGTGTCATGGCTAACTTTTGAACTTGCTTTTGCTGTTGAGATAAATGTTGTTCAAATTTCATTATTTTTACTCTTCCTCTTGTATTTTTTCGAATTATCAGCTAAACTAGTATTCGTGCTTGCGTCCTTAGTGTAGTGGATATCACGTAAGATTCCGGTTCTTGAGACGGGGGTTCGATTCCCTCAGGACGCGTTATTTATAAAATCACTGAAATCAATACTTGCAGACACTTTTACTTGGCGTAAAGGTGTTTTTTTGTTTTAACAATGCATTTTGAAACAAGGAATTCATTATTTAAAAAATCAAAATAAAAATTTGCAGCATAATCCTTTAACTTTTTAAACGCTTGATACCGACCAATCAGTCAGCCAACGAAAGCGAAGATCCGCTCCTGACAAAAGCTATTTTAATTTGCTGTTTAATACTGTCTTTATTGTATCCTATAAATAAAGCAATTTCTATATTAAATTAAGAAGCTGTTAGGAAGGTTTTCCCTCACTAACAACTTCTTGTTTAAACTACTTATTTTATTTTTTTATATCCGTTACATTTTGATTTCTCTCTCAGGATTTTTCACTAAATTTGCTCCCCATAAGCCGGCTAATGAAGTGATAATTAAACCGATAATCATCGCAACAAAGCCCCAGATAGAAGCCTTAGCAGTCGCATCAGCTGCATCATCAGCCGCTTTTCTAGCATCGTCAATAGTTTCTTTTAAATCATCTTTCGCTTGTTCCAAGTTCGTACGAGCTGTATCAATTTGTTTTTGAGCTTCATCAGTGGCTGTTTTTAAGCCATTATAAATATTATCCGTCGCTTGTTGAGCTTCTTCTTGAGACAAGTCGCTATTTTTAGCAACGGCGTTTGCAATCGCATCCCTATCAACAGAGTCTCCAATTTTTTTGGCTTGATCCTGTAAAGAGTTTGCAGTATCATCAAAAACTTTATCTGCATTATCAGGATCTTTAGCAATTTCTTTACCGGCTTCTTTAATTTTATCCGTAGCCTCATTCATTTGATCTTTTAAATAATCTGGCTGCAGCTCTGGTACATCCGTATCTTTTAAATACTTGTTTACATTTCCCTGCAATTCTTGGGTATTCACTGTCCCTATTTCATCTGTAACTTTATCAAAGCCTTTTGAAATAGCATCTCCAGTTGTCGAAGCAACCGCACCCACACCATTTCCCACGCCGGAAGCGATATTGCCTAAAAGTGAACCTACGGCTGAAAAAGTGCTGATAGCTGTATAACTAACCAACAGCATTACGACTAACATACTGGTAGCCCAAGTTAAGAAGCCGTGCAGCAAGCCAATTCTTCTAGCTGCCACACCAGCCACAAACCCAGCTGCCATAAGTGAAAGCACCACTGTAACAATTGTCCAAATAATCAAACCAGTTCCGACGCCTTCTAAAGGATTATTTGAAGTGGGTTCAAGTGTTCCGAAGCCAATTGCAGAACCTATAAGACCAAGTGTCATAAAAATAGCTAAAAACGTAATTACTCCTGCAAAAATAGAGCCCCAAGAAATATTAACACCTGCCTCGCCATCGGTAAAATAGGTTCTAAAACCTGTTTTTCTTTGTTCCATTTCATTCATCCTCCTAATCTTTGGTTACTTTTAGTATAGAAGCGGTTATTTTTTTATACAAATATTTTGATTTAAAAGGATTCTATGACTTACGTTTTATTATTTAATAAAAAAGCAACTGCAATTGTCTGAAGCAGCTCATTCATGAATCAATGAAAAAATAACGAGTTCTTATTGCATTTGCGTTAACTCTGCTGGCCGTTCAAAATATTTTTACATAAACCAAAACGTGGGCGAAACAAAACTAAAAAAACAGTCTTGTCCCGCCCACTACTTACGAATAAACGGTGGTCAAAAGTCAGGTTCTTCGGCAATTTCATAAAAGACGATCAATATAAAAAGCCTATTGGTCGGCTTTTACTCCAATTGCTCGAACCTAAACGACTTTTGGCTCAACCTCGCAGTTATTTACTTCCCCAGTTTTACATTTTTTATAGTTTAATTGGCGTTGCCGTTTCAGCTAATACATCATTTAGTTGCGCGACGTTTTCTTTTCCTTGCGCGCGCAGCCATTTAAGCGCAGCATCTTTTCCTTCTTTAATGTAGATGCCAACACCTTCAGCCCAGGTTGCTCGGCCGCAAAGAACACCATTAAAAGTCGAGCCGGCTTCTTTAGCGAAGCGCAGAGTATCGCGGAAAAGCTCTGCTGAAACCCCTGCACTTAGGAAAATAAAAGGCAGCGCGGTAGCTTGAGATTGTTCGACAAAGTATTGTGCCGCTTCTTCTTGAGAATAGACCGCTTGACCTTGAGCATAGCCGGCTACAAAATTCATATTCACGGGAACTTCTACTTTTAAAACATCCACATGGTACTTTTCATCAGAAAAAATTCTCATCATATCATTGACTTTATGGGGTTTGCGTTTGGCATATTCTGCACTGTTGGCAGCTAAACCCGCTGCATCGTAAGAAACCAACTCTAAAAAGAACGGCATTTCTTCTGCTAGACATTCAGCGCCTAATCGTTCAATAAAGGCATGTTTTTGCTCATTAATTGCCTCTTCTTCGTCAATATCATAATAAAGTAAGAATTTACAGGCATCTGCTCCGGCTGCTTTCAAGCGGTGAACAGACCATTCATTTAAAATATCAGGTAATCTTCCAGGAACAGTTGCATCATATCCCGTTTTCTCGTATGCTAGTAACAAGCCACTGGCTGGATCGTTCTGTTTGGCCGCAGGTAATCCGTATTCGGGGTCTAGTAATATGGAAGATGTGTAGGGTGTTAATTCCTTTGAAACTAAGGTTTTAAATTCTATTATATCTTCCGCAGTGGCTTTTTCTTTAAATTGCCCCATCATTTTTTCCATGGCGCCGCGCTGATCAATCGCTAACGCTGCGATGATACCAGCTTCATTCAACATTCGTTTTAAGCGTGCTTTGTGCATGTCGCTCACTGTTCTTCCCCTCCAATTTCATATAATACCTTCACTTCTTTTGAATTCTTTTCACGCATTTTTTCAAAGGGCAGAGCTTGATCTTCTAAAGAATAGATGCCAGTAATTAATGGTCGGGTATCAATTTCACCTTTTGCTAAATAATTTAACGCTGCATGCCATTCAAATCCCGGAAAAGGTGCAGAATAAGACATCCAGGAACCGGTCAATTCTAATTCCCGACGTAAAATCAACTCAAACTCCTCTGCTTCAAATTGTACAGGATGAGTAGAAGTACCGACAAAGACTACTTTTGCTTTGCGCGCCGCGTATTTTACCGCTTGTACCTGTGTTATGTGATTGCCTGCTGTTTCAAAAACAATGGTTCCCAGCCCATGTTCTTCGAAATACGTATCTAAATTAGTTTTCAAAGGATTGACCACCAAATCTGCACCAATTTTTTGAGCCAACTTTAATTTTTGCTCATTTAAGTCAACCACGATAATTTCACCTACGCCTCTAGCACGCAACGCAAGCACTGTCATTAAACCGATTGTTCCCGCTCCCAAAACAACTGCTTTATCTCCGGCTTTTGTACGGATGCGTTCAACACCATGAATAGCTACAGTCAAAGGCTCAATTGTCGCTGCAATTTTTAAATCTAACGTTTTTGGTACCACCAAACAATTTTCAGCCGGCGCAATCACATATTCCGCCATTGCTCCTTGCTGTCTTGAGCCAATAAAACTATAATGCAAACATAATTGTGGATGACCGCTTCGACATTGTTCACATTCATTACATGGAACGAGTGGAGCAACCGCTACTCTTGTCCCTTTTGCTAAATCCACTGCATCACCCGTTTCAACAACAATTCCTGAAAATTCATGACCCAGCACTTGAGGAAATTGATGAACACCACCGTCAAAATAACGAGGCAAATCCGACCCGCAAACACCTACGTATGCCACCTTGATTAATACTTCGCCTTTTTTAGGTGATGGTTTAGCAATCTCTTGCAATTCAAACGCTGCTACATCTGTTACCGTTAAAGCTTTCACTTGCTCTCACCTTCCTAAGCTTCTTTTGATTCAACATATAATTTTCCTTGTTTATATTTTGTATACGTGTAAGCAACACAAAAACCATAAAGTACGAGGATTACAAAAAAGCCAAGCCCCATTTCCAACGTAATTCCCTTAGACAATAGATAAGTAATCGGAGAACCTGCCTGGTCCATAGAAGAAATTTGTTCTCCTGCTTTTGTCAAGCCGACTTGTTGACCCAGCGCTTGTTGAATCGGCGCCATTTGATTTGAAATCCATAATGTCATCGTCATAATAGCGGTACCTGAAAATAATACGCGGAAAATATTGCCTTTGTGTACTCCTACGGCAATGGCTACGAAAAAGCCGATAGTTGCCAAATCACCGAACGGAAGAATATTATTACCCGGCAAAACTACTGCAATTAAGATGGTTAATGGAACAAATAGCATAGAAGAAGCTACCACTGCTGGATCTCCCAGCATTAACGCACAATCTAAACCAATCCGAAAATCACTTCCTGAAAAATGTTTATCCAACATTGTACGAGCCGCTTCGGAAATAGGAATGAGTCCTTCCATAATCAGCTTAACGACCATCGGCATTAAAACCATTACCCCAGCCATTTGTACCGCTAAAGTTGCCGCTTGGCCAATAGAATATTTTGCTAATAAACCAATGACAAACCCTAAGATAGCTCCAACGACAGTCGGCTGACCGAAAACACCTAAACGTTCTTCAATTCGATCCGGCGTTAAGGTTACTTTCTTTAAGCCGGGAATTTTTTCTATCAAATCATCAATCGGTTTTGCAATACCCCCCATATAGGCCGAAGTACCGTGAGGCATCGCAATTCCTTCTAACCCAAAGTATTCATCCGTAACGGGAGTAAAAATATCTCCCAGCTTATAAATAATTGCTGCGTGAATGACAATCCCTACGATTGCCCAAACATAGCTTCCTGTCGCTACTTGAATCATGGCTCCTGTAAAAGCAATGTGCCAAATATTCCAAATATCAACATTGACCACTTTTGTCAGTTTCGTCGCCAACATTAAAATATTCACTCCGATTGCAATTGGTATCGCAATCAAGCCCATGTTTGAGGCCCATGCCATAGGCGCGGTGCCCGGCCAGCCTAAGTCAATAACATTCAAGCCTAAATTGTAATTATCAGCCATTGATTTAGCCGCATCACCCAAATTTTCCGTCATTAAACTAATAACCAAATTAATTCCGACAAAACCAATTCCAACTGTCAAACCAGAACGAAGCGATTTTCCAATACCTTGTTTTAACAAAACACCGATAATAAAAATGATTAACGGCAACATGACTGTCGGACCTAAATCAACAATATATTGAATAACTCCCATTAAAAACCCCTCCTCCTATTTTAAGGCATCTAAAATTTGTTGCTCCAGCTTTTCAATACCAATCCCTGAAATAAAGGCTACACCGTGAAGGATTGGTACACCATAATCTTTTTTCACTTTGGCCGTTGTAACGATTAAATCTGCTCCATCCTTTTCTGTATCTAATTCGGTAATCCTAGTTTGCTTTACTTCTGCATCAATGCCATTGGTTTTTAACAGCTCTCTGATACGGTTAGCCGCTACAGTAGAAGTTGCTATAGCACCGCCACAAGCAACAATAATACGTTTTTTCATCATTATTCCTCCTCAACTATTTTTACAAATACAGATTTACAGCACGTTCAAATTCTTCTAAGTTTTTAGCACCTAAAGATTTCGCCACCAATTCGCCCCCTTGAATTTTTTCAATGAGGTTTTGCAATTGAGCCAGATGCGTCTCACCTTCACTAAGCACTAACATAAAAAATACTCTTGGCCGAACAATGTCCTCTTCGTCACCTCCCATCTCATTAAAAACAATTTCTTGCTGATTAACGATACATAAAATTGTATCTTTTTTTACAAACGTACCGTCTGTATGCGGTATTGCAACAGGTGGTACAGTTGGTAACCCGGTTGGAAAAGCTTTTTCTCTGGTGTTTAACGCCGTTTCAAACGCCTCTGACACATAGCCTTTACGAACTAAAAATTCAGTTGCACCTTGAAACAGCTCTTCCTTTGTATTAAAAGAAGTGTTAAATAAAAATTCCTTTTTAACCATTCTTTTCACTTCCTTGCGTTTTAATAACTTCAAAATCATATTTTGAGAATTCTTCTTCTACTTCCGCTTCTTTAATGTTAGTCGTAATAACGATATCTAAATCTTCCAAACTCGAGGTTTTATAAAGAGCTGACTTGCCGAACTTGGTTTCATCAGCCAACAAAATCACTGTTTTACTTTGATGAAGCATGACCTTGGAAATTTCGATTTCACCCATATGATAATTCGTTACGCCCGATTTAATATCGATACCGGCACAACCGAAAAAGCCTAAGTCAACGAATATTTCCTTGGCATTGTTCAAGCCGAACGTACCAAATAATGAATCTTCATTTTTCCGAATATTTCCTCCTAAAATAATCAGTTGAATTCCCGGAGAGTGGATTAACAAATTCACTATGGGAATACTGTTGGTAACGATTGTCAAGTTTTCAAAATCAACTAATTTTTTTGCCAAAGCATACGTACTTGTTCCGTAATCTAGATAAATAGTGTCTCCTGGTTCAATAAATTGATAGGCACGTTCTGCAATGCTTTCTTTCTGCTCTTTATTTTCCGCACGTCTTCGTTCGTAGTCAGTTTCGATATTGGCTTCGTCCAAAACCGCACCGCCGTATGTCTTTTTCAGCAGCCCTTCTTCCTCCATTTCCATAATATCTTTGCGGATGGTCTCTCTAGAAACCTTTAACTGCTTACTTAAGTCCAAAATACGAACGGACTTTTTTTCTTTTAAGATAGTTAATATATATTCTTTTCTGTTATCTATCATTATTCCACCACCCTTTGTAATCGTTATCATAATCATAGCACATTTCTTGCAACTTGCAACCCTAAAATTTGCATTTTGCAACTTTTTAAATATTTTTGCAAAATATATGCAAACAAAACATTTTTTATTGTATAATGAATTTGAGAAAATGAAGGAGGCTGATTTTATGATTCATCTGATATGTCCAAACCCTGCGGTTGATCGCACGTTATTGTTAGAAACGATTGAAAACGCTATTCCCAATCGTCCCATTGAAGTGAAAGAATTTCCGGGCGGTAAAAGTTTTAATGTCGCCTACGCTTTAACCTATGAAAAAATAAGCGAAACGGTAATGATTCATACAATGATCGGTGGTCTCTATGGCAAACAACTGGTTGAATTAGCTCAAGCCAAAGGGTATCTTTTACGGACGACAGCTGTTCAAAAAAATACGCGTTTGTGCAATATCTTAGTTGACGTACAAAAAAAAGAGATTGTTCCTGTTTATGAAAAAGGCTTTGAATTAGACGAAGCAACTTTGGCATTATTTACTCAAAATCTGATCCATGCGATCCATGAAAATGATATCGTGGTTTTTTCTGGTTCTTTGATGAAGGGAATGCCCGCTGATTATATTAGCCAGCTCGAAGCGGAATTAGCCAGACGTCAAGTAACCTTTAAGCTTTGCGTAGATACCAGTGGTGCTGCTTTAAAAGAAACTTACCAAAAAGCTGCACCTTATTTAATCAAAATTAACGATGAAGAAGTTCGTGAAATCTTTCCTAAAAAGCAGCTTAATACAGTGGAGGATTATTTGACCTTATTAGCTGATGGGATAAAAAAAGAAATTCCAAACTTTATTATTACCTTAGGAAAAGCGGGAATTGTCGCTCGCATGCACGGCGAATTTTATTTTGGCGCTGCGCAGCCTGTAAAAGCAAAAAATCCCATTGCCTGCGGCGATTTTTTTCTAGGCCGCTTAATCAAAGGGATCGCAGAAGAGGATTCAGTAGAAGCGATGTTAAAGAGTGCTTTAGTTTTTTCAACGTGCAATGTATTAAACTGGTACCCCGAAGTCACGGATACACAACTGGCTACGATATTACCAACGATTACACTTGAGAAAAAGACATTTAAATAACGTACAGGAAAGAATACAAATTATGCGAAAAAATGATCAGCTACAAGTCGTCATTGACTCTCCGAGCGCTGAAATGCATAGTATTCACGACGGTCAAAAGGAATACTTATGGCAGGCAAATGCTCAATAACTGCCTAACCTACAAGCAATTTCCTGACATACCAGAGATGACAGAAATAGCTTGTAGGTTGGTGTTTGGTGAGGACTACAGAACTCGTGGCTATTTGTCCCGGCCTCTTTCCTGAGATTAGTCAAGATGCATCACCTGAAAGCAGCAGGATATACTATGAACGTAAGTTTCTTTTTATTTTCATGAAATCACTAACAAAGATACTCTTAAAAATCTTATTCAAAAGTTGAATAACAAACTCACATACTATGCCGAGAAAGAAAATCCCAACTGTCAATAAAATTATGTATAAAACGCCTATTTTTAAGCCTCTTTCATGAAGTACTTGACTAATATTCATAAAATCTTTTAAGTCAATCCACATCTCCGGATTATTTAAGGGAACTGCGGTACCCTTATCAGGTCCTTCCGCTAAAATTTTAGTAGAAACAGTTTTTAATACCCCTAATCGATTCGGCAAAGGCAGCCCTTGAAAATGTAGTTTGCGAAAAAAAGAAGATTCGTGGAATAGATATACTGTAAACGTGGCTGCTGATAACGTATTAATCCATCTGATACTACCAATTTTTATCCTGTTGAAGACTTCAAAGATACACACACTGCACATTGTAAATAAAATACTTGGAGACCACAGTACGTTAGTAAATGGCGACGAAACAAACAAGCCTTCCGGTGCATTATAAAATTGCCGCAGGTTTGTTTGTAAATTCACTTTATATTGAACCACTTGGATTAATGTAAAGCCTAAAATAAAAAGAAGAAATATTCTTAACTTTACCTTCTTAAACGGCGAGTATAAACGAAGAAAACCGCCGATAGAATAAATTAAAATACCAATCACAAAATTTTGAATTTTCAAATTTGCAAGAACATTGAAAACCTCCATAAAGCTTAGCAAGATCGTCAAGCTTAAAATGAAATTCAAATATGCTTTTTTATCTAATCCATTAAGAAACCGATTAAGAACATACTTTGCAAATATAATAATAAAAAGATAATATCCAACAAACCACCAGCCGTTTAATGCCATATGGATATCGGAATTAGACGAAAACGGCAAGCGCAATCTAGCTAACAAATAAGAAATTCCCAACAATATAATCGCCAGAAAATACGAGCGATTTAGTAACTTAGTTCCTGATTTTACAACATTGATATGTTCCTTTCTTTCAATTAGAAAATATCCGGTAATAAGAATAAACAACGTATTGCCAATTTGTCCCAAGGTATAAAATAGTTGGATTATTTCTAAATGATAAAAGTTTGATCCTAATGTCTCATCAATTAAAGCAAACCGATTATAATCCAAATGATGCAAAACCAAATGATAGACAATAATGCCTAACATGGCTAAAATTCTTAACAACTCAAAATTCGACTTCCGATATTTTGCCCTTTTCTCTTTCATAAAACCCACCTTTATTTTTCCACTTTCTCATTTCCTTCTACTTCACTAACAAACTTTTTTAATCTCAATGTAATTTTAACTATTCAATTATATAGTATTTGAAGAAAGAAATATAATGTTTTTTTCAAAAATATCTTGATTGATAAAAAATAAGTTTTCATTATCAACAAAAAATCACTCAACCATTACTCGATAAAGAGTAATAGTTAAGTGATTAACGTTTACGATAGGAAGCTTTCGATATCCGTGCGTAGCTCCCCTTGTATTTTTTGAATTTCCTTGAGTTCCCGCCATTGATTATAGAGCTGATATTTATAGGCTGCAGCGGGTTTAGAGAAAATAATATAGCTAATTGCCCACAAGGTAGGATTTTTAATTACCTGATCAGCCATTGGATACAACAAGGCGAAATGCAAGCGCAGTTCCTCCAGTATCTCCACTAATAAAAATAAGTCTTCATTCAGTAGCTCCTTTTCTAAAAAGAGCCGAATTCTCTGATAGGCACCACAATCTAGAGGGTTCCCTATTGTCGCAGGAATGATCGTATATTTTTGCTGGTCCCACCAGAGATATTCCAACGTTTCTTGATAATGACAAGAACTAAATTCTTCTAATACCCATGAACGAACCAAATTATGTAACTCATTATTTAGTAAAATATGCTTCCCAATATCTATGAACTCTTCTTGCGGAAGTTGAACTACTTTTTTTACAATAGAAAATTGTTCACAATAATCGTACTCGCCTAAACGTAAAAGATCTGCTCGTACTTCTTTATTGTCCTTCGGTTCAAATTGTTGATGCATCAATTTAACATACCGAAATTTTTTTCTTAAAGAAGAGAGTTTATTTGTATTCTCTTCTTGTTCCGACAAAATTTGTTCATTGATAATGCTATGTGCTTGAGTAAACTTATTATTTTTAATTAAAATTTGTATATAAAGTTCCCTGTAATCCCAATGAGAATAATATTGCTCCTTCATTTCTGAGGCTACTTCTAAGGCTCGTTTATAATGCCCCAGTTCTAAATGGAGGGTGACAATGAAATAATTAAGGGAAAAATCCGGTATTATCGTATACGCTTTTTCAAAAAAGTTCAACGCTTCAAGTAAATTATTTTCTTGTACGGCTTTATGTCCTAATTCAATGAACCGTTCATAATTTCTTGGAAACGGAATTTTGTTCGTCAAAAGAAATATCACTCCTCTAATGATTCGTCTCCAACTATGATTCTTTCATCCAGACACAAGTCCCATCAAACAGATCACTGTTCAGCGAAACCTTTATTTTTGTTAATATAAATTTCTAATAATGACTGCTGTTTCTTTCGGTCCTTGTGCCTTTGTTTGTTCTGCTTTTTCAGTCAATGAATAACCAACATAAAATTCATTTGTTAGTTCATCTTTTACTTTAAATTCTACGACTTCTTCAACCTGAAAGGCATTTGGTTCAACTTCTTGGACACTATCCCAACCAGTATCGATAAAAATCTTTGTATCATCATTGACTGCTTCATTTGCTTCCAGTTCCTGCATCATTTGTTTTAATTTTGAAAATGTCATTACTTCTACGCGATTATCCATTCCTTACACTCACTTTCTATTTATACACTCTTGATAATGTTTATTGTTTTTTTTAATTACTTTCATCATAACCTAAAATTGCTTTTTATAATATAGAAAATCATGAAAGAACGCAAGAATTTCGCTGATCTGATTAATTTAAGAGGTAAAATAATGGCAGAATTGGACCAACCCGCGTAGAATAAATTTGTTATCACCTTCTTTTATTTATTAATTTTTTTAATACCATTTTCTATTTTATAATAAACCAAGCAAAAATGACAGTAATTAGTTACAAATAGTAACTTAATTCGTTTTAAGCTTTTGATTTTATTACATTTGCTTCTTATTTCGACACAAAAGTCAGTGTTTTGTAATGACCGAAATATATATTTAACGTCCCTTTTATGGACTATTCCCTCCAATCATGTTTAAATGTTTGTTGGTGCTAAAGAGAGTATAATTTTACATATATGAGGAGCGTTACTTTGAAAAAAAAGAAATTTATTTCCGCCTTATTTGTCATGTTTCTATCCCCAGTCTTATTTGCCGCTACTTCCGCTTATGCTGCTTCCCCTTCTCAAGAAAAAGTAATAAATGACACAACCAAAGCTTTACAACAAGTACAAGCGTCCAATAAAAAAGTAGCAAACAAGCAGGAGCAACAAAGGAAGCAACTAACCACCATAGAACAAAAAATCCAACAGTTGCAAATTGATTTACAACAAGTCAAAAATTTAACCGCCATTGAAATCCCTACTGGATCTTCGCTGAAAAAAAGCACTTCGCAAGCAATAGCTTCTTCAGCCATACAAACCCAGAATAATATGAGTTTTGAAGCAGAAAAACAAGCCGAGCTTCTACAATTGAAGCAGGAAAAAGCGGCTATTCAACAACTCTCTACTTCGACTGCAAAAAAGCAACGCTCATTAGAAAAACAACAAACTGAACTGACCAATAAATTAGCTCAAACGAAAAAACAAGAGGCTGAGCAAAAGAAAAAAGCAGATGATCGAGCTGCTGTCGTAGCAGCGGCAAAAAAACAATTAGGCAAACCTTATGTTTATGGTGCAGCAGGCCCCGATGCTTTTGACTGCTCTGGCTTGGTTCAAGTTTCTTTTGCAGCAATCGGTCGATCATTAGGCAGAACCACCGTAGATCAAGAAACTGCCGGCAGTGTTATTCCGGTAGAACAAGCCCAAGCAGGCGATCTCGTTTTTTGG
This sequence comes from Enterococcus sp. UD-01, assembly GCF_044909655.1. Lineage (NCBI taxonomy): Bacteria > Bacillati > Bacillota > Bacilli > Lactobacillales > Enterococcaceae > Enterococcus > Enterococcus sp. UD-01. The sequence goes on along the minus strand of NZ_JBIYEU010000018.1, from coordinate 15,866 downwards.
GGAAGTCACGGCAGTACGCATCATGTAGGTATTTCAACAGGAGATGGTTCTTACATTCATGCGCCCGTTCCCGGAGATGTCGTTCAAATCACTACCGTTTCTTCGTATAAACCAGACTTTGCTTTACGAGTTTTATAAAACGATTTTATCTAACAACAAAGAGTGTGAAACAAAAGTAAAGAACACTTTTGCTTCACACTCTAAACACGAATAAACGGCGGGAACAGAAGCAGCCTCTTCGGAAATAAGCCGAAATTCACAAAAATTCGAAAAACAATTTTCGTGAATTCCTTCTTATTTCTCGAAGCTAAACGCTTCTGTCCCGACCTCTTTGTTTAATGACTATTCTATTATTCGACTGTTACACTTTTTGCCAGATTACGCGGCTTATCTACATCATAGCCTCTTTGTAATGTTGCAAAATAAGCAATTAGCTGTGTTGGTACAATGCTGACTAAGGGTGTCAGCAAAGGATGTACATCGGGAATAATCAGCTGATCAGTTTCTTTGGCTAAAGATTCTAAAGAAATCACAAAATTATGAGCCCCGCGGCTTTCGACTTCTTTTAAATTGCCGCGTGTATGCGCCGCAGTTTTTTGATCCGTAATGATACCAAATACAGGTGTTCCTTCTTCCACCAGAGCAATGGTACCATGCTTTAATTCTCCGGCGGCAAAGCCTTCCGCTTGAATATAAGAGATTTCCTTTAGTTTTAAGGAGGCTTCCATCGCTACAAAATAATCGACACCCCGACCAATGTAAAACGCATTTCTACTGTCAGTTAGGTATTGTTCCACCAGCTGACTAATCAGCATTTTTTCATCAATGATGGTTTCCATGATAGCTGCACCCACACTTAATTCATGGGCAATGTCGAAGTTCAAGGATTTTGGATTGGCTTTTTGATCGCCAATTGCTTTTGCCAGCACTGCCAACACTGCGATCTGAGCCGTATAGGCTTTGGTAGAAGCCACAGCGATTTCAGGGCCTGCATGCAGCAGTAAAGTATAATCAGCTTCTCTGGATAAGGTAGAACCGGCCACATTTGTTAGCGTTAAAGAAGGCAAGCCCATTTCGTTCAGCTGCACCAATACTTGACGACTATCCGCCGTTTCTCCGCTTTGACTTAAAAAGATAAAGAATGGTTTGGCAGAAAGCAAAGGCATGTTATAGCCGAATTCACTGGAAAGATGAACCTCAACTGGAATATTGGTCATCTGCTCAAGAATCGCTTTTCCTACCCAGCCCGCATTATAACTAGTGCCACAGGCAATAATATAAATTCGATCACTGGCAATGATTTGATTTAGGATTTCTTCATCAATTTGTGTATCGCCAGTTGCTGTCGTATAGGCTTGAATGATGCGGCGCATAACACTTGGCTGCTCATCAATTTCTTTTAGCATATAGTAAGGATAGGTTCCTTTTTCAATATCACTTAAATTCAACTGTGCTTCATAGGATTCGCGATAAACGGCATTGCCCTTTTCATCTTCAATCGCAATCTCATTGGCCTTTACAGTCACCATTTCGCCGTCAGCAATTTCCACAAAATGGTTGGTTTGCGAAAGCATCGCCATCGCGTCACTGCAAATGACGTTAAAGCCGTCGCCTAATCCAATTAATAGCGGACTTTTATTTTTTGCTACATAAATCGTTTCCGGATCATTTCTGTCAATTAGAGCAAATGCATAGGAGCCTTTAATGATGGTCAGCGCCTTTTTAAACGCTGCTTTTGTTGCAAGTCCATTATCTGAAAAATATTCCACTAAGTGAACGGCAATTTCTGTATCTGTTTCCCCTTCCAGCTGTTTGTTTTGAAGAAATTCCTGTTTTATTTCTTCAAAGTTTTCAATCACGCCATTATGAACTAAAGTAAAACGTTGATTGCTTGAGGTATGAGGATGCGCATTCCGTTCACTTGGTTTGCCGTGTGTCGCCCAACGAGTATGTCCAATACCGACAGTTCCATTCACCTCGGGAGTAATTCGAGCTTGTAAATCAGCAATTCTTCCTTGCGATTTAACCAAGTAATGCTGATCATTTGCTCCAGCTACAAAAATCCCCGCTGAGTCATAGCCACGATATTCTAATTTTTCCAGTCCCTGCACTAAGATGTCTGCTGCATTGTCTTTTCCAATAATTCCCACGATTCCGCACATATGTCTTTTTCCTACTTTCCTGTTTTTCTGGTTGAGAAAATGAATAGATGTTTTAAAAATCAGGACTGTGAGGGTTGAGTCAATTCACAGTGAATTTTTCCGCATCTAGACAATTTTCATGCTTAACGTCACGTTTCTATTCTGCGTAGCTGAAGCTTTGTTTTAATTTTACAATTAAGTTTTCCTTTCAGCTTGTAGAGTGCAGTCCCTAGAGCCATCCGCCGAATCTTTCGATAAGCTCTTTCCTCGTCACCTGTTTTTCAGGCCTGGCGCTATCCATCATTGGTCTACTTTCACCTCTTTATTTTTATTTCAATAGAAACTGCAATAATCATATACCAAACAAGGAACACTTGTCAACAAACTTATTAAAACATAAAAATTGGTATATATCAAAAAAGAGCCAACTCAACGAATTGACTCTTTCACTTATCCATTTTCCCTAATGAAACGGGTTATAAAAACGGCCGCCGTTAACTTTAAACAAGCCAAAGCTGAAAACCGTCAAGCAAACGGCTAAACCGATAACTATGAAATCACTTGACTGATACGGTCGTTCAGCATACCAGGTTCGTTTTTTCTTTTCTCCGAAACGACGTAGCTCCATGGCAGTACTAATTGTTTCAATCCGATCCAAGCTAGAGAAAATTAGCGGCAGTACAATTTGTGCTGTTCCTTTAATTCGCTGTACCAGCTTGCCTTTTTTAGACATTTCAAAGCCGCGCGCTTGCTGAGCAAGCGAAATATCAAAGAAATCTTCTTGAATATCGGGAATATAGCGAATCGCCAAAGCCACTGCATAGCTAATTTTGTAGCTGACACCAAGTCGATTCAAGCTTGAAGCAAATTCACTGGGATTGGTCGTCAGTAAAAAGATCAGTACTAACGGAATCGTGCAAAAATATTTCAAAACTAAATTAAACTCATAAAATAATTGTTCCTGCGTTAACGTAAAGCGACCGATTCCTTCCCAAAGAACTGTTCTAGAATGATAAATATCTACACCGTATTCTGGAGCAAACAGATACACAGCAATAATATTCAACAAGGAAAAAACAAAAATAAATTTCACTACAAAAGAAATCTGATGCCACTTAATATTAGACAGCTTGAACAAAAACAGTGAAAAAACGGTCATGCCGAGTAAAAAGCGCGTGTCGTAAGTCGTCATACAAGCAACCGACAGCAAAATTAAAAAAATCAGCTTCGCTGTTCCATTCAATTTATGAATGGCTGTATTATCCGGGATATATCCTAATGTCTGATGTTCGTTCATTTCAAGCGCACCTTCCGATCATAAGCCATAAAATTCTCTGTAAACTTAAACGGCTCCTTCATTCCTAGACGCTGGGCAAAGGTGAATAAACTGGTTTCCTTTAATGAAGCCTGTGCTACTAATTCAGCATCCGTCAATACTTTTACTGGCGTTGTATCGGCAATGATTTTCCCGTCATACACCACCAAAGCCCGTTCTGTATATTCCAGCATTAAATGCATATCATGAGTAATCATCGCAATCGTTACTCCCAGTGCATTCAGCTGCTCTAAAAAGGTCATCATTTCTGTATAATGCTTGAAATCCTGCCCCGCAGTCGGTTCGTCCAAAATAATCATCTCAGGCTCCAGCACTAAAATAGCCGCAATCGTCACACGTTTTTTCTGACCAAAGCTTAATGCCGCAATAGGCCACTTGCGAAACGCATACAAGCCGCAAATTTTTAATACCTTTTCCACGCGTTCCTTAATTTCTGCTTCTGGCACGCCTTTTAATTGTAAGCCCAAAGCCACCTCATCAAAGATTAGCTTTTTTGAAATCATCTGATTCGGATTTTGCATAACATAACCGATTTTGTCCGCTCGTTCTTTAATTGAAAAACGCATAAAATCCTGACCGTTCCAAGTCATTTGACCCTTTTGAGGTGTTACAAATCCGCAAATCGCTTTACTTAAGGTTGATTTGCCAGCGCCGTTTTTCCCAACGATGCTGATCATTTCTCCTTTGTTGAAAGTGACGGAAATAGCGTCAAGGACTTTACGGCCATTTTTTTGATACTGATACGTCAGGTTTTCTAAAGACAATAGTTTGGTTTTCTCCGTGGCTTTCACTGTTTGTGTGTGGTGTTCATGCCATTTTTCCATTTGTTCTTTCAGCTCTGGTGCCTGCACAGAGTGAATTTGCGCCAGATTTTCCACGGTTGCTAAATCAACGCCAGCATATTTCATTGCCGTTACATATAATGGCTCCCGAATGCCCTGCTCAGTCAGAATGTTCGTTCGCAACAGCTCATTTGCCGGTAAATCAGCGACAACACGCCCCTCATTAAAAACAATTACGCGATCAACAGAACGATATAAAACATCCTCCAAACGATGCTCAATAATTAGGACAGTGGTCTCCGTTTTTTGATGAATCTCGTCAATTAAGGCAATCGTTTCTTTGCCTGCTCTAGGATCAAGATTCGCTAAAGGCTCATCAAACAATAGAATCGGCGCTTCATCAATCAAGACACCGGCCATAGAAACCCGCTGCTTTTGACCGCCGGATAAATCTTGTGGTCGATGGGTTAAAAAATGCTCCAGCTCAACTGTTTTTGCCCAGCGTTGTACCTCTTGTTTCATTTTATCCTGTGCAACCTCATCATTCTCCAAGGCAAAAGCAATATCTTCACCTACTGTTAAGCCAATAAATTGTCCATCGGTATCCTGTAACACCGTACCAACGTCAAAGGATAAATCAAATAAACTTGTTTGTGACAGCTCTTTGTCGCGAATCTTTACACTGCCTGTGATTTCGCCTTCAAATGTATACGGAATCAAGCCATTAATGCACTGAGCAAAGGTTGATTTTCCACTTCCGCTCGGACCAACAATCAGCACCTTTTCACCTTCATAAATGGTTAAATGAATATCGTGCAGCGTTGGTTCTGCCTGACTGTGATATTGAAAAGAAAAATTAGTAAACGTAATGAGTGGTTTTTTCATGGAAACTGCTCCTTTATCTCTATGTAAAAAAGGGCAGAAAAAGGCTGCTGCTTAAATACAAGCTGGCTTTTTTCTGACCCTTGTCATGACCTTAATCTTTTGTCAAACTGCCTTTTTTGGTTCTGGTCGCTGCATAAGCCGCCATTAAGATTGTACCAATAACACCCACTGAAATCACATTCAAGACAACGGCAATCACGCCTTGTGTATAAACCTTATTTGCAGGTTCACTATAGATTAAAACATCCAATGTCGGTGCAATCAAACCCCAAACCACCGCATTTCCAAGCAGCTGATAAATATTAAAGCGAATCATATCTTTTTTACTGAATTCACCGTGCTGCAGATCCAGCTTGCTGGTCGCAAAGCCATAGATCACTCCTATAATACCAGAACAAATAATCCAACTCCACCAGGCACTGCCATAAGTCGTGAAGTCTTTTAAGGTATGGCCGATTAATCCAATCAAGCCGCCGGCAACTGGACCAAAAATAGCAGAAATCAACGCTAAAAACGGATAGGCCGTTTCTAAATTCGTATTTGGAAATCCTGTCGGAATGACCACAAAACGTCCTAAGATAACAAAGACAGCAGAACCAATTCCGATGGCTACGATTGTTTTTACAGAAAAATCTCTTTTCATATCCCCACTCCTACTCAAAAATAATTTTTGGTGCTTTTCGTAATTGAATTGTCCAATCCGTTCCAGTACCAATATGATACAACTTAGAAAACGAATCCTGATTCACCGCTACACCAATATTGACTAATGAATTAACATAAACTAGCGGTTCACCAATATTAACATCCGCAAATGATTTAGCGAATTTCATAATATTTTGGTACACTTTTTTTCCTTGATGAAAAATAGTTACCTGCAGTTGGTCATCATGCTGAATATCAGCTTGCTTCAAAAAGGCTAAAGGAATATTTGTCCATAAGGAACCAAAACGAATGTCCAGCACATCGATGCTACCTTCTAAGATCTGTTGCTTGATGGAAGCTTCAATAATCGGCAGTGTTTCAATCGTTTCAGCTGAAACTACAGGACCCAACTCTGCAAAGTCAATTTCTCCACTAGCCAAACGTGCTCCATTATACGCATAAATATCACGACCATGAAATGTATGGCTTTCTTCTGAATGAGGCAAACGGCTCTTGATTTCATCAATTGTTCGGATTTCGTCAATCCCTTGATAATGTAAAATATGTGTCAAAGAACCGTTGTCCGGCGTAATAATATAATGACCGGAGGAAGTTTTAGCGGCAATGCTTCTTCTCGTGCTACCCACTCCCGGATCAATTACCGATACAAAAACAGTTCCTTTGGGCCAATATTTCACTGTTTGATACAACCGATATGAAGCAGCCCAAATATCATACGGCGGAATTTCATGTGTTAAATCATCAATCGTAATGTCATCGCTTACCATATGAGCGACCCCATACATGGCGCTGACTGCACCATCCCCTAAACCAAAATCCGTCTGTAAAACCAAGTATTTCCCCATTATAACACTCCTTTTAAAACAAAATAATTAAAATTTTAATGGATTCTCAAATATCGTACCTTTTCCTAGGTCTTCTGTCAATCCTACAAACGAATAATAGCAACAATCATCCATTAAATATTCGTCAATTTAAAAAAAGAAAAAAGGCAACCAAAAGTTAGGAGCTTCAACAATTTCATAAAAGTCTAGTAAGACACTCAACAGCTTACTCCAGCTTTTATTTCAACTGCTTAAACCTGAATAACTTTTGGTTTACCTTTGATTTAATGTGCGCTGCAGTTTTTAGTCAACACCAATTTCAGCTTTTACAACTTCAGCAATTTTATCTACATAATAATCAACTTTTTCTTGGGTCGGAGCTTCAGCCATTACCCGCAATAAAGGTTCGGTACCGGAAGGTCGAACTAAAATTCGGCCGTCGCCGTTCATTTCCGCTTCCATCTCTTCTACAATAGCCTTGATTGCCGGAACTTCCATGGCACCATTTTTATCTGTTACGCGAATGTTTACTAATTTTTGCGGATAAACTGTTACTTCAGCCGCCAGCTCGGATAATTTTTTACCAGTTTGCTTCATAACGTTTAGCAACTGAATACCTGAAAGCATTCCATCACCGGTCGTATTGTAATCTAAGAAAATCATATGACCAGATTGTTCTCCACCGAAATTGTAATCATTTTTACGCATTTCTTCGACTACATAACGGTCGCCAACCTGTGTAATAACATCCTTTAAGCCAGCCGCTTCAACTGCTTTACGGAAGCCTAAATTGCTCATTACAGTGGTAACAATTGTGTCTTTTTTCAAGCGATTCTTCTCAGCTAAATATTTGGCACAAATAAACATAATTTTATCGCCGTCAATAATATTTCCCAGTTCATCAACTGCAATGACGCGATCGCCGTCACCGTCAAAGGCTAGACCAGCATCCGCTCCTTTTTCAACGACCATTTCTGCTAACGCTTCTGGATGCGTTGAACCCACACCATCATTAATATTCAAGCCATTTGGACTAGTGCCCATCGTATAAAAATCCGTTTCCAAGTCTGCAAACAAACGATTGACAGAAGTAGCTGTAGCGCCATTAGCCGCATCAACACAAACAGACAATCCAGATAAATCGCCTGGGATAGTTTGAACCAAGAATTGAGAGTATTTTAACAAACCTTCGGGAAATTCATCTAAGGTTCCCAAGCCTTCAGCAGAAGGACGCGGTAAATGATCTTCTTCTTGATCCAATAAGGCTTCAATTTCATATTCTTGGTCATCCACAAGCTTAAAGCCGTCTGAACCAAAAAACTTAATACCGTTGTCTTCTGCCGGATTATGAGAAGCAGAAATCATAACGCCTGCAGAAGCTTTTTGAAGTCTAGTTAAGTAAGCCACACCCGGTGTTGAGATCACACCCAGCTGAAAAACCTCAATACCGACTGATAAAAGTCCTGAAATCAGCGCTTGCTCTAGCATTTGTCCTGAGATACGTGTATCGCGACCCACTAACACTCTTGGACGACGTGATGAATCTTCATGCTGACTTAATACATAGCCGCCATAACGTCCTAGTTTGAACGCTAATTCAGGTGTTAGTTCCTTATTGGCAATGCCTCTAACACCATCTGTTCCGAAATATTTACCCATGTTAAATTCTCCTTTTACATATAGGTTCCATCATAAACACTATTCACTTTTTTATTCAAGTAAAGTCGAATCATTGATCCTTAGTTATTGCTTATAGAACGAGCATTTTTTCCGTTATTCATTTGCGGTATCGTCAACCTCTTGCTTTGTAGAACTGGAAGAGGTTGATTTACTCGTGGAACTGCTCGTTGATGTAGAACCATTTGTTTTTTTATCGGACGATCCAGAATTCGTTGGCTTTTGATTATTATTAGGAAGCGTTGATCCCTGACCGCCATTATCTGAATAGCTAGATCTGGTTGTCGTTAAGACTGGATTAATTGTAATAGTAACTTTTTCCGGCGTTACAATGTAATCACCGTTAACAGGAATTTCAACTGTCTTTTTGGTTGTTGTTCGTATATTACTTATATCTACTGGTACTTCAATCGTATCAATTGTATCCAAGACTGATTTTGAGCCTCTAATTTCAGCCTTTGCCTCAGAAAGACTAAATGTGTAATGATCAATGTCAGCAGGCGGTGAGCCTGTCGCACTAATCGTCAGCCCAACTTCTTTCGAAGGCAAAGCCAAATCAACCACCACTTTTACCTGCGGTGCAGGATTCTCAATACTCAAGGCCTGACCTTTGGCATCCAATGCCTGTACATTGACCGTCTGCTTAATTGTTTCAGCAGACTGCTTCACATTAGACAATGGCGCAATAACTTTAGTAATAGCTTTGGCTGTTTCTTCGCCTGTGGTAATTTCTACCGTTTTTGGACTAACATTTACTTTTTCTACCTTGTAGCCGTCAGCCTCAATTGAGCCGGGCAGCTGTGCTTGAACCTCAAAAGCTCTCGTGACTTTTTTCTCTACTGTAACGGTAATTGTTTTAGGCTCCAGCTCAGCAGTTACGGCTGAACTTAAGCCTTTCACTCTTAAAGGGACTTCAGTGGTTCCTAACCCCACCTGTGTTAAATCCGCGACCACCTGAAATGTTCTGGTATCTTCGTTAGATTGCGCATTCAGTTGAATACGGTTGGCACTGGATAAATGAACATTAACCGCTTCTTCATAACCAGAAACAAAATATTTATCTTGATCGTATTCCAATTGGACTGGAATATTATCTAGCACTTCGTCATATACTTGAAATGAAGTGGAGCTCGTTGTCGAATTATTGGAGGAATTAGCATTAAAAAATAACAATAACGCAAACAATAAGGCTAACAAACCTGAAAACCAGTTGCTTTGAGAGGGCATTTTCATTTTCGCTTCGCCCCCTTCGATACACCTTCAAGAAAGTGCTGCAAAAGGTTCTTCTTATCTTTCGTTTCTTCTTTTGGTACTAATTCAGCCCGCAGAATTTTTAAGTATTCTTCTTGGGTCAAACGTGGAATCAATTCGTTGTTCAACGTCAAACTGACATCACCGGTTTCTTCTGATACGATGATCGTGATCGCATCACTAACTTCACTGATTCCTACAGCGGCTCTGTGGCGTGTGCCAAATTCTTTTGGAATTAAATTACTTTCAGAAAGAGGCAAATAAGCACTGGCCACAGCAATTTTGCCGTTTTTCACAATTACAGCACCGTCGTGCAGCGGTGTATTCGGAATAAAGATATTTATCAGTAGCTCGCCGGTAATATCCGCATCTAGATCAATTCCTGTTTCAATATATTCATCCAGCCCGGTATTTCTTTCTACCGTTATCAAAGCACCGATTTTCCGCTTTGACATATACTGAATCGCCTTATCGAAGGCTAAAATCATCCGCTCGTCTTCTTGCTGTTCAGATCTCGTTGTCCGGAAAAAGGAGCTCCTGCCTAAATGCTCCAATCCTCGCCGCACCTCCGGCTGAAAAATCACCACAGCAGCAATCACACCATACATAATGACCTGATTCATCAACCAGGAGAGCGTATGTAGACCAATAATTTCACTCAAAATACGAATCACAATAAAAACTGCGACCCCTTTAAGTAATTGGACTGCTTTGGTTCCCTTGACCAGCATAATTAGTTTGTAGACTAAATACCAGACGACTAAAATATCTATTATATTGATTATGTAATTGCGGGACAAGAAATCCGATGAGATCAATTGCCGCCAATATTCTAAATCAAATAATTGACTAAGTTGAAAAGACATCATAAACCTCACTTCTCTCTGAAGATTTCTTTAGTTAGTATAACATACTCTTGACTCTGGTTACAGAAGGGCGAATAAAAGATCGAAAAAAATTAGGAAACATCGCGAATTCTTCATAAAATTAAAGAAAGCTGAGACAAAAGTCTGTTTCACTTTCGCCTCAGCCTCTCATTAAGACTCAAAGTAGTCTAAGCAATCTTTACTTATTCTTCCTTCGCCTGACGTCTAGCAGCTCGTTCTGCCCGTCTTTGCGCTCTTCTAGCTTCTGCTTCCGGATCTACTACTCGCTCTTTTTTTACTCGCGGCGCTTTTTCCATAACTGGTTCTTCCACCGTTTTTTCTAATTTAGCTTTGATTTTTTCTTCTTGTCCAGCTAAACGGGCATAGCTGTAAAAACGATTTTTTGCATCGTTCACTGTTTTTTCAAAGAGCTTGCCGGCATATTCCGGCTGTGTACTTTCCAATGAGGCAAAACGCACTTGCTTGCGCATGAAGTTTGGCATTTCTGCAAAATTAGGCTTTTTAAAATCCAAGGTCAACGGATTTTTGCCGCGTTCCTTTAATTCCGGATTATAGCGGTACAAGGACCAGTAGCCTGAATTGACCGCTTCTTTGGCTTCTTCTAATGTTTTACTCATGCCGCCAGCTAAGCCGTGTGTAATACAAGGTGTATAGGCGATAATAATTGACGGACCAGGGAAGCGTTCGGCTTCTTCAAAAGCTTTAATGGTTTGCATTTGGTTTGCACCAGAAGCAATTTGAGCAACGTATACATTGCCGTAAGTCATAGCCATCATGCCTAAATCTTTTTTGGACACATATTTACCGCTGGCAGAAAACTTGGCAATTGCAGAAGCCGGCGTTGCTTTAGAGGTTTGACCACCAGTATTGGAATAGACTTCATTGTCTAAAACCAGCATATTCACGTCTGCCCCACTCGCCAGAACATGATCGATACCGCCATAGCCAATATCATAGGCCCAGCCGTCACCGCCAATCATCCATTGACTGTTTTTCACGAACAAATCCCTGTCTTCGTAAATAGCTTCTAATAACGGTTGGCCGGCTTTTTCTGCCAACAGTGCAGCCTTTAATTTAGCGGCACGCTGCTGCGTTCCTTCACCAGTATGCATATGAGCGATCCAATCCTCAAGCAATAGCTGTAACTCTGATGAAGCAACAGACATCGCCTGCTTCATTTTAAGCGCTAGGGATTCACGACGTGTTTGATTCGCTAACAACATGCCATAGCCAAATTCTGCGTTATCCTCCAGCAATGAATTAGACCAGGCAGGTCCTTGCCCTTGCTCGTTTGTCGTATAAGGTGAAACGGGCGCTGCGCCGCCCCAAATAGAGGAACAGCCTGTTGCATTGGCGATCATCATGCGGTCACCGAACATTTGCGTCAATAATTTTACATAAGGCGTTTCACCACAACCGGCACAGGCACCGGAAAATTCTAATAACGGCTTGTTAAATTGAGTTCCTAAAACAGAATTAGCTTTTACCGGATTTTCCTTTTGTCTAAGGGTCATGGAAAAGGCCCAGTTCATTGCTTGTTCTTTTTGCTCTGCGTAAGGCTTCATCACCAACGCTTTGCCTTTAGCCGGACAAGCCTCGACACACAAACCACAGCCGGTACAGTCTTCGATTGAAACTTGAATGCGGTATTTTAAGCCATCCGCTCCCCGCATTTCTCTGACAATATAGCCTTCCGGCGCTTCCGTCATTTCCTCTTCATCTGCTAAAAACGGACGAATTGCAGCATGCGGACAAACAAAGGCACATTCGTTACACATCGTACAACGATCGCTGATCCATTCCGGCACCTCAACAGCTACTCCACGTTTTTCAACAGCCGTTGTTCCAAGCGGCATGCGGCCATCCGTCATGTTATTTTTGACAAATGCGCCTACTGGCAATTCATTTCCCTCTTGGCGGTTAATAGGCTCCACAATTTCATGAACGTAATCTGTGACGTCAGCTTTGCGGACTTTTGGTTTTACTTCAATCGTTTTCCAGGTTTCAGGAACCGTTACTTGATGAAGCAATTCGACTGTCCGTTCAATTGCCTGTACATTTTTTTCCACCACAGCCATTGATTTGCGGGCATAGCTTTTAAACGCCTCTTCTTTTAAAATCGGCAGCACGTCGTCAAACGGCATGATCTCAGCCAGCTTGAAAAAGGCTGTTTCCATTGCTGTATTAATCCGACCGCCTAGTCCAACTTCACTCGCTAATTTCACTGCGTTAATTGTATAAAACTGGATGTCGTTTTCAGCTAAATAGCGTTTTAGCTTATTTGGTAAAAAGCGTTCTAATTGCTCATCATTCCAAACGGTATTTAATAAGAAGGTTCCGCCTTTTTTCAGCCCTTTGACTAAATCATAGGTATTCAAATAAGCCGCAGTATGACAGGCAACAAAATCGGCATGTTCAATCAAATACGTTGAACGAATCGGCGTATCACCAAAGCGTAAGTGAGAGACCGTCAACCCGCCTGATTTTTTAGAATCATAGTAAAAGAAGCCTTGGGCATATTTATCCGTATGATCCCCAATAATTTTAATGGCCGATTTGTTGGCGCCCACGGTTCCGTCTGAACCGAAGCCCCAGAATTTTGCCTGATATGTTTGCGGATTGGTTAAATCAAGCGCAGGTCCACAATCAAGTGACGTATACGTAACGTCATCCACAATTCCGATCGTAAAGCGCGATTTCGCCGTAGCTTTGTCTTTTTTCAGCTCGTCGTAAATAGCTACAATCTGATTCGGCAAGACATCCTTCGAGCCTAAGCCATAGCGGCCGCCAATAATCATCGGGCGCAGCTCTGATTCATACATCGCACTTTGAACATCTAAAAGCAGCGGCTCGCCGCCAGCTCCGGGTTCTTTTGTACGATCCATAACGCCAATGGCTTTGACCGTTTGCGGTATTTTTTCTAAAAAACTTGCTACTGGGAATGGACGGTATAAATGAATATTTAAGAAGCCAACCTTACGACCCTGCTTCGTTAAATAATCAATCGTCTGCTCAATCGCTTGCGCCGCAGAACCCATGGAGACAATGACTTCTTCTGCATCGTCAGCACCATAATAAGTCACTAGATCATAGGCTGTGCCTCTTAGCTGATTGATTTCATTCATATATTTTTTCACAATCGCCGGAATTTCTTCGTAATAACGGTTCACTGTTTCGCGTTGTTGGAAATGAATATCAGGATTTTGATTGGTTCCGCTGACTGAAGGGTGATTTGGATTCATGCTTCTGCTGCGAAATTCCTTTAATTTTTCCTGATTTAACAGTGGACTTAATTCTTCATAGTCCAATACTTCAATTTTTTGAATTTCATGACTGGTTCGAAAGCCGTCAAAAAAGTTTAAAAACGGAACGCTTGATTCAATGGAAGCTAAATGAGCAACTGCTGATAAATCCATGACTTCCTGCACACTGCTTTCACTCAACATAGCAAAACCTGTTTGGCGAGCAGCCATCACATCTCCATGATCACCAAAAATATTCAGCGCATTGGTCGTAACTGCTCGGCTGGCAACGTGAAAGACAGACGGCAATAATTCGCCCGCAATCTTGTACATATTGGGAATCATCAGCAACAAGCCTTGTGAAGCAGTGTAGGTAGTAGTTAAGGCTCCTGTTTTTAATGAGCCATGGACAACTCCGGCTGCTCCGGCTTCTGACTGCATTTCAACGATCTTTACTGGCTGTCCGAAGATATTCTTTTTTCCTTCTGCAGACCATTGATCGACTAATTCTGCCATGGTTGAGCTGGGCGTAATTGGATAAATAGCGGCTAACTCTGTGAAAGCATAAGAGATATATGCCGCAGCAGTGTTGCCGTCCATTGTTTTCATTTTTCGCATCTGGTATTCATCATCCTTCTATATAAGAGTAGAATAGTTGCACGCATATTCTTCTATATTATAACGGATACAAATTGAATTTGGAACGTTTTGCGGAAATTTTTCACAAACTTACAAAAATATTCAACTGTTTTGCGAAATAATGATGAAAGCTTTCTGTTTTCCTAATAAAAAAACTTCACAAAGTTACCGTAACTTCGGAAGTTCAGATTATATTCTGTTGTTTTTCTTACGCTTAAAACGAATGCCATATTCTGCCAAACGCCGAATCAGCTGATAAAACCAATTATCTGTAGGAGCCACCCATTGTTTTTTAAGCGACAAACGTTTATCAGAATCAAAATAATGCGGCGGAACCCCGTCCAGTAGCTGATGAGAATTCGTGGGATCAAATCTAGGTCGTTTACCGTAATTAAAGGATTCCCCATTGGCGATCGGCATCACTTGATAAGCTTTTTCGTCAGTTGTGATCTGCCATTGACTAATTAGGGCGCCTGCTTCATCTACAATAAATTCACTATGATAGTCTCCGGATAAAATCTTTCGGTAAAAGCCGCGCTTGCTAATTTTCTTGAGCAGACCACGATTGGTTAAGCTACCGTGCATTTGATCCCGATCCTTCGCTGTAATATCCGTTCCTAAAAGCGCACGATTATGATAATGAGGATCTGCGTAAAACCAGTTATCCTTTAAAATAGCTTTAATGGCTACTTCATCGGTTGCCAGCTGATGACTTTGACGATAGTTTTTTACATACCAAATATTATGCTTATCCAATTGATGGCGAAACTGATGTAGCATAGTTTCTTGTGGATACTTCTTCTTCAGCGTAGCTTTAGATAATTTCTGATCAGCCGCAGCGATTTTTAACCCTTTTGGATAGGCACGCTGGACGGTTTCTGAAAATGTATGTAAAAAAGCAGCTCCAGGCGCCAGCTCCGGATCAAAAGTATACTGTGTTTCAGCTAACTCTAGATCATTCTGTTCATTAAGAAAACCGCCTAATTGTCGAATAACTAAAAAGATCTTGTCCTTGTCTGATAATTGGCTAGAACAAAAGAGTTTTTCATAAAGAGCTGAGCCAACCAAATAGGTCTGCTGATAAAACGCTGATAGAGAACCGGCAATATCAGGTTCAGCTATCTCTAAAGCTTGTTTGAGATAATTCGCATAGGTGGTAAGTGCCGCTGGATCCCAACCGTTTAGCTGCAGTTCGTTGATTTGTTTAGTGACTACGCAATTGTATAACGCCTGATCTTCAAGCGAAAGATTTGCTGGAGGTTCTATTAAATAGTATGATTTTTGTACTTTTTCATGGTGAGAAAGCTTTTCCATAAAATCACCGCCTCTTTGTCAGTATACCATTTACTGCGATAATTGTGCCTAATGCTGTTTTTACAAAAAAGCGAGGGCAAAACAAAACTTAAAAAACAGTTTTGTCTTGCCCTCTACTTACAAATAGACGGTGGTCAAATGTCAGACTCTTCGGCAATTTCATAAAATCCGCCAATGCATAAAACGCATTGCTCGTCTTTTACTACAATTGCTTGAGCCTGA
>NZ_JBIYEU010000017.1:0-77685 GCF_044909655.1 Enterococcus sp. UD-01 | reverse complement strand
TCGAATAACCGAAAGTAAAACAGCTTAACAACAAATAAAAAAACGGAGTAGATTTCTCTACTCCGAAAAAAGTCTAACTTTTTGGGGTCACTACAAAGTTTCTCCTCTAATCTTAGTATGTTTTTTGTGCAGTAAGGTCAAATCAATGTCTGAAAAAAGTGAAACATTGTATGATAGATTTATGTATAATAGAGGAGTGAGGAATATGTCCGAAAAAAATACCCAGCATTTGAATACGATCATGTTAAAAAATGTAGAAGATGAAATCAGAAACTACATACTTAAAAAGCAGCCCGATGTCACTGCAGAAACTAAAATTTCCTTTCCAGAGCTTTTGAATTATCGATTGGACTACATTAAAGAAATGATGACGACTGATTCTAAGCGCATGCAGAAGCTGAATGAAACGATCGTACAAAGTATTAAAAGAAATGAGACATTGACAGATAAATTAACGACGCCGGTGCATAAAAAGGCTACACTTGGTCAAAAAACAGCAGATGGTATTGCTAAGTTTGGCGGCAGCTGGCCGTTCATTTTTATCTTTATAACTATACTGGTCATCTGGATCATCCTAAATTCTGTCATGATTTTTTTCAAGCCTTTTGATCCCTATCCGTTTATTTTATTGAACCTGGCGCTTTCCTGTCTGGCAGCTATCCAAGCACCGATTATTATGATGAGTCAAAATCGTCAGGAAGAACGCGATCGGCAGCAGGCGGCGAATGACTATCAGGTAAATTTAAAATCAGAAATCGAAGTTAATCTATTGCATGAAAAAATGGATTACTTGATTAACAGTCAATGGCAGCATTTAGTCCAAATTCAAAATATGCAGATTGAACTACTGGGAGAGCTGCAGGAGCAAATGAACAAAATTCAGCCAAAGGAGTTGTCAGATGACTAGAAAAGTTGAAGTAATTGCGCATTCAAAAAAATGGTGGGAGCAATTTGACCAAGAAAAGCAGCTGCTGCAGGAACTCTTCGGGCAGGAGCTGATAGCCGTTCATCATATTGGCAGTACCGCTATTCAGCAAATAAGTGCTAAGCCAATCATCGATATTATGCTGGTAGTGACCAATATTGAGCAAATTACACAGTATAATGAAGGTATGAGCGAACTTGGGTATAGCGCTTTTGGTGAAAACGGTATTGTCGGTCGACGTTTTTTTGCCAAAGGAGGAGAGCAGCGAAGCCATCATGTTCATGTTTTTGCTAAAGGGAATCCTGAAATTGAGCGACATTTGGCCTTTCGTGATTATTTAAATAGCCATTCGGAACAAGCGGCAGCATATAGTGAGCTAAAGCTTCATTTGGCACGACAATTTCCGTTAGATATTGAAAAATATGTGGCAGGCAAGGATCGCTTTATCAAGGAAATTGACGCCAAAGCTGTCCGCTGGCGCCAAAGAATTATAGAGGAGGAAAAAAATAAATGAAGAGAAGATCAGCTAAACCGGAAGATTATCCACTGCTCACTGCTGTTTGGCGAAAATCAGTCCGACAAACCCACAATTTTTTGAAAGAAGCAGATTTTAATCAAATTGAGTCCGAGCTTCCAAGCTATTTTGAACAAATGGATGTTCAGCTGTGGCAGGAGCAAAACCAGCTGTTGGGGTTCTCTGGGGTATTAGACAAAAAAATAGAAATGCTTTTTTTAGATCCTGCTTTTATTGGTAAGGGCTATGGCAAACAGATTATTCATACTTTGATACAAGAGGATGATTGTCAGTATGTAGATGTTAATGAACAGAATACGGCTGCCCGAGCATTCTATCAAGCAGTGGGCTTCGTGGAAATTGGTCGAAGTGAAACCGATGATGCGGGGCGCCCGTATCCCATCTTACATTTGAGAAAGGGCAGTGATACGTAAAACGTTCACGTGCTCTTTTTTTGTCCTTTAGTATGTTTTTCTAATAAGACTTCCTCATTGGGAGCTCATTTTCAGTCCTGTTCTAGGTTGAAAATGAGATGAAATATTATTCAAATAATTGAATGGCATGAATTAAAAAATACACAACTATAAAATTGACATTCATTACAAAATGATGATAATTTCGATATATATATCGTTGTTTCCAATGAAAACAGAGTGATTTTTCGATAAAAGTTCAAAAAAAATAAACAATCGAATGAAAAAAATGACAAAAAAACAGGCTTTTCAACAGCATATTGCTTGATATAAAAGTTTGGAGCAGACTATAATAGATTTAAGTCAGCGGTTTTAGCTGCTTAGTAATGGGAGGAGAGAGAGCATTATGTTTAGCTATACAGATATGATTTTATCAGTAATGCAGCGAGTAGAAGTATACAATGAGATTTTTAATGCCATTTCTAAGGAAATACAGGAGAACAGCTGTAGTCAAACCATTAATCGCAGAGGAAAAGATATGTATGCACTTTGCAGAAATAACGTCAATCGTTTCTTTTTAGAAGAAGAAACATTTAGAAAGCACTTAAGCTCGCATGGTGAGCAAGAAGCGACTAAAATTCTTTTAGCAGGTTTGGATTCTTATAAAGAAGGAATTTATTTTTGGTTGGATGCCATGAATGAAAACTGCGAAGTGATTGATGAAATTAAGTACAAACGCGGTATTAACAGTGCCGAATACTCATTTAGCTTGATCAATCAAGCATGTAAAGAAGCCTGTGGTGGAATTGAAAGTGCACATAGTGTCCATAAAATGTAGTGGAACAATTTTTAGTAAGCTATCATTCATAATTCAAACGATGACGCTTGGAAAAATACTTAAATACTTGAGCTTCTTAAAAGAAATTAATTAAATTTGGAGAGTGAGATACAAGGAAAATAAACCTTGTTCTCACTCTTTTTCTTTCATTCTATTCCAAAATTTCTCAATTAATTCGTCTAATGCGGCATCTATTTCCGCTTCATTTGCAGCATTGCGAGTTAAGAAACGAGGGGGCGTAGATTGAAGATCAATCAGTTTGATTCCGATCGCTTTTTCTTGGTGGTGATTAAGTGAAACGGTAATTTGTGGATGAACCAATGTTTCACCGCAGGAACCGACCATTAGAAACGCGAGTTCAATGGTTGTTTCGTCAATTGTTCTTAAACGATAATAGCCGTCTCTCATAAATTTTTTTTCATCTGTGAAATTTTTTGCTAATATATTTATTTTTTTTGTTCTTTTCATTAGTTTCCTCACCGCTACTATTATAACATGAGCAGAATAGCTCTGTAGAGCGATAATTTGTAAATTTTTGAGAGATAATCTTTTTGAGAGCTGATTTCATAAGTAAAAAAAAGAGATATTTCTCACATAATTCTCAATATTTTATCTTTTTGTTCAAAAAAGTGATAAATAAAGTATTGGAATTGTATAGACTTGATCTTAAAAATAGATTAAACTTATTTTAGTTTTAACTATATATCTATATTATATTAATAAAATATTTTTTTGGAAACGCAATAGATAAAAACAAGAAAGAACAAGTAAGGAACAAAGTTGAATAGTGGAAATGAGGAGACGGTTATATGTATAATATTGGCTTTATTTCGTTGAATGAAACCCATGGAACCAAATCCATAGACGCGCTAAAAAGTGAACTGCTGCATATAGAAACCATCAATAAGAACGATCTCTCTGGAAATATGCACGGATATGAGGCAGTGATTATTGATGAATGTGAGATTCAAAATATTGGTGCTCTTTGTGAATTGATTATTCTATTGAAGAAAGACTCAGACGTATTCACCTGGGTAATATCTAATCGTACCCATAGCATGAATCATATCGTGTATCTACAATTAGGTGCAGACGGAATCTTTGAGGCTGAGGGTAATCCTGAAGTATGTAAATTGACCATTCTTAATAACCTGAATCGTTACCATCGGAAAAATCTTTTACTAGAAACTAAAGCCGATAAATTTACTGAAAATTCAGTACTTAAGCTACGCCCTTGTAACTTCAGTGTGGTATTAAATGGAGAAGAAATCAACTTAACAAAATTGGAATATAAAACCATTGAATTTTTGCAAACTAAAATTGGCGTCGCAGTTTCCTATGAAGAAATTTATAAAAATGTCTGGAACGGTGAAGGTGGAGACAAGCAATATCGCGTTTCCAATCTTATTTTTCATTTAAGACAGAAAATTGAAGAAGATGCTGCACATCCTAAATATATAAAAACAATTCGTTCTAAAGGATACAAATTAACAGTATAAAAAGAAGTACCTGTCATGGCGGCGTTTTTTTAATGAAACGTGACGGTGACTACACACAATTTAGGTTTTCTTTTTTTCTAACCAATTATTGCTAAATAAAAAAATCAGCGTCATTTATAAACTCGCATAGTTTTGACGCTAATTTCCATTCTAATTGTAAATTTAGCAAAAAATAAAGAGATTGGCAAGAAAAAATAGAGAAATTGTATATTTTAAGGCTAATATACAAAAAAATATAATAAAAGGAGTTGAAAAAATGAAAATTGGAAAAAAGTCTTATATTTTTGGATCGTTTGTGCTTATACTGGGTCTTCTTAGTTTGTTTTTAATAAAAACGAGAGAACCGATTAAAGCCGATGATGAAAAATATACCATAGTTACAAGTCAAGCGGACGCAACAGGGAAAATAGCAACCACCTTGAAAATTGCTGAACCTAAGGATGAAACATTCATATTGTCATATGATGGAATTGCTGAAATCTCAAAGGCTGATCTTTTAGCTGGGGTTTCTTCAGAAAATGCAGAAACAGTAGAAATAGAGGAAACTACCTTACCCTCTGAAAAAATAATTAAAACAAAGGCTGACAATACACCGATTGAAATTACTTTTCATGTAGCACCGGCTGTTAATAATGTTGAAGGCGAAATTCGTTTATACAATAGCAGCAATGAAAAGTTAACTTCTACTAAAGTAAGTTTTTCAGAAACGTCGTCAGCAGGAAGTGGTGTGGCTACTTTTGCTCAGCCAATGCAGTATTTAACGGGAACTTATCCAGGAGATATTGGCGAGCCTGGACCGACTACTCAGGAAATGGAAGCTGCAAACCAAGCCGCAAATGCTGCGATTGGTTTTGATCCAGAAGTTAACGTGAAACACGTGAGTACTTGGGATGAGCTTAGAACAGCGTACAATGATGCTACGGTCACAAAAATTATTTTAGATGAAGATATTTCGAATGCTTCTAACCAGACAATGAGTAACAGGCGTACCTCAATAGAAATTGATGGTGCAGGGCATACATTATACTTAAATGCACGCAGCTTTGAAATTAATAGTCCAACAGACGGTATCGGCTTCTTCCATATTCATGATTTGATCGCGCAACAAAACTTGAATAATGGTTTATCTTCTGCAGGAAGATATGCTGTTGTTAATGGTTCTAATTTTACGTCGAGTGTAGTTGGATGGACATTCAGAACTGGAAATGTTACAACGGAACCTGTAAATGGGAAACGCGTCGGACGCTTTATTCGTGCGTATCAATCAATGATTCAAGTATATGGCTATGTGAATTTAACTACCACAGAAGAAAATTTTTATGCTGGTGGTGTAATCGTTGAAGATAAAACGCAGTGGCGAGGCACAGTGACATATGCCAATTATTCTGCTGTTTGGTTTGTAGAAAACTCTACGAATGCGGCTTCGACAAGTAAAAGCATGGAATTTACAGTAGGAAAAGATGCGCTGGTTTCATTAAAAAATGAAACGACAGGTGCCGCTTATCCAGCTGTATATGAACACTATCGCGCAATCACAATTGGCGAAGGCTCCACCTATAATTCAAATATGCAGGGAAATTCTGTCCGTTTTGATGATTCAGGTGCTTCAATGACTGTGAAAAATAATGCGACAGTTAATTTGTTGAGTCGAGGTAATGGATCAGTTATGCAGTTTTCTGCGAATAATACGGCATTTAATCTGGAAGCTGGAGGAAGTATTTATATCGTAGGCTCAACAACGAATCCGATTGTTGATCTGTCAAGCGGGTCGAATAGAACCTTTACGATGGAATCGCCGAAAGGATTCGATATTCGAAATAAGAATACGGGTTCTACAAGCAACAGTCCAGCGGTTTCCACAGGGAACTCCTCAACTAATATTTTCACTATTAATGATTCAGATATTGATTTATGGACATTACGTTCAGAGTTGATGGGACCTTCTCAGCAAACCTATGCTAAAGTGGCAAACTTCTCTGTAAAAGCGGGCGGAGGTACAGCGAACGTAACAACCTCTGAATCGGGATTAGCTGCTTTTGTACCAACTCAATATCGGCGAATTGCCGGTATGAATACGAATCCAAAAGTAGAATGGGTTCCTGTAACAGATGCGGACAAAAGCTATCAGGCTAGAGTTGAAATTGGGATGACACCAACGGATACCTTTGATGCGGATGGCAATGTTGTTTTGCAGTCTGTTTATGCAGGTGCGGGACAAGCTAATGTAACTTTTGTAGATACATTTGGAGAAACCCATACTGTAGCAACTAATGCTCAAGGATACGCTATCATGACGGATACAAAATTTAATCGCACAGGCGGAAAAATGAAAGCACACGCTGTCAGAGGACCATGGGCTTCTGAGGTTGATCCAGAAACGACAGTCTTGGATATCACTCCGCCGGAACCAGCCGAAGTTGTTGGAGCTAAAGTAACAAATGCAACGAAGCAACTCGTCGGAGCAAATGCAGAAGCAAATGCCAAAATCTATATTGATATTAACGGTGTTCGTCAAAGTACAGTAGGAAAAGTGAACGCTGATGGTACTTGGACCTATAACTTACCGCAGTATTTAGAAAAAGGTGATACCGTTCAAATCTTTTTAGAAGATAATGCAGCTGAAATTACTGAAGAGTTATCTCCGGCTGTACCGGACACTAATAGTGCTAACGGAAATATTAATCCAGCTGCTGATCTGAACTATCGTGATGCACTTTTTAAAGCGGCCACAAAATATACAGTTGAAGATGTTTTACCAGATAAACCGTTGATTGAAAAAGCTGTGGTGTCTTCAGGCGGAGCAACAACTCAGGTTGGCGATACGTTGACTTATACAATAACAGCTAAGAACAACAAAGCAGCTGATTATGATACCTTACTGGCAAATACAGTCATTAAAGATACCCTTCCAACAGGCCTAAACTTTGATCCGACAACTGCCGAGATTAAAATTGACGGAACAGCTGCTAAGTCTCCGGATGACTATTCGTATGATTCTGATACTCGTTTGCTAAATGTGAAGGTTGGCGATTTGGCTACAGGTGATTCGGTCGTCATTACGTTTAAAGCGAAGGTTGCTTCGTCAGCAGTAGGAACAATTATTACCAATAAGGCCGAGCTGATTGGTGAATCACCAAGAGAAAAAACGTTTGTTGCAGGTCCAAATAACCCTGATGCGGAGCACGAAACATATAATGCGATATCTTCGGAAGCTAAAAATCCAGGTGGAACCGTATTTGGTGTATTGGAGCTAGCTTCTGCACCGACTGAAATTGATTTTGGCAGTGTGAAATATCAAGGCAAGAAAACACGGGTTAACGCTGCAGAACATCGTGGAGCGGACTTAGTGGTCAAAGATAGCCGAGCCAATAAAAACGGTTGGACACTTACAGCAAAATTAACAACACCCATGACCAGTACGGATCCTAATATTCCGGCCTATACTTTAGTTGATGCGCTGAAATATGTTTACAATAATCAGGAAATCACTTTAAACGGCGGAGCACAGGATATTATGAGTCAGGCGGCGAACGCAACGACCACTGAGACAACGTATAATATTAGTGATACTTGGTCTGAAACCGGCGATGGGTTCAAGTTTGAAGCTTCAGCTCAAGACGTACAGGCGCTGGGAACCTATCAGGGTGAAATTCTGTGGGAACTAGGAGATACGCCGTAAAAGTGAGGAGAATGTTCATTTATGAAAAAATCAATCATTAATTTAATACTCTCCTTTACTTTTGTATTCCTGTTGGCTAATGCACGACCGTTGACGGCAGCAGCGGGTACTAACGGAGGAGAAGTGCAGACGAATGGCGTTATCAGTTTTTATGAAGATAGTTCCACAATAGAGTCGTCAAGCACGTCAGAACCTAGGCAAACATCAGATGAACCAATTGCGAAGCCTAAGGGCAATTATCCGACAACTGGTGAGATGGTAAAAACCAGTCTGATCTATACAGGAGTAATTCTCGTAATTATTGCCGGCTTGCTATTTTTCTGGAAACAAAAGAAAAATCAAGAAGGGCGGGATGACAAGTGAGTAATGGAACAAAAGGTTGTTTGTTCTTTGGATTATTGCTTGTAACCATAGGCTCGCCGATATTCTTGGCAAGGGAAGCGGCGGCAGAAACAGAGTCAATGGATGGTTCAGGGACTGTAACGTTTGAAGGGGAGTATCCTCAAGAAATTCTTGATCCGGAAAATCCCGAAATAGTGGTTGATCCAGGTGAAAGTCCGCAATTAAAAGGGGATTTGCGAATTGACTTTGTGCCAAAATTTGACTTCTATCAAAATAAAATATCAGACAAAGATGAAATTTATTATGCGAATGCGCAAAATTTCTTTGGGGCAACGAAACCCAGAGGAAACTTTGTTCAGGTGACGGATGTCAGGCAAAAATCTACTGGCTGGACGCTACAGCTTCGTCAAGAAATACAATTTACAAACAATGAAGCCAAGCATAAAGAAATTAACGGAGCTATGCTCTCGCTTGATAAATCTTGGGTAAATTCACTCGGGAATCTTGAAAATGCGCCGCAATTGTCAAAAGAAATTATCAACATTGATAATGTTGGTGCTTCTTATAATTTGGCGCAAGCGGAAGCAGGCAAAGGCAGCGGTACTTGGATCATCTCTTTTGGCGCCTCATCAGACAATAACAGCAACCAAAAAAATACGCTGGAACCACGACTGGATAATAAAGGTCAAGCTGTACTTGATCCAGTTTTTGAACAAAAGCCAGTCTATTTAAATAAAGCTGTGACCTTATCAATCCCTGGTTCAACGATTGTTGACCCAGTACCTTACACTACAGAGTTAACTTGGATATTAGCCGAGTTACCATAAAACACACACTTAAACATATTCTAGGAGGAAACACACACATGAAAGCAAAAACATTATGTTCAATCGCACTATTAGCAGTAGTAGGAATTAACTTAGCGGCACCAACAGC
The DNA here is from genome assembly GCF_044909655.1 of Enterococcus sp. UD-01. Lineage (NCBI taxonomy): Bacteria > Bacillati > Bacillota > Bacilli > Lactobacillales > Enterococcaceae > Enterococcus > Enterococcus sp. UD-01. The sequence goes on along the minus strand of NZ_JBIYEU010000017.1, from coordinate 68,539 downwards.
ACACGCGGATGCAAAATCTCAAGCAACAAAAGGTACACTGACCTTTACAGAGGATAATGATCCTAAAGACATCGTTGATCCAGAAGATCCCTCTAAACCATTAGTTGATCCGGAAGCGCCAATCATTGTCAATCCCGATCGCGGTTCTTTTAGTATCGATGCAGTGACTGAATTAAACTTCGGTACAGATACGATCAAAGCCTTTGCAGCAGACCCTGAATACTATGCGGCAGCAGTTACAGGTACTACTTCTGCTGGTTCAGTAACACGCGGAAACTTTGTTCAATTTACAGACGTACGTGGTACAGCTAATCACAAATATAAAGTAAGTGCACAATTAACAAAACAATTTCAAGCAAAAGCTAACACTGGTACTTTCTTAAAAGGTGCTAAAATTGATTATTCAAATGCGGTCATCTCTTCTGCGGATCCAGCAGCACAATGGCCAGCAACAACTGTAGCAGGTTTCCAATTAGCACCAAATGCTGAAGGAACCGGTGCAGGGGCTTCAGTCGTCGTTGTTAACAACGAAGAAGCTAAAAAAGGTATCGGAACTTACACAATTGAATTTGGTCAATATGGCGATGGAACAACAACGAACACATCAGCAGATTCTGTTAAATTGACTGTACCAAATACCAATTTATTACTTGCGGATGAATATCAAGCAGAAATTACTTGGACAATTGCAGAAGTTATCTAATCAAAGGAAATATTAGCTTCAAACAAAGGGCGAGAGCAAGAGAAGCGATTTTCTCTTGTCTCAGCCTCTTTAAAGAGAGGGATATGAATGAAAAAAAAGTGGCTTTTTCTATTAACAGTAACAGCTGTACTCATAGCATTTATACCAATGACAACATACGCTGATGAAACCAGCGGCAACGCAACTGGATTTACATATGAATCAATCAAGCCGGAAAATCAAAGAGATAAAAGTGCCGGCTATTTCGATTTGAAAATGGCGCCGGGCCAAAAACAAACGGTTACCATTAAGCTAAAAAATTTAGCGGCTGAAGAGATTGAAGTGTCGGTAAAATTAAATGGTGCGAAGACCAATGCAAATGGTGTAATTGAATATGGACCTTCAACTATTAAGAAAGATAAATCTTTAAAATACGATTTTGAAGAAATCGTTTCTGCACCTGACATTGTTAAAATTCCTGCAAAAGGCGAACAAGATTTAAACCTGGATATTACTATGCCAGAAGCAACTTTTGATGGATCGATTGCGGGAGGGATTCAGCTACAAAAAGTAGAAAAAGAAAATAAGGATCAACCAAAGAAAACCGGAGTTGTTAATAAATATGCTTATGTCATCGGTATGCTTCTTTTCGAAACAGAAACAAAGGTTCAGCCAAACTTAAAATTAAACAAAGTAACTGCTGATTTAAATAATTTTAGAAATACATTTTTTGTAAACTTTTCTAATGTTGAAGCGGCTTATTTGGAGAACATGACGACTCAGGTACAGATCATGAAAGAAGACAGCAGCGAAGTTCTTTATGAAACAAAGCGCTCAGGTATGCGAATGGCGCCTAATTCTCAGATTGATTTTCCCGTAAGTATGGAAGGGGATCGAATGGTTCCCGGCAATTATCGTGCGAAAATTTTAGTAACGGCGGACGATAAAAAATGGGAATGGGATGAAACGTTTAAGATTACTGATGAAGAAGCGGACAAATTCAATGCACAGGATGCTAGTTTGGAAGAGGTTCAGACGTTTAACTGGCCGTTAATTGCTGGTATCGTTGGCGGAGTTGTGGTCATTGCTTTAATCATTTTCTTTAGTATAAGAAGTGTCAGCAAAAAACGTGAAGCGAAAAGAAAAGCAAGTAGAAAAAGAAAGCCTAAAAGAAACTAAAAGGAAAGTACGCGAGGAGGGAAAGAAATGACGATATTAGACTGGTTTTTTATTATTTCTTTGTCTCTAGCCAGCCTGGGATTAGTTTTTTCAGGCATCTCTTTTTATCTGATGCTGCAAACAAAGCGTAAATTAAAAAAAGTAAAACGTACAAAAGTAAAAAAGAAAAAGCAAAAACAGAAAAGACGTACGATTAAAAAATTAATAAAGCAAGGGAAAAGGCAACGGAACATTGGTATTGTTCTAACATTGCTTTTTCTATTGACCGGCTTTACCGCCGGCTATTCTCTTTATTACCAAGCGATGCATTTGAGTGAAAAGGATTCTAAAGCGGTGGTTCAAGGGTATTATTTAATGACCAATCTGGAAAAAGAATTAGAAACAGCTCAAACGACTGAAAATGAAGTGAAGTCGGGAAAAAATATTAAGAATCTAGCAGGACAAATGTCAAGCTATGGCATTTACAAAGCAACGATTCGAAATAGCCAAGCAGGGCAAAAAGCTTTAAACAAATACTACAAATCAATGAAGGAATTAGGAATTAACCTGTCTTCCCAACCAAATGATTTCTTTAAAAATGAGGCATTATTCAATGATTTCAATACTGATTTAGCTACCGTTAAAAAAAATCATAAACTGGTTGTTGATTACTTTAATATTAATGAAGAAGCGTTGGAAAATAACAGATAATTCGGTGATTTTATGGAAAAAGCCACGCACAAAAAAAGGAAAAGAAAACTCGATAATAAAAGGAATCGAAAAAAACAAACGGACAATCCGAAGCGACCAGTCAAAAAGCTATCTGCTAAAAAGAAAGAAGCGCTTAGAAAGCACAGGCAGCAAAAGAGACGAAAAAAACGGTTAAGAAAGATTCGAAGACTTTGTGGTGAAATAGGTCTGACGATTCTGGCAACCGGTGTTCTCGTGTATCTTCTTTCGCTGTTCACTTTTAGCTTTGCCAAGGTCGAAGGATATTCTATGAGTAGTACATTAGTTGATGGAGAAGTTGTACTGATAAATAAATTAGCCGCTGTTCAGCGTTTTGACCTTGTCTATATGCGGATACCAGGAACAAAGGAAACAACGGTTCGCCGAATGATCGGAAAGCCTGGAGAAAATGTCTATTACAAGAATAGTCAGCTGTTTATTAATGAAGAGGAAAAAGAAGAACACTTCATTACAGAATATCAACGTCCGTTTGAAAAAGAGGGTATGTTGTTTACAGAGGATTTTACGATAAAAGGTTTAACGGGGCATCCGACAATTCCAAAAGGAAAATACTTGGTTTTAGGAGATAACCGCCCGTATGCTACGGACAGTCGCTATTACGGACTTGTCGATGAAAAGGAAATTATCGGTGTAGTGGAAATGAGGATTTTGCCGTTTCATAAAGTACGTTGGTTTAGCTAAAGAAAGAACACCTTGAAGCTTTTTTACAAGGTGTTTTATTTATGAAAAAAATAAAAAAGTAAGTCTTTTGTACGGATATCTGTTATACTAGAAATGTTACAAGTTCCCGAAAGGATTTGTTGAAGTGAATACAATTTATTTTCAGCAAAGATGCCTTGTAACCGAATATAACTAGGGGGAATCATTATGACAGAAAGACATTTATTTACATCAGAATCCGTTTCCGAAGGACATCCTGACAAGGTAGCTGACCAAATTAGCGATGCGATTTTAGATGCGATTTTGACACAGGATCCACAGGCCAGAGTCGCTTGTGAGACAAGTGTTACCACAGGGTTAGTTTTAGTCTTTGGCGAAATTTCCACAACAGCATATGTGGATATCCAAAAAATCGTGCGCCAAACGCTGAAAGATATCGGCTATACACGAGCAAAATACGGCTTTGACGGAGATACAGCAGCAGTGCTTGTTGCTATCGACGAGCAGTCGCCGGATATCGCTCAAGGTGTTGACGATGCCTTGGAAACGCGCGGGGATAAAGATACAAAAGATGACATTGGTGCTGGGGACCAAGGCTTAATGTTTGGCTTTGCAGTCAACGAAACGCCGGAATTAATGCCATTGCCGATTTCATTAAGTCATAAATTAGTTCGCCGTTTAGCGCAGTTGCGTAAAGAAGGTCAATTGACTTATTTACGCCCGGATGCTAAGTCTCAAGTAACTGTAGAATACGACGAAAACGGCAAACCACAGCGTGTAGATACAGTGGTTATCAGCACGCAGCATGATGAAGATGTGACGCTGGAGCAAATCCAAAAAGACGTCAAAGCATTTGTTATTGATGAAGTCATTCCAGCAGAGTTGTTAGATTCAGAAACAAAATATTTCATTAATCCAACAGGCCGCTTTGTGATTGGCGGACCTCAGGGAGATGCCGGCTTAACTGGCCGTAAGATTATCGTAGATACGTATGGCGGTTACGCTCGTCATGGCGGTGGTGCATTTTCCGGTAAGGATGCTACAAAGGTGGACCGTTCTGCCAGCTATGCCGCTCGTTATATCGCCAAAAATATTGTAGCAGCCGGTTTAGCAGAAAAAGCGGAAGTTCAATTAGCCTATGCGATTGGGGTTGCACAGCCGGTATCCATTTCGATTAATACCTTTGGTACAAGTGAAGTTCCTGAAAGCCAGCTAATCGAAGCGGTCAGAAACAACTTTGACTTACGCCCGGCAGGCATTATCGAAATGCTTGATCTGCGCCGTCCAATCTACAAACAGACAGCTGCATACGGACATTTCGGACGTACAGATATTGAATTACCTTGGGAGCAGACCGATAAAGTCGCTGCACTCAAAAAAAGCTTAGGTAAGTAACACAGACGGAGGTTGCTTCTGTTCCCACCGATCTGGTTTTAGGGCGTAGACAAAAGGAGATTTTACTTTTGTCCTGCGCCCTTGTTTGTTGTCAATTACCAGTCTTTTTACAAATGAAAAAGCAGATCAGTCCAGCTTATACAAAGCAGAAATAAAGTAAAGGATGGGGAATATATGGAAAGAAAAACAAATGTTAAGCTTGTAACGATTAGTGTTTTTGTTGCAACGTTTATGACAGCGATTGAAGGAACCATTATTTCAACTGCGATGCCGACAATTGTAGGTTCGTTGCATGGAATGGAAATTATGAACTGGGTATTTTCTATTTATCTATTAACGAATGCCATGTTAACACCAATTTATGGGAAATTAGCAGATAAAATCGGTCGTAAACCGATTTTTTTAACAGGAATTATTATTTTTATTATTGGCTCGTCACTTTGTGGCTTGGCCCAAAATATGCTGACATTAATCATCGCTAGAGCCATTCAAGGAGTAGGCGCTGGAGCAATTATGCCGGTTGCGTTAACTATTTTGGCAGATATTTACTCTATTGATAAACGTGCAAAGATTCTTGGACTTAATAGTGCTGCTTGGGGAGTTGCTAGTATTTTTGGTCCATTGGTCGGCGGTTTTATCGTCGATACAGTAGGCTGGCATTGGATTTTCTTTATTAATGTTCCGATTGGGCTAGTTTTAATGGGCTTGATTGCTTACTTTTTGGTGGAGCCAAAACGGGAAAAATCCAACGCACCCATGGACGTTTTAGGCAGTATTCAATTAATGCTGGTCTTACTGACGCTATTATTAGGTTTTCAGCTGATCGGCGATGTCGGTTTTGATTTAAGTGTTCTGCTGTGTCTAGGTGCCTCTGTTGTATTCTTTATCGTGTTCGTTTTTGTGGAAAAAAGAGCGCAGGATCCTGTGATTGACTTGAATTTATTTAAAAACTCGACGTTTGTTATTGTCAATCTGGTCGCTACTTTAATCAGTGGCTTTTTAATGGGAGTCGAAGTGTATATTCCAATGTGGATGCAGGGTGTTTTAGGAAAAAGCGCGGCGATTGGTGGTCTTGTTTTAGCGCCGATGTCCGTTATCTGGATGGTAGGTTCGTTTGTAGCCAGTCATTTAATGGAAAAGATGGTTACGAAAATGGTCGTGGCTATCGGCTTGGGTATTACTTTTATCGGCAGTGCGTTTCTTGTATTGGTACCAGCGGCTGCATCATTTGTCTGGTTTTTTGCCATTTCAGCGGTTTTAGGAATTGGCTTCGGGATTACGATTACTACAACGACTGTTCGGGCCCAAAGTAGTGTAGAGCCGGCTAAGCTAGGGGTGGCAACGTCGTTTAATACCTTGGTTAAAACAATTGGTCAAACATTGATGGTGTCAATTTTTGGCGTTGTTATTAACTCTGTAACCAGTGCGGAATTGGCTAAAAGCTCTTTGACTGTTGATCCGGATGTAATGAATCAGCTGGTGAATCCGCACACGGCTAATACCATTCCAGCTAATCTTCTTGAACCGTTGCGTGGCATGCTGTATTCGGGCTTGCATATGGTGTATTTAATCGGGATTTTCTTAGTAGCAGCAGCTTTCATTTTGAATATGGTCGTTAAGGAGAATAGAAAGGGGGAAGTGAGTGATGGGAATTGTTAATTATGGCGCTTTTTTGGCTTCCGCAATTCTGTTAAATTTAATACCGGGATCAGATACGGTATATATTTTGAGTAAAGCCACTTTAGGAAGTAAGCGTCAAGGCATTTTTTCTGTGTTGGGCATTTCTTCAGGCATTTTGGTGCATACCTGTCTGGCAGCGTTAGGCTTATCGGCTATTTTAATGACTTCAGCCGCAGCTTTTACTATTGTGAAATGGCTGGGTGCGGGCTACTTAGTCTATTTAGGTGTGAAAGCGATTGTTTCAAAAGAAGCTTTACTGGAAATCAACGAAGAAAAAGGCAGTAATGACTGGCGCGTTTATCAACAGGGCTTATTAACCAATGTGTTAAATCCTAAGGTGGCGTTGTTTTTCTTATCCTTATTGCCGCAATATGTAGCAACCGACACACAGCATACCGCACTGGCCTTTTTTGTCTTAGGCATTAGCTTTGTCGTCACAAGTACACTTTGGAGCTTGGGAATTGTTTACGGAGCCGCCTTTTTTTCAGGATTATTTACCAAAAGTGAAAGAATGAAAAAATATGCAAATAAAATCGCCGGTTGCATTTATATTGGACTAGGGCTTCATTTGCTTAAAGCAACAGCAAGTAAAAATTAGGGGAAATCTTTATAAAAAGAACGTAATTAAGACGAATTTTTGCCATAAAAAGTTCATAGTCTCTTAGTATGATAGAAACATACCAAGAAAAGACAACTTATCAAGCAAAACATTTTTCATTTTTAACTCCTCCTAATTGAGCGGCAGGAACCGAACGATGGAGTCCAGCAAACCCCGAACTTATTGGTGTTGAAAGGGCTGCTTCGGTTTCTGCCGCTTATCCCATTTTAAGCCGCGGACGAATAGTTGTCCGGGCTTTTTTTTATTCGTTCAATTCTGGTGTTTAGTGCTACAATAAGAGCAGATAGAAAAGGAGGATGCTGTGTGGCTTTATTACAAGCAAATATTTATTCGAATGTGTTAGAAATGGAGGTATTAATGGATGTTATTTTACCTCAAAGAACCGAGAAAAAGATTGGAACAGCGTCAAAGGGTCAGTTAACCGATGTGCCTGTTATGTATCTGCTTCACGGAATGGGCGGTAATCATAGTGTGTGGCAACGACGTACCTCTATTGAACGCTATGTAGCGGATTTAGGGTTGGCAGTAATTATGCCATCAACGGATCTTGGCTGGTATACAGATACCACTTATGATATGAAGTATTGGACGTTTATTTCAGAGGAGCTGCCGGAAATTTGTCATGAGCTATTTCCACAATTAACGACGAAGCGCGAAAAAACATTTGCTGTTGGATTATCCATGGGTGGTTATGGCGCTTTAAAGTTAGGTTTAGCGAGGCCAGAAAATTTTGGCGCGGTAGCTTCTTTATCCGGTGCAGTAGATTTAGCCGGCAGAGTAGAGGATTTATTAGCTCTTCGCGGCAAAGCTTATTGGGAAGGTATCTTTGGTCCATTGGAAAAAGTACCGGGCTCTGTGAATGATCCAATGTATTTATTAAAGCAGTTGGTTGATGAGAAAAAGCAAGCACCAAAAATTTATCTCTGCTGCGGGGAAGAAGACATGCTTTTACACGCCAATAAAAATATGGCTGCGGCACTTGAGAAAAATCAGCTTGAGTATCAATTTGAAACAGGACCGGGAAATCATAATTGGATTTTCTGGGATGCTTGGATTCAAAAGGTATTGGCCTGGCTGCCACTGGATTAACTATTAGCGGAAAGAGGTTGAGCCAAAAGTCGTTTAGGTTCGAGCAATCTGACTTTTGGCCACTTTTTAAGGCTTTTTCTCAATACAAAATAAAATGGGCGGCTGATTGCGTTGATTGATAAATTGATAGGTCAGCACATTGTAAGCTTCCTGAGGCAACTGCTGACAATAATCATTCACGAGTGACAATTCGTCTGCGCCGCCTTCATGACCATAATAAACGACTAAGATAATCCGTCCTTTAGGGCGTAGCCTTGGCAGAAGAGCTTCCAAGGCTTTTTTAGTTGTGTCAGGCTTTGTAATAATGTGCTTATCACTCTTTGGTAAATAACCCAAATTAAATACCGCCGCACGAATATCTGTTGTATCAGGAATAACTTGTCCAAGAGTTTCATGTCCTTGCTGCAGTAAGGTTGTCTGCCCTAACAAATGCAATTCATGTAAACGATGTTTAGTAGCCTGCACCGCTTGCTCTTGAACGTCAAAGGCATAGACCTGCCCTGTACGACCGACCAGCTCAGCAAGCAAAGCAGTATCGTGACCATTGCCCATCGTTGCATCAACCACAGTATCACCTACTTGAACGATTTCCTTTAAAAGCGTATGGCTAAAATGAAGAGCCGTTGTCAGCATTAAATGACCTCCTTTTTCCGAACATCAAATTTACCTTGATAGCTGTCGCGGCGTTTCATTTCATCATCAATTGCATTTAACACTTCCCATTTTTTTAAGCTCCACATCGGTCCCACTAAGGTATCTGCAGGAGCATCTCCGGTTAAACGATGAATTACGATTTCCGGCGGGATCATTTCTAGCTGATCGCAAATGACGTTCACATAATCTGTTCTAGACATTAATTGAAGTCGTCCTTCATGATAATCGCGCAGCATCTGTGTATTTGTCATAAGATGAAGGAGATGCAGCTTAATGCCCTGAATATCAGAGTCAAGAATGGTTCGGCGAACGTTTTCCCGCATCATGTCCAGATCTTCTCCAGGTAGCCCATTAATTAAATGTGCGCAAACGCGAATGTTATGCTTTCGCAGTTTTTCAACACCTTCTAAATAGGTTTGATAATCATGCGCTCGGTTAATTGACTGACTGGTTTTTTCATAGGTCGTTTGCAGCCCTAATTCTACCCAGACATAATAGCGCTCGTTTAATTCAGCAAGATAGTCTACTACTTCATCCGGTAAACAATCCGGACGTGTGCCGATGGAAATCCCGACAACACCTTTTTCATTTACCACCTGTTCAAAGCGATGCTTGATGATGTCGACAGGCGCATGCGTGTTGGTAAAATTTTGAAAATACACAATGTACTGAGCGACTGAAGGCCATTTTTTGTGCATCATTTGAATTTCCTTTTGAAACTGAATCGGTAAAGGATCAAGCGGCGCAACAATCATATCGCCTGAACCTGAAACACTACAAAACGTACAGCCACCCTTAGCTACTGTACCGTCACGATTCGGGCAATCAAAACCACCATCCAGCGGTACTTTAAAAATTTTCCCGCCAAACTGCTGCCGCAGTGCATAATTCCAAGTATGATACCGTTTATTCGGATCTTCCGTATAAATAAAAGGGGACACAAACATTCTTCTTTCTATTTTTGTTTATTTTTGAAGCGCCAGACAAAGCGTTTTTCTAAATAAATCGGATAAGACATCAACAGCCAAGCTAGACCGAAGCTGAAGCCGCCCAGAACATCACTCGGGTAATGAACACCGACATAAATTCGGCTGATGCCAATCATGAAAATACCTATGCCAAGTAAAATTTGTAAAGACAAACACAGCTTTGCCGATTTAACAAATTGGGGCAGTAAAAAAATGAATGTACCATATAAAAGGACACTCCCAGCCGAATGCCCACTGGGAAAGCTATAGCTGTATTCTGCCACTAAATGATCTAAAGTCGGACGTGTTCGCATAAAAAAGAGTTTCAGTAAAGGATTCACACAAGCCGCAATCAGCGCTGTATTAATCAGCAGCCAAAGCATTTCTGCATAGTATTTTCCTCTAAATAAAACAAAGGCTACGGCCAGTGTGATCAGTGCAACGGTCAAAGGATCTGCAAATTTAGTATACCAGATAAAAAAGGAGTTCGCAGCTGGATATGGTGTCCGCACAATAGTGGTAATCGTCTGGTCAAACCCCGTAAGCCATTCAGGATAAAAACGAACGACATAGCCTAAAAACATTAGCACAACTAAAAAACAGCTTCCAGCAAATTGATAGTATAATTTATTCTTCATGATAATTCCTTTCAAATTCAAGTAAGGGTTATTATAACATCAAATCATTAAGAACAATTAAAAAGAATACAATAAAAGAGCACAGCAGCGAAAAAATTGGCGCATTTTTTTCGCTGCTGTGCACGTTTATTCGTCTTATTTTTTATAAATTAATCGCTTCGCCACCGGTTACACCATAAATTTGACTAGTAATATAGCTGGCTTTGTTGGAGGCTAAAAAGACATAAACATGAGCTAATTCTACCGGTTGACCGGCACGCTTCAGCAAGGTATCTTCGCCAAAAACTTTCAGGGCACCTTCCGGCAGCCCTTTTTCAAGCTGAAGCGGACTCCAGATAGGACCGGGTGCCACGCCATTTACGCGGACGCCTTTTTTCGCCAGCTGCTTAGCAAGACTAATCGTAAAGCTGGTAATCGCCGCTTTGGTCGCTGCATAATCCATAATATTTTCACTTGGATTAAACGATTGTAAGGACGTTGTCGTAATAATTGTCCCGCCCGGCGGTAAATGGGATTCTGCCGCTTTTACTAAAGCAAACATCGAAATAATGTTGACTTGGAAGGTATCCTTCACCTGATCGATTGGTAATTCAGCAAGCGATTCTTGAGCAACCTGTTGAGCAGCGTTTAAAATTAAGGTATCTAATCCGCCCAGCTGTGCCACTGCTTGTTCAATCAATTCTTCCGGTGCTTTTTCACCCAAAAAATCAAAAGGAAGTAAGACTGCTTTGCGTCCGGCTTTTTCGATATATTCAGCAACTTCTTCCGCATCCTCTTGTTCATCAGGTAAAAATTGCAGCGCAACATCAGCACCTTCACGTGCAAATGCAATGGCAATCGCACGGCCAATACCGGAATCGCCTCCTGTAATTAGCACCCGACGGTTTTCTAATTGATGACTGCCCTCATAGCTTTCTTCCCCGCAGTCCACAGTAACCGGCATGGTACTTTGCAGTGCTGGTGCTTGTTCATCTTCCGTAGACACCTTTTCTGTTTTATATAACGTTCTTGGATCTTTTAAAATAGGCTCTGTCATAGTGTTTGCTCCTTACTCTGAAGTAAATGCTAAATGTTAATCCGATAAAGTATCTTTAATTTTATTAATCAGACCCTCGACAGGGCGAGTAGCCGGTTCAATGTCCAGCGATTTTTGCACCAAGGCATGTCGCTGGCCCAGTTCATCCGTTGTTTTTCTTTCCCAAAGCTCTTTCTGTCTGGCTTTAGCTACCAGACTCATTGATTTTGGAATAACATTTCGGTAATCATTTGATTCACCAGTCACTACTTTAATCGCTTCTTCGATTAATTTATCGGGTTTAAATTGTTCATAAGGAAAAGCCAGCATTTCATAATCAAATAGTCGTTCAGCCGGATCATCCTGCCATAAACGCCATGCTTCAAATTCGCGGTCATTGAAGCCGGTCAGATAAGGACCCGGATTAATCAGCGCCACTTGCACATGAAATTCCTGTAATTCTCTGCTTAAAGATTCTGCGAAGCCTTCCAAGGCAAATTTGGATCCGCCGTAAGGTCCAGACAGTGGATCAGCCATTAGACCGGAAATAGAAGACATGAAAATAATTTTCCCGTGATTTTTCTTTACCATTTTTTTAGCAAATTTTTGCGTAAGTAAAATAGGACCGAAAACATTCACCTCAAACTGATTACGTAAGCGTTCTTCGGGAATATCTACCAACGAACCACCTTCAGAAATACCGGCATTATTAAGTAAAACATCCACATCCCAAGTCCAAGCTCGTTTGCGGTCAACAGGATCTGTGACATCTAATTTTTCAATTTGCAGCTTAAGCCCTTGCTCATGCGCTTCCGCTCTTAAAGCAGAAACCTCAGACATTGTTTCCACTCCGGCAATGACCGACTCGCCCATTTTGGCTAAACCGAAAGCAATACCTTTGCCGAAGCCTGTGCCGGCACCTGTAATCAAATACGTATCTTTTCGCATTGTGTGAACCTCCTATTTTATAGTTGTTAGTATGCAGTATACCTTTGGAACAAAAGGATTCCCAATAGTACGATTGTTCATTAAGCAAACGAGAGAAAGACTTATTCCTTATATAAAAGCGCCTTGCTTTTCGGGAAAGTTGGAAACTGATTTAATGGAACTTCCCAATCCTGTTCTGGAATTGAAAAAGTAAAGTGATTCACCAGCTGATCGGAAAATACTCGTAAGCTATGCAGGGTAATCCATTCGCCGGCACAGCGGTGCATGCTGCGGAAATCGCCGCCGCCTTGAGCGATCATTTCATATTCTTCGTCATATGAAATCTCTTTTGTCCGCCCAACAAAACGATCAATCATAAAGGAATCCGGCTGTTCAAACGTCCGAGGATCATGATCGGAACCATACAGATCCAAAACTACCCAGCTATCTTTAGGAATGGCATAGCCATCTACTTCAACGCCGCGCAATGAAATCGCCGGCAGCATTGGAAAAAATGGATAGTAACGGCGCATTTCTTGAATAAAGGCATCCTGTAAGGTTGAGAAATGCTCTTTTAATTGCTGGTAAAGATCGTTTCTACTGAAAAGGGCGTGACCCATAAGCGCTGCCCAGACTGTTAAAGCAACAGTCGGACGAATAATGTTTAATAGTTCAACCGCTGCTGTTTCGATCGGTAAAGGATCGCCTGTTAAGGTTTGCGCATTGGCAAAGGTATAAAGAGCGCGGTCCGCTTTTTCAGGAACCGGATTTTCTCTGGCTTCCTTGATTAAGCTTTGTGCCCATTTTTCGGATTTTTTCCGATTTTCCACTCCTTTAAATTGATTTGTGAGGGAAGGAGAAGTGGCGCTGATCATTGAAATTTGGTAATCAGCTAATTCATTGATTTCAGCCTCACTCATATGAGTAAGATTAATACCGGACCATTCACAGATTGAGGTGAAAAAGACCCATTTGGCTAAATCGAACAACTCAAAAGTACCGTGCTGCTCTGTTAAGGCTGCCGATAAATTGCGGTCTAAAATCTGCCGATATTCTTCCATTCGATTTGGAGACATCAAGTGCATAAAGTAACTTTTCCGGTGCTGATGTTCTTTGCCGTCCAAGGTTTGTACGCCGCCCTCACCAAAAAGTGTTTTTAAAACGATTTTTGGCATAGCACCTTGGCGTTTGAAATTTTTGGGATCGTAAAAAACTTTGGCTGCTTCTTTTCCATAGATAGCGATAATTTCCTGATTGAAGAACTTACCTTTGACAACAGGTGCCTGAACCTCTTCTCGCAGCTTGCCTAATAAGGTATAGCCGGCATTTAACAGGTCTTTAATGTCCGTTAATTTGATAGTTGTTTCTGGGATCTCTTTCATAGCAATGATTCTCCTTTGACTAAATTTATTCACGTTAATTTTATTGTAGTCGCTCTGAGAATTTTTTCCCAATGATAACGCTGAACCTTGTAACAGCAAGGTTTAAACAAAAAATGACTACCACGCTTCCGCAGGAATATCGGAGGTATGGTAGTCAGTGCTTTATTTTTAAGTTTTTAATTAATCATCTTCATATTCTGAAGGACCGTCAATAGTGATATCACCATATTTTGTTTTTAAATTCATACTATTGCTTTCTTTTCCTTGTTTATAGCTTGTACGATTTTTACCGAAAATAGAGCAGTCGCCCATATGAGTTTCCGCGGTAATAGCTGTATTGTACAAGATTTCGTCTGGATAAATTTGGATATCTCCTTGTTTTAATTCGACAGCCAGTTTTTTGGGAATTTCTGTTCCGTACAATTCGAAGTCGCCATTGACACTTTTAACAGTTGCTTCGCCTTTGATATCCGTTGTATAAATATCGCCATTTGTACTTTCAATACTAACATTCCCTTTTGTTCGTTCTAATGTAATATCTCCATCTCTTGAAAGAACAGACCAGTTAGAGGAAGTGAAATCTGAAACTCTGACATCTCCGCTTTTCGTTGAAAAGGTGCTTTTTTCGATTTTGGCTTCGCCATAAATGGATATACTACCATAGTCACTATGAATCGTTGCTTCTTTTGCGTTCAAATTACCAAAAGAAAGATCGGCATTCGTCATTTTAATAGTTAAGTTTTCAATAGTAAGATCGGAAAGATCAACGTTTCCACTAGCGTCACCGGAAATCACTAATTTTTCCGTATTCTCCGGAATCACTACACTGGTACTAGTGCCACGATCGAAGACATTAAATTGAATAAAATCCTGCTCTTTTTTCGTTTGCGACGTTTTGATTGTCGCGGTTAACTTGTCACTTTCTTCTTTCACGGATAAAGAACCTTTTAGAGAGGAAGATAAATAATTCTTAGTATTCAGTTTGATTTTATTTGAATTATCAGAATAAACCTTAATATAATCCGCATTTCCAGAAAGATTTAAATGCACTTCTTTAATGGCTTGTTTATTTTTAATCGTATATTGTTCTTTTTTTACTTCGGTCATAGAATGCTCCGCGCGTCGGAAAAAAGTTATGCTGCCGATGCCGCCGATAATCATTGCCAAAACACCGACAGTTAGAAAAAAGGCTGTTGTTTTTTTCATATTAAATCTCTCCCCTTAAAACGCGAATATTCCACTGCAGATAAAGCTTCAACAGTTTGCCGAAAAATTTCGTTAATGGAACCAAAATCACTAAACCAATAATGCCGGCGCCTGAAAGGAAGATACTTAAAAATAACTGGAACATAGACGCATCATTCATTCCAGCTAAAACTGAAACCCCACCCAAAATAGGTGAAAATAGAAAAGCAAGAGCTGCTAGCCAGCCACCGAAAAAGCACATAATAATAGCAAAGATAATCCAAATCATTAATAGAAAGTTTAATGAAAGAATCCCAATAATTTGGCAAAAGCGGACAAAAGGACCATGCTGCGGCCGTTCATAGGCTTGCGTTGCATCATCATAAGGATGTTCATAAGCAGCATTATCGGAAAAATCATAGTCAGCAGTAGGAGCCGGCGGAATTTCCTGCCAGCCGTCAATTCCCAATTTTTTTTCAGGAACCGATATGTCAAACTCGTGTAAGATTTCTTCTGCGATGCTTCTAGGCTTACCCAAACTTTTAGCTATTTCTTCTTCTGTTTCGCCAGCAGCTACGCGCTCGTCAAATAGTGTTTCGTATTTATTTAAGACTTGTATTTGCTGCTGAGCAGAAAGAGGTTTTAAGTAAATTTTTAATTCAATTAAAAAGTGCTCTTTATTCATTTTTTTCCCCCATTTCATCTATCAATCCTGTTTTCTACACTTTTCACTATAATTTTTTTTTAGAAGAATAACAAGAGCTTAAGGGAAAAATCAGCCTAAGGTAAAGGGAACTATCAGACTTGAGACCTAGTGGAAAACAGCTGTATTTTACTTTAGAATGACTAGCTATTTAGCATTAAAATAAGCAAAATAATTGGATAATTTATTTTAAATCAAAAACATTATATAAAGAAAGAAATTTTTTACATATATTTTTAAGTATTTAAACAGATTAAATTAAAAAATATTTCAATTTTCTTTAATAAAGGGTATACTATAACTTAAAGATAACTTTTTTAGAAAAATTTGGAGGATGTATCATGGATAAGTACAGAATATCGAGAAAAGAGCGAAGGAAAGCGGAACAAAGCAAGCTAGCCTACGGTCAGCTGAAAAAAGGGACAACGGTCCTTAGTTCAGCGGTTGTAGTTTCATCGATTGCCGCTCCAATTGCTGCTCCTAAGATAGCCGAAGCGGCAGAAGAACAACCAACTGCTGAAATCAGTTACTCAGATACGACACATACACAGAATGCCCAAGATGTAACGGGTACTTCGAACGATTCGATTGATACTCAAACAACTGCTGATGAAGAGCCGACAAGCGACACTTCTTCTGAAGTACAAGAGCCATCAGAATCAAATACATCAGAAACAATTCAAAGTACAGAGCCGACTGAAACAGCTGACAGTACTGCAACAACGGATACCAAAGCAACTGAAGCTTCTGCTTCCACGGAACTAAAAGCCCGTTCTTCCATTTCAACGTTTTCTGCTGCGACAAGAAATATTACACCTAGTGCATTTATTTCAGAGATTGCCGGACATGCCAGCACAGCAGCGGCCGCTAGTGATCTGTATGCTTCTGTAATGATCGCTCAAGCAATCCTTGAAAGTGACTGGGGTAGAAGTACTCTTTCTGCAGCACCTAATTATAATTTATTTGGGATTAAAGGCAGCTACCAAGGTCAGTCTGTTTATATGAAAACCTGGGAAGTAATTAATGGTCAAAACGTTTATATTGATGCAGCGTTTAGAAAGTATCCATCACCATTAGAATCGTTTTATGATAATGCCTATGTATTAAAAAATACATCATTCCAATCAGGCGTTTATTATTATGCGGGAACTTGGAAAAGCAATACGCGCTCTTATAAGGATGCAACAGCCTGCTTAACAGGACGCTATGCCACTGATCCAAACTATGGCACGAAATTGAATAACATTATTGAATCGTATGGCTTAACACAATATGACACGCCTGCTTCTGGAAGTAATTCAGGAAGCAATAACAGCGGCAATACAAATACCGGCAATACTACAAATACAAACACTGGTAGCAACAGTAGCTCCAACACATACCACACTGTAAAAGCCGGTGACAGCTTATGGGCTTTAGCTTCTAAGTATGGTACAACGATTGCCAACATTAAAAGCTGGAATAATCTTTCAAGTGATATGATTTATGTAGGGCAAAAATTAATTGTTAAAAAAGGCTCTACCAGCAACAGCGGAAGCAGCACTAACAATAGCTCAAATAATTCATCCAGCAATAACAATAGTAGCAGCTCTAACACTACTAGCGGCTCCAATACGTACTACACAGTAAAATCTGGAGATTCGCTATGGGCAATCTCAAATGCGAATGGTGTTAGTATAGCAAACTTGCGTCAATGGAATAATTTAAGCGGCGATATTATTTATCCAGGGCAAAAGCTAATTGTTAAAAAAGGCGCCAGCAGCTCGAATAATTCAAATAACTCAAGCAATAATACTAGTAGTTCATCATCAAACAATAATAATTCAAGTAATACAAGCTCAACTAATTCATACTACACGGTAAAATCCGGTGATTCTTTATGGGCGATTGCCAATGCGAATGGCACAAGTATAGCGAATCTGCGTCAATGGAACAGCCTAAGCGGCGATATTATTTATCCAGGGCAAAAACTAATCGTTAAAAAAGGCTCTGGTAGCTCTAATAGTTCAAGCAGCTCAAGCAATACAAGCAGCGGTTCGACGAATAACGCCAATACTTCAGCTTCAAATGCAAGTGCTTCTTACACGGTGAAATCTGGTGATTCCCTATGGGCGATAGCCAATGCAAACGGAGTGAGCGTAGCGAATCTGCGTCAATGGAACAGCTTAAGTGGCGATATCATTTATCCGGGACAAAAATTAGTTGTGAAAAAAGGCGGCAGCACCAACAGCTCTGCAGGCTCTTCTTCAAGTCAAAGTAGTAGCCAATCCGGTAAAACGCATGTAGTCAAGAGCGGTAATACATTATGGGGCTTGGCGCAACAATACGGCACCAGCGTTCAAAAACTAAAACAGCTAAACAATTTAGCCAGTGATATTATTTACATTGGTCAAACGTTAAAAGTTAAATAAAACGATTGATATTCATTAGGAAGTTTGGTAGTATGAGAACACAATAGATGAATACAGTGAGAAGGAATAGTAGAAAGAACCATGTTTTAGAGAGCGTATGGCTGGTGAAAATACGTACAGAAGCTTTCGAACTCGCCTTTGAGTTATTTTGCTGAACGAGCTTTTGCTTTATTAGGCAGAATCGGCGGCGGCCGTTGTCACGCTGAGGCTTGTTTTTGACAAGCGAAATTAGGTGGTACCACGTTGTAGTAAGCATACGTCCTATAGGAAGTTTTCCTATAGGGCGTTTTTTATTGTTAAACAAATCGAAATAAGGAGCGAAAGACCAATGAGTTACGATCACAAGCAAATTGAAAAAAAATGGCAGAAATATTGGGCAAAGCACAACAGCTTTATCACACATGATGATCCAAATAAAGAAAAATTCTATGCACTGGATATGTTTCCTTATCCTTCAGGTCAAGGCTTACACGTAGGCCATCCAGAAGGCTACACAGCAACGGATATTTTATCGCGGATGAAAAGAAGTCAAGGCTATAGCGTGCTACATCCAATGGGCTGGGATGCATTCGGCTTGCCGGCAGAGCAATATGCGTTGGATACAGGCAATGATCCTGCCGAGTTTACCAAAAAAAATATCGAGACCTTCAAACGTCAGATCAACTCATTAGGCTTTAGCTATGACTGGAATCGTGAAATCAACACGACAGATCCTGAATATTATAAATGGACTCAATGGATTTTCACTAAACTATATGAACACGGCTTAGCTTATGAAGCGGAAGTTGCCGTTAACTGGGTACCAGAATTAGGAACCGTTATTTCAAATGAAGAAGTGATTGATGGGAAAAGTGAACGTGGCGGTTATGATGTAATTAGAAAGCCGATGCGTCAATGGATGCTTAAAATTACTGCTTATGCGGATCGTTTATTGGACGATTTAGAGCTAGTGGACTGGCCGGAAAATATCAAGGATATGCAACGCAACTGGATCGGTCGTTCTGAAGGAGCGAATGTGACCTTTAAGGTGAAAGACAGTGACGAAACAATTACCGTCTTTACTACACGTGCCGATACATTATTTGGCGCTTCTTACCTAGTTCTTGCACCCGAGCTAAAACTTGTTGATACGATCACTACACCGGAGCAAAAAGCAGCTATTGAAGCCTATCAAGCAGAAGTAAGTAAAAAATCAGACTTGGACCGTACCGATTTATCAAAAACAAAAACAGGTGCCTTTACAGGTGCTTACGCTATTAATCCGGTAAACGGCAAAGAAATTCCGATTTGGATTGCCGACTATGTACTAGGCAGCTATGGTACTGGTGCAGTAATGGCGGTTCCTGCTCATGATGAAAGAGACTTTGAATTTGCAGAAAAATTCGGCATTGAAAAAATTCAAGTTATTGACGGCGGCGACATTACGAAAGAAGCTTATTCCGGCGATGGTGTCCATATTAACTCTGGCTTCCTAGATGGCTTAAACAAAGAAGCGGCCAATGAAAAGATGTACCAATGGCTGGAAGAAAATAATTGCGGAAAAAGAGAGGTTACGTACCGTTTACGTGACTGGCTGTTCTCACGCCAACGTTACTGGGGCGAACCGATTCCTGTGATTCATTGGGAAGATGGGACAACAACGACAGTACCTGAGTCAGAATTGCCGCTACGTCTGCCGAAAACAGATGATATCAAACCAAGCGGAACAGGGGAATCACCACTTGCCAACATTACCGACTGGATCAATGTAGTCGATCCTGAAACCGGGAAAAAAGGCAAGCGCGAGACTAACACTATGCCGCAGTGGGCAGGTAGCTCATGGTATCACTTGCGCTATATCGATCCCCATAACAAAAAAGAATTAGCCGATTATAAGAAATTAGAGCGCTGGTTGCCGGTTGATATTTATATTGGCGGTGCAGAGCATGCGGTACTTCATTTATTATATGCACGCTTCTGGCACAAATTCTTATACGATATCGGTGTTGTACCTACCAAAGAACCATACCAAAAATTATTCAATCAAGGAATGATTCTAGGACAAAGCTTCCGTGACAGCCGCGGAGCACTTGTTCCAACTAACATGGTTGAAAAGCGTGACGGGCAATGGGTCAACAGCGAAACAGGCGAAGTCTTGGAAGAAGCACCGGCTAAAATGAGTAAATCATTGAAAAATGTGGTGAATCCGGATGATGTCATTGACAAATACGGAGCAGATACCTTAAGAATGTATGAAATGTTTATGGGACCATTAGATGCTTCGATTGCTTGGAGTGAAAATGGTCTTGAAGGCAGCCGGAAATTCTTGGAACGAGTATGGCGCCTAATTGTCGATGAAAACGGCAAGCTTCGTGACCGCATTACTACCATTAATGATGGAAAATTAACGAAAGTGTATCATCAAACGGTTAAAAAAGTGACCGAGGACATGGAAAATCTGCACTTTAATACAGCTATTTCTCAAATGATGGTCTTTGTAAATGAAGCAAACAAAGCAGACAGCCTGCCTTATGAATATATTGCCGGATTTGTACAGCTTTTAGCACCAATAGCTCCTCACGTTGGCGAAGAGCTATGGTCAATTTTAGGGCATGATGAAAGCTTAACTAACGCTCCATGGCCAATTTATGATGAAGCTGCTTTGGTTGAAGAAGAAGTTGAAGTGGTTTTTCAGGTCAATGGGAAAGTACGTGCCAAATTAAATGTAGCGCGCGGCTTGGACAAACAAGAGCTCGAAGAAAAAGCCTTGGCAGCTGCTGAAATTCAATCTTTTATTGAAGGCAAAACTGTCCGCAAAGTCATCGTGGTTCCAGATAAATTAGTTAATATTGTAGCAAATTAAAAAAATTGCTGGGGGTCTTGTCTTTTAAGACTTCCGGCTTTTTTGTTTAAAGTATCTTTAGTAGAATTTGTTATAATTATCAAGCGTTTATTTAATGAATACTTGGAGGAAGCTTATGCTTAGTCATTTAACTTTTATTGTTCACGATCTGAAGAAAGCGACATTGTTTTTTGAAACAATTTTCGGTGCAAAAGAAGTTTATTCCAGCGGTGAAGAACAATTTTCAATTGCTGCTGAAAAATTCTTTTTAATAGATGATCTTTGGATTGCTATTATGCAGGGAGAAGCGTTGCCTACCAAAACGTATAATCATGTCGCTTTTAAAATACAGGAAAGTGAGTATGATATCTATTTATCTAAAATTGAACAGCTCGGCCTAGAAATTAAAGCTGGACGTGAAAGAATAGCAGGTGAAGGCCATTCAATCTATTTTTATGATTTTGACAATCATCTTTTTGAGTTACATACGGGTACTTTGTGTGAACGCCTAAAAAAATACAATGCTTTGTAACTATGGGAATTTACAGGTATGCAGCTAATATGCTACAATGAAAAAAATAGTAAAGGTGGTGAATAAGTACGATGGTCAACATGTCAAAAATAACAGCAGGCTTTTCTTATGTCATTGAGTTTCTGGCTTTTTGTCATGTCATTATTTCCAATTTTTCATTCCAAGGGACAAGTGTGTCTAAAATAGGATGATTAATTAAATAAAACAGACCATTCAGACTTATTTACTTTGGAATCGTTATATATAAAATAACGATGCGTTGATTTTGTCTTTACTTATACACCCGTTTAAAAGTAGATGATATGAAGGTTGAACAAGTCCATATTGTTCAGCTTTTTTGTGCTACCTTTGAAATCAATAGGTTGATCTGTCTGAATGGCAGGAGGAAATTATGCTAGTACAATTACAAAAAGTGACTCAAAGCTATGGCGGTGTGCCGCTGTTTGAAGAGGTAAGCTTACAAATTAATCCGGGAGAAAGAATTGGGTTAATCGGCACCAATGGCTCAGGGAAATCTACGCTTTTGAACCTTATAATGGGTGCTGAGAATAGTCAATCCGGAACAGTTAGCCGCAAGAAAAATAGTTCTATCGGTTATTTAGCGCAAATGCCTGTCGCAAACGAACAGCTTGTTAGAGAGTATTTGTTGGAAACCTTTATTGAATTACGCAAAATTCAAGCGCAACTTCATATTTTAGAAAGGAAGCTAACCGAAGGAGAGGATTTGGAAAAAAAATTGCTTCGTTATGGAGAAAAGCAAGAAGAATTTTTGCAAGCAGGCGGTTATGAGATGGAAAGTCGCTTAGAAATGATTACTAACGGCTTACAGATTCAACATTTGCTGGAGAAAAAGCTGCTTGATTTAAGTGGCGGTGAATTAACAATTATTGGATTAGCCAGATTGTTGCTGCAGGAAAATGAACTGGTGCTGTTGGACGAACCGACCAATCACTTGGACGCTCAACGAATTGCTTGGCTGGAAGGGTTCTTAACTCATACAAAAATGGCGTATTTAATTGTGTCTCATGATCGCTTATTTTTAGACAATACGGTAGAGAAAATTTTTGAACTAGAGGATGGGCGTCTTTTGGAATATAAAGGCAATTATTCGGACTATAAGCAGCAAAAAACAGAGCGGCTGGAGCGCTTACGCAAGGATTATCAAGAGCAGCAAAAAGAAATAAAAAAGCTGCGGCTGGCTATCCGGCGTTTCCGACAATGGGGCAATGAAGGAGATAATGAAAAGTTCTTCAAAAAAGCGAAGCAGCTGGAAAAACGTTTAGAAAAAATGCAGAGAATAGGGAAGCCTAAAGATGATAAGACTAAAATGGGGGATCGTTTCAAAGAAACAGAGCGTTCCGGCAAGGAAGTCCTGCAGTTCAAACGAGTAAGTAAAAGCTATGGAGAGCAGCAGCTTTTCGAGCAAGTTCATCTTTCTTTATTCTGGCAGGAGCAAGCAGCGATTATCGGCGAGAATGGGGCTGGAAAAAGCACGCTGATGAAGCTTGCTTTAGGGTTAGAGCAGCCGGATGAAGGCGAGATCAAACAAGGAACAAGGCTACGCATAGGTTACCTTGCTCAAGTGATTGATTATCCTAAACCGCAGCGAACTGTTTTGGAAGTATTTAGTGACGCCTGTTCGTTATCGGAACAAGAGAGTCGGCGGATTTTAGCAAATTATTCATTTTACAGAGATGATGTGAGCAAGCAAGTCCGGTTTTTAAGCGGAGGGGAAAAAATTCGTTTGGAGTTGGCTAAGCTGATGCAAAATGAAGTTAACTTTTTATTATTGGATGAACCGACCAATCATCTGGACATTGAAGCAAGAGAAGAAATTGAAGAAATCTTAGAACGTTATACAGGAACGTTATTAGTAGTTTCTCACGATCGATTTTTCCTGCAGAAAATGTTTCAAACTTTTCTAGTGATAGAACGAAAGCAGATCGTTAAGAAAATAGGCGAATACACTCAATTGAAGTAAAGGATTAGACTATAAACTATAAAATAAATGGGAACATAGAAGATGTTCCTATTTATTTTTTGATCATTTTATGTAAAAATAGTATGGTTGATTAATTAAAATTTCATAATTTCGTTTTTTAATTACAGTTTGATTAAAGCGAAAGATATTTTTATTTTGGAAATATTACAAAAAGATTTTATTTATATTTATACAAAAGGTATAATGGAGAACTGAAGTAGAAGTGAAAGTGAGGAAAAAGTGTGCAGAAACAGCATATAATTGGGGGATTGTTGGGATTAATTGCTCTATTGGTGATGAGTGCTACCGGAGCTAAAACAGCCTTTGCAGAAACCTATAACGGCGTGAGAAATGTTGAAAAAACAGTGGTGGTTAAACCGAGAGGGAATCCTACTGAAACAAAAAATATCGAAAATAGATCTTATGAACATAGTGCCTATGAAGCAACAGGAATCTTTTTATATGCGGGAGAAGAATTGGAAATCGTTATGGATGAAACGCCAGAGGATCTTCAATTACGAGTAGGTCAATGGGGCACCTATGAGAATGTTCCTTATATTACGAATGTATCAAATGTTTTTGGTAATGGTACACGTACTGTTACTAGAGGAGTAACTCGGTTTAAACGAGAGGATACAGGCGGCATGGTTTATCTGGTCAATTATTCAAAGACTAAGACAGAAACGGTTAAGATTAGAGGCGGTGTAAATGTTCCTCATTTTATTGATGGGGTTACGTCCGATGAGGAGTTTCTTGACCAATTAGCAACATATAAAGATGTTCCTTTTATGCAAATTGAATCTGACTGGGTTCTTGCAACTGTCCGAATAGATCGAGCTGAAAACATTATGATGAAAAAAGGTCAAGCTCGCAAATTTATTAATATGGCATCTAAAACAGCCAGAATAGTAAGTGAAGTAGCCGGATTTTCAGAAGATGGGATTGGTTTGAACAAAAAATCTCTGCAAAGAATTCATATTGAGAATCCAACTAAGGGTGCTGGCTCTTTATATGCAACTAGCAATTATCTTGGAATTCACAGTGGGACTACAAAAGATCAAGAAATTTTTAATACTAGTGGTAATTACCCAGAGTGGGGTCTAAGTCATGAAATGGGGCATACTTACCAAGATAAAAATTACAATTGGGCAAATATGGGTGAAGTTACGGTAAATATTTATTCAGTGTATGTGCAAAAATTCTGGGATGTTGGTGCAGCTGATCGATATGATGCTGTAAATAGCAGTAATGGCGCTCGTAAATCAGTGAAAAGATTCTTTGACGAAGTGGCTGCTGATCCGACATTCACCTTTGATCAAGATCCTTCCAGAGCACCCAAGGACTATTATTTTGCTGATCTTGGTTTGTTTATGACACTGCCTAGAGTTTTTGGCTATGATTTTTATAGAATATTAAGTCAAAATTATAGGGCGTTGCCGGAAAATGAGAAACCGGGAAGCGACTTACAAAAGAAACAGATGTTCATTATTATGACTTCTCTAACTGCGAAAAGAAATTTATTGCCGTATTTTGATCATTGGCGTTTTACAGTAACAGATGAAACTAGAGAGAAAATGAAGGCTTTGAATTTACCACCTTTAGAAAAAGATATTTGGCAAGATATCTTTGCAACCGAAGAGGAAGAGAAGGCCGGTACGTATAGAATTCTTGATAGTATGAGCAATTATACTGTACCGGTGGGTGAGTTAAAAGATACGACAATGTCGCTTCCTTTTGAGGATATTTATAATATTGATGCATTGGGTACCGTGGTAAAACGTGTATACTCAATGCCAATTGATAGCCCTACGCGGATCGTTTCAGGCGATGCACTTAGTTCTGGCGTAAGCTTTGGAGAAAACCAAGGAGCAATTACTATCCAAAATGATGCTGGTATTAATAATAAATTATTATTCCCGATTAACATAACACCAGGGAATTCATATGTTATGACCGGTCAAAGAGGACGTTACGCGGTTCTTGGCTATGACAGCAGTACGAAAAAGCTGGTATCCAAAGGAAGCACAGATAAGATATTAGAAAATATACCCAATAATACGTATCCTAAAGTTAAAATTTATAATAAAGATATGAGTACGGTAAAAAAAGAAATCACTGGTCTGGGCAGCACACGGGGAACAGAGATTTCAGGCGCGTTGGATGGTTTTTCGGTAGAGGTAGGCGATATCATAGAATTGTATCATAAAGAATCCTCTAAACGAGTGTATCGTTACAAAGACGGCAACAAATTAACGACCAATAAAGATACTTACTATTATAAAGTACTGGATAATTACTGGACAGAGGTCGCTGATCCTCACGATCAATCGCTAGTTCAAGTGAAAGACACAACGATTACGGCAGGAGATACGTGGAAGGCTTCTGATAATTTAGTTTTAGCGACAGATAAAGATGGAAAGAATTTGACCGCCGAGGAGTTAACAATCGAAGGGATCGTTGATATTAATGTTCCCGGAGAATATGAAATTAAGTATACGGTCGGAAGCTTAACTGAAATAGCCAAAGTAACGGTTTTAGATGATAAAAGTAGTATAGAGGTACAGGATAGTAGTATTGTTGCTGGCGATAGCTGGACCGCAGCTGATAACTTTGTGGCGGCGACGGACAAGGATGGTAATAGTATTGGTTTAGCTGATTTGACAGTAGAAGATACTGTCGATGTAACGCATCCTGGAGAATACACCGTAACCTTTACAAACAGAAGGGTAAAAGAAACGGCAAAAGTAACCGTTGTCGCTGATCAAACCAGCTTAGAGGTGAAGGATACAAATATCGTTGTGGGTGACAGCTGGAAAGCTGAGGATAATTTTGTATCTGCAACCGATAAGTATGGGCAAACAGTAGCGTTTGCTGCGATTGAAGTGACAGATGCCGTGGATACGACTCAGCCGAATGAATACAGAATCACCTATAAGAATGGTTTGCTTGTAAAAACAGCCAAAGTCACTGTACGAGCGGATCTTACCAGCTTAAAAGTAAAAAATCTTAATTTAACAATTGGCGATAGCTGGACGGCGGCGGATAACTTTGTATCTGCAACAGACAAAGATGGAAATAGCGTGCTGTTCAAAGATATAGTAGTAGAAGGAACTGTTGATACAAGTCAATTAGGGGTATATGAGGTTAAGTATACGAATAGTTCGCTGACAGAAGTAGCGAAAGTGACTGTCTTAAATCAAGTAATTGACCAAACCGACTTAGTTGTGAAGGATAGCAGCATAAGTGTAGGCGAACGTTGGACCGCAGCCGACAACTTTATTTCAGCACTAGATAAAGACGGCAATAAGCTGGCTCTTGAAGATATTGAAGTAGTGGGCACTGTAGATGCGGCTACGCCGGGAGAATATACCATTATTTTCAGAAATGGACAACTGGAGAAGACTGCAAAAGTCACAGTATTGCCAGTTAAAGTTGACCAAAGTACATTGAATGTTAAAAATACTAAGCTGACCGTTGGACGTAAGTGGACGGCGGCTGATAATTTCATATCCGCAACGGATAAGGATGGAAAGGCGCTATTGCTCGAAGACATTCAAGTAGAAGGTAGTGTAGACAGCTCACAACCAAGTATGCATAATATAACTTTTACAAACGGTACGCTGAAAAAAACAGTGACTGTCACAGTGGTTCCTGCTGTCATTGATCGAACGAGCTTGGAGGTTCAGGATGTAGCATTAATTGTCGGTGAAACTTGGACACCGGAGCTAGGCTTGGTTTCTGCGACAAATAAAGATGGAAAAGCACTTGGAACAGCTGATTTGCTTATTGAAGGAACGGTTGATGTGAACCATATCGGCACCTATAATGTGACGTATACGAACGGCGCACTACACAAAACGATTGCTGTGACAGTATTATCAGCGCAAAATGATCAACTAAGCGGAGTGCAGGCCGCTGATACAAATTACAGTCAAATGAACGCTGCATCAACGGCTGAAGAGCAGAGTGATCCAAGTAAAAAACTTCCAGCAACGGGTGAAAAAGCAAGTTATGTTATTTTACTGATGGGCTTGTTGACTATTCTTTTCGGTTCAAGAAAGCTGAAGCAGTTAGCGAAAAGTGATAACGAAAACTAATGCACTAATTTGAGTACAGGGTTGATGGAAAAAAGAAAAAAGCGTAGGTAACTGCGCTTTTTTCCTATTAAAAACGTCCAGATTCTAGCAATAATTGTGCTGGCGTAAGTGAATTTTATGTTACAATAAAAATATTAAAGCGTAATCATTAATGAAATTATTGGATAAGGAGAAACAACGAATGAGCAAATCAGGATTTCCAGAGAATTTTTTATGGGGCGGTGCAACTGCAGCCAATCAATATGAAGGCGGTTACCTATCTGGCGGGAAAGAATTAAGCACGCTTGATGCTATTACAGGCGGCAGCCATACGAAACCAAGGATGATCACTTATAAAACAAAAGAGGGCAAGATCGAAAGCTGTACAAGGGATTCAGAGCTGCCGGAAGGAGCAGTTGGCTATATCGATCCTGAGCAGTACTACCCTAGTCATGTGGCAACGGACTTTTACCATCACTATAAGGAAGACATTGCTTTATTTGCGGAAATGGGCTTTAAGTGTTTTCGTTTGTCTATTGCTTGGTCAAGAATTTGTCCTAAAGGTACGACAGAAGTTAATGAAGAAGGCTTGGCATTTTACGATAAAGTTTTTGATGAGCTTTTAAAATATGGCATTGAGCCCGTAGTTACGATTAATCATTTTGATATTCCAATGTATTTAGCAGATGAATTAGATGGCTGGTTCAATCGTAAAGTAGTGGATTATTTCCTATTTTTCTGTGAAACATTATTTAAACGTTATAAAGACAAAGTAAAATACTGGATGACCTTTAATGAAATCAACTTTTTACGCAGCTGGACACAGATCGGCATTCACAAAAATGATAAGCAGGCAAAATATCAAGCGGCGCATCATCTATTTGTTGCAAGTGCGAAAGCTGTGCAGTTGGGGCATCAGATTAACCCTGATTTTCAAATCGGGATGATGGTTGCCTATATTCCAAGCTACCCAATGAGCTGCAAGCCTGAGGATGTCATGGAAGCGATCCGCTTTAACCGTGAACAAGAGTTTTATATTGATGTGCAGGTCAAAGGGTATTATCCAGCCCATAAGCTAAAAGAATTTGAAAGAGAAGCGATTATTATTCAAAAAGAAGCGGGAGATGACGAACTGATTCAAGCCGGAACAGTGGATTATATCGGCTTTAGCTATTACATGTCCACCGTTTCTACAGTTAGTCCGGAAGAAGTCAAGTATGTGGGCGGTAATCAAATGCCGGCGGTTAAGAATCCTTACTTGCAAGAATCCGACTGGGGCTGGGCTGTTGATCCGCTCGGTCTGCGTATCTCATTGTGTAAGCTGTATGACCGCTATAATGTGCCATTATTCGTTGTGGAAAATGGTTTTGGTGCAGTGGATAAGGTGGAAGCAGACGGCACGATCCAAGATGATTACCGGATTGATTACTTCAGCAAGCATATTGCGGCTATGAAAGACGCGATCGAATTGGACGGCGTGGACTTGATCGGCTATACACCATGGGGCTGCATCGATTTAGTCAGTGCAGGTACTGGAGAAATGAAAAAACGCTATGGCTTTATTTATGTCGATATGGATGATGAAGGTAACGGCACCTTAAATCGTTCCAGAAAACAATCCTTCTACTGGTACCAAGAATTAATTAAAAATAATGGCAATCAATAAGGAAAAGATCGAATAAATTTTTTTCGTAGTTCAAAAAACGAGTAAAATCAACTGGAGAATGGTTGATTTTACTCGCTTTTTTTACAACAGGAAATTTACTAATAAAAAGTAAGCATATTAATTGCTAAACTTACTTACTTTTTGTTAGTATATAAATGTAGATAAGAAAACAACTATTATTGGAGGAATAAAACTATGACAACAAAACTATTAATTGCTTATTATAGCTCAACAGGAACAGGTGCTCAAATGGCAAAATGGGCCAAAGAAGCGGCGGAAGCCAATGGCGCGGAAGTACGTTTAAGAAAAGTTCATGAACTAGCACCGGATGTAGCGATTGATTCAAATCCATTATGGCGTAAAACAGTTGATGAAACAGCAGATATTCCAGAAGCGACCAGTGATGATTTATTATGGGCGGATGCGTATATCTTCTCTTCTCCTTCTCGTTTTGGTGTAATGGCTAGTCAATTAAAACAATTCTTTGACCTACAAGGTGGTTTATGGGCACAAGGAAAATTAGCGAATAAATTTGTTTCTGCATTTTCTTCTGCACAAAATCCTAATGGTGGACAAGAACAAGTAATCCAAGGAATTTACACAGTAATGCAACACTGGGGTGCTATTATTGTTCCAGCAGGCTACGTAAATGCTACAACCTTTGCTGCCGGAGGTAACCCTTACGGAACAAGCGCTTCTGTCGATGGTGAAGGTAACATGCTCAAAGCTGATGAAGTAAAAGCGGCTGTTCAAGATCAAACAAAACGCTTAGTGGATGTTGCAAGCAAATACTTAAGCTAAGAGTAAAAATAAAAAAGAGTTTGGATTGAATTTTTTCAGTCCAAACTCTTTTTGTACTTTACAGCTACATCATCGTGTCTTACTTGGTTACATCTTCGCCAAACCATTTTTTAGAGATTTCTGCCAGTTTGCCGGAAGCCCGTAAATCATCAAAAGCATCGTTGATTTTTTGCGCTAACTGCTTATCTGTTTTACGAATACCTACAGCAAAGGCTTCACTTTCAAAGTCCCCACTGATGATTGAATAATTGGCAAGATTATCTTCATGTGATAAATAATAATTCGCATATACTCGATCAATTAATAAACCGTCGATACGTCCTGATTTTAAATCCATAAAAGCTTCATTAAAGCCGTCGTATAAAATGGCCGACTGATTTTTCACGCTATTTTTGAGAATTTCAGGCTGTTCTTCAAAGCTGTTGTAGCCGGAGGAACCATTTTGAGCGCCTAAAATCTTACCTTTCATATCCGCAAAATGATTGATATTATTCTTCTTTAAGGAAACGATAACTTGTTCATTTTTCATATATTCGTCACTGAAAAGCACCTTTTCTTCTCGTTCAGCGTTTTTAGAATAGCCGTTCCAAATTAGGTCAATGGTTTGATTCTGCAGCTCGTTTTCTTTCATGGACCAGTCAATTGGTTGGAAATCAACATCAATATCATATAAATCAAAGACGGCACGAGCCAAATCTACATCAAAGCCAATGATTTCGCCGGCCTTATTTTGAAAGCCCATAGGAACGAAGGAATCATCCAGACCAACGATCACTCTTTTTTCAGAAGAAATGCGTGACCATTGATCCACATCTGCTTTTTTACGCCCGCAGCCAGCTGTAAGGAACAACCCCAATAGCGCAGCGAAGATGAGAATACGGTAGTTTTTTTTCATAAAAGCGCTCCTTTCTACTGAACGGGTGTAACAGTCAGTATATTATCAGCAATATTTTCGGCAAAATTCATATCATGAGTAACGATAATTTGTGTCATTCCCTGTGCTTTTAAGGCTAAAATGACTTCTTCTACCTGCTGGCGCAGTTCAGGATCAAGGGCGCTGGTTGGTTCATCGTAGCCCAAGATTTTTGGCTTCATAGCCAATGCCCGTGCTAAAGCCACACGCTGTTTTTGGCCCCCGGACAGCTGGTAAGGATACAAGGTTTCTTTTCCTTTTAAGCCGAATTTTTCCAACAGCTCAAGAGCTTCTGCTTCGCTGGCTTCTTTTGATTGTTTTAACGCCAAAACTGGTGCTAAGGTAATATTGTCTAAAACGGAAAGGTGAGGAAATAGCTGGAAATCCTGGAAAACAATCCCGACAACCTGATCAACATTTTCCATCGCTACTGGATCAAAAACGGTACCGTCTATAATCAGCTGCCCAGAATCAATCGTTTCAAGTCCGGCTAAACAACGTAATAGAGTCGTTTTTCCGCCGCCAGAAGGACCTACAATTGTTAAAATTTCGCCATCATTAATTTCTAAATTCAACTGATCGATAATTCGGCGACCATCAAAGCTTTTTGTTAAGTCTTTAATTACTAACATAAAATACCTCTTTTCTAAAAAATAATAGTACTTATTTATTTATAATACTGATAATGTTTTTCTATTTTCTTGGAAGCCAACGTTAAGACAGCGGTCAGCAGTAAATAAATAACCCCTACTAAAACCAATGGTAGCAAACTTACATCCCGACTCATGGCAATTTTTCCGGCACGCAGTAAATCCCCTAAACCAAGAACATAAATCAATGAAGTATCTTTGACTAAATTAATCACTTCATTGCCAATAGAAGGTAAAACAATTTTCACTACTTGGGGTAAAATGATTCTAGTCACTGTTTGCAGCTTCGTTAAGCGTAATACTTTCGCTGCTTCATACTGACCTTGCGGGATTGACTGAATCCCGCCGCGGAAGATTTCTGCAAAATAAGCAGCATAATTTAAAATAAAAGCAAAGAGTGCCGCATCATACCGCTCAAAAACGATCCCAATCAACGGCAAGCCATAAAACACAAAGATCAGCTGCAGCAATAAAGGCGTGCCCCGCATCAGCCAAATATAAATGTTGATTAAATAATTCAGCGGTTTAAAATGCGTTTGTAAGGCAAAGGCCACTAAAATACCCAGTGGAATGGAACCTAATAATGTGAAAACAAAAACCTTTAAAGTCATCAATGCGCCGTCTAATAAAGCCGGCATAATTTCCAAAATGTACGTCATATCTTTTCCTCCAATTTTTTTCATTAAGAATAAAATAAAAAAGTCCTCTTGACTAAATTAGCCAAGAGGACGAAATAATCGCGGTGCCACCTCAATTTATCAGTACCTCACAGTACTGACCTCAGAGAATTACTAAAAAAAGTAATTCTTTTTCGATAACGGGAAATTCCGCAGCTTCTTACTTTTTTCGGAAACTGGCTAAAACAGCTGTGTTCATCTTAGGTTTTCTGCTTTTTCTCTCAGCCGTTGAAAAAGTCTCTGTCAGAAAATGGACTAGGATTACTTGGTCTATTTATTTGCTTTAACTATATAAATGTAAATAAAAAAGTCCTTTGGCCTGTAGGCCAAAGGACGTAAAATTCGTGGTTCCACCTTTATTCATTATCTTCTCGCAAAGATAACCTTAGGAAGTCAAAGACTTCGCATGCTGTAACGGGCATCCCCGAACTTTCCTACTTGCTCCTTCAAAAAGTCAACTCACAGATGTGTTTCACTTTACCTCTCTGTCTTTTTTCACCAGCCAAAGACTCTCTTCAATGAAAAAATAAAGCTACTATTCTGATCTCAGTTTTTTTATAAGCTTAACTTTACCATCAACTTTGTACTCTGTCAACCGGTTATTTTTTAGAAAATTTAGAAAATAATTTTCAGGCATATTAGTTACGGATTGAAACAAGTTGCGGTAAAATAAAACTAACTATTTCCTATCAAAAAGTAAGTGTTTTGCTATAGTTAAAAACTATCACGACACTTTTGTTTCATCTATTCATTCACAGTTAAATCTGCTAAACTGAGGACAATCATTAGCGAAGAGGAGCGATAGCTATGGAACGTCCAATTATTGGCATTGCTGCGAATGAAGTTGAAGATGCGGGTGCGAAGCTTTATCACTTGCCGATCAGTTATACACCGGCTGGCTACGTAAAAGCTGTACAAGAAGTGGGTGGACTGCCGTTTTTATTGCCAATTGGCACACCAGCTGATGCTAAAGCCTATATGCAGCGTATTGATAAGCTGATTCTAGCAGGTGGTCAAAACGTTGCACCTGATTTGTACGGAGAAAAACCGCTGGTAGCAGAAGCTGCTTTGGCTAGTGAAAGAGATCAGTTTGAACTGGCTTTGATCTATGAAGCGTTAGTACAGAAGAAACCAATATTTGCCGTTTGCCGCGGGATGCAGCTGGCTAATGTTGCGCTAGGCGGTAGCTTGTATCAGGATGTCAGCCAACTAAGCGATCTGCAGATTGCTCATATGCAGGTGCCGATTGCCAGAGAAATTCCCACGCATCATATTCGTACGGAAAAAGCGAGTGTACTGCGCAATATTTATGGAGAGCAAGCCAAAGTGAATTCTTTCCATTATCAGGCAGTAAAAAAGCTGGCGCCTGATTTAAAAGCAACAGCCTTTAGTGAAGATGGTATTATCGAAGGTGTTGAAAATAGAAGCAGTAAATTTACTTTTTTAGGTGTGCAGTGGCATCCGGATTTTGCCTATGAGCATTTAGAACAGGAGCTGGCGATTTTTCGTTATGTAGTAAAAGACTTATAGAGGAGGGTTTATTAAATGAAAAAAAAGTTTGGTATCATTGTTTTGGTTGCAGGGGTGCTTTTAGCGGCATGCAGTACAAAGGGAGGAACAGATTCATCCGGCGGAAAAGAAGCAGGCAGTAATGCGCAAGCACAAGTAATTAAAGTCGCTTCCGGCGGAGAATTATCTACCTTGGATAGCGCCCACTATACGGATGTTTATAGTTCAGATATGATTGGTCAGGTCGTAGAAGGACTATATCGTATGGATAAAAATCAGGATCCGGAGCTAGGCGTGGCTGCTAGTGAACCTACAGTCAGCGACGATGGCTTAGTCTATACATTTAAATTGAAGAATACAAAATGGAGTAATGGCGATCCCGTCGTTGCTGGTGATTTTGTCTATGCTTTTAAAAATGTTGTTGATCCTGCCTATGGCTCAAGCAGCAGCAACCAAATGGATGTTTTCAAAAATGGTCGTAAAATTCGTGAAGGACAAGCGAAGCTGGATGATTTCGGAGTAAAAGCAATTGATGATAAAACATTGGAGCTAACGCTGGAATACCCGATTCCTTATTTATCACAGGTATTAGTCGGGACACCGTTTATGCCTAAAAATGAAAAATTTGCGGAAGAAAAAGGTAAAGCTTATGGCACATCAACAGATAACTTTGTCGGCAATGGTCCGTTTTTGATTTCTGGCTGGGACGGCAATAAAGAGGAATGGCAATTAAAGAAAAATGAAGATTACTGGGATCAAAAAAATGTTAAACTTGATACAATCAATGTTCAAGTCATTAAAGAAATCGGTACAGGAACCAATCTTTTTGATGCCGGCGATATTGACTATACAGTGCTGGCGGACACATATGCGCTACAATATAAGGATTCACCGCAAGCCTATTTTGTTCCGAAAGCGATGGTCGGCTATTTAAGCCCTAATCATAAACGTGAGGTAACAGGCAATGTCAATGTACGTAAAGCCATTTTACAGGCGATTGATAAAAAGACCTTTGCCGAGGATATTCTAGGCGATGGTTCTACTGCTTTGAACGGTTTTGTTCCTAAGGATTTCGCTAAAGATCCGGAAACGGGAGCAGATTTTCGTAAAGAAAGCGGCGATTATTTGCCGTATAATTTAAAGGCTGCCCAAAAGAGCTGGGAAACGGCGAAAAAAGAGTTGGGCAAGGATCAAATCGAATTAGAATTACTTTCAGCAGATTCTGCGTTGGCTAAGAAAACCATTGAGTATGTCCAAGGTCAGCTACAACAAAATCTGCCGGGCTTAAAAATTAATTTGAAATCAGTTCCGCTGCAAAATCGTTTGGATTTACAAACAGCTGGTGAATTTGATTTAGTATTTGGCACGTGGACACCAGATTATGCGGATCCCATTAACTTCTTGGAATTTTACGATTCTAAAAGCGGCTTAAATACAGCGGGCTATGATAATCCTGACTACGACAAGGGGCTGAATGATGCACGAATCACGTTAGCCAATGAACCTAAAAAACGTTGGGACAAATTAATTGAACTGGAAGCAACCTTAGTGGATAAAGACGCGGCAGTCTTGCCTCTTTACCAAGGAGCTATCGGTTATTTAAAGGCTGATAAAGTGAAGGATCTGCAAGTCTTTCCATTTGGCCGAACTGTTTCTTATCGGTTAGCATACGTCAAATAAAGAAAAAAGTAGCAGTTGTTTAGAATAATTCTAAGCAGCTGCTATTTTTTTAATGCGTATCTTTTGTAATTGTTTAAAAATGCGTTTAACATAAATATAGAAACAAGGAAAAAACTTTTGCAAAAGTCAAAACAGCGTTGGAGGGACATAGGTATGCGAATCGTCAAACTTTTTATTGCGTTAGTCTTAATCGTAGGTATTTTTGGTATCGTAGGCCTTTATTCTCAAATTGTAGATTTAGGCGTTGTTACTACCTTCTTTCGGAATTTATTTTTTCAGTCTGATTATTTATTTTACCTTTACCAAATCATCTTATTTGCTTTACTCGCTTTGTTGTTGCTAACATTTTTAATTATTGTCTTCAAGCCGATTGGTAAAAAGGCCATTCATATTAAAAAGGATACAGGACAAGTGAACGTACCGTTGCATTCTTTGGAATCTATTGCCAAATCTTCGTTGCATACAATAACAAATACGGATAACGTTCAGGTGAATATTACGTTGAACAAACAGCAATTGGCAAACGTTGAGGTGACTGTGACAGATCATAAACATCATCTGTTTACGACAGGAAAGCAAATTGAAGAACAAGTCGCACAAGCCTTGAAAAAAATGGCGATGGTGGAAACCGAGAAGATCAAAGTGATCTTTAAAAAGCCGAAGGTTGAAGCGGATGTGCTGACGGGAAACAAAAAAGCAACTCGTGTGATTTAAAGGAGGACTATCATTGGAAAAATTAAAAATGCTTGCTCCTTATAAGAATCAGATTGTTTATACAACTTTATTTGTTTTAATCGCTGTTCTATGGATGACTATTGGTTTTTGGAAAACAATCGTTTTGATTGTCTTTACCGGAATCGGTTATTCAATAGGAATGACGCGAGATGAAAATCGTTCTATCTCTTCAATTATTGCTTCTATACAAGCGATGATTGAAAGATGAAATAAAAGAAATTTATTATAGAAAGGTCGAGGAGAATATGGATAACAAAACAAATGTAAACACACCAGAAGGAACAAACGTTGCAGGGATCAAAACAAAATTAACTTTTGATGATCAAGTTGTGAAAAAAATCGCCGGCATCGCTGTTTCAGAAATTCCCGGCATTTTAGGCTTAAGCGGAAATGCTATTACAAACTTGACCGACAAATTTACTAGTGGAAATAATCCTACTAAAGGAATCAGTGCAGAAGTCGGTACGAAACAAGTAGCGATTGACTTGGATGTCATTGGTGAATATGGTAAAAATATTGCGCAAGTCTTTGATGCTGCAACTAAAAAAGTAGCAGACGAAGTGAAAAATATGACAGGTTTATCTGTGATCGAATTCAATATGAACGTAGATGACGTAATGTCAAAAGAACAATATGAAGAAAAATTCGAAAATAAGAAAAAAGATGATTCTTCAGAAGAACAACACAAAGATAACCCTACTCGTGTATTAGAGTAGACAAACGTTAGACAAGAGGAGGACGAGTATTATGTTGAGTTTTATTTGGTCATTAATTGTAGGTGGCGTATTGGGAGCAATCGCAGGAGCAATCTTGGGTAAAGACGTTCCAGGCGGCATCATTGGAAACATCATTGTCGGTTTTATCGGCAGCTGGGTTGGTACAAAACTATTAGGAAGTTTCGGTCCTGTAATTGGTGGTTTTCCAATCATATCTGCGCTAATCGGTGCGATTATCTGTATCGCCATTTACTCATTTATCGTGAAACGAATGGCTTAAGCAATAGCTATTGTTTAATAAAATAGTTGATTTAAGGATTACGATGATTTGTCGGAATCTTTATTAAAGAAGGTTGGGGAATAAACCCCAAAGAATTAAATCACTTCGTATGATTCCTAGAGGAACTTTCCTCTAGGTTTTTTTTTGTTTGAAAAAGAACGGTGCCAAAACATAAAGAGATTCTCAGCTTAAAATTGTAGAAGATATGAAAACTATAGACGTTTCTCTTTAATCTTTTAATATGGCTGTTTAGATATTCCAATGAGCCATTAGAAATAAGGTAATGACAATACGTTTTTTACTTCATTTCGGTACTTTTTAAATGTGGCGGTTTGATAATAAGGTAAATCTTGTACAAGTGATTTTCTAATTGTAGCAGCTGCAGTAGCGTTAGGAATATTTTTGATTTCGATGGATCATTTAATATTTCCGTTTAGATCACTGGCAAGTAGATAGCCAGATAAATCCTTTTGTATTTTTGGTACCCAGGTCACTTGAGTATTTTTAGCTAACCCACTGATAATAATTTTTCCGCTGGATTTATTAGCATTTAATTGATTATTTGGGATCTTATAAGTACCTGTTCTCAAAATATAATAAATTTGGTCAATGTAAATTTGCGGGATGCTTTCAATAACAATTCGATCGTTACTTTCACCTCTGATACGTGTACTTAAAAGGAGACTAGCGTATTTTTTTGCATTTCAGTAATCCATTTTATTTTAGTTGATTCAAGTAAGTCAACTACTTTGATAACACTGTTGCTACCAGAGAAATTTGATGATGAGGCATAAGGAGGTCTTAAAACACCCCAAAAACCATCCTTTTCGGGAATTTTATTACACAAAAAAATTCTTTCCTTTTAAATACTGAAGACTGGTCATTTGCCATTTAGAAGTTAAGACTACTTGTGGTGTCTTGATTATTACTTTAGCACCATTATATTTAAAGATAATTTTTGTTTGCATTAGCCCTTTTTTTGTTCTAAAATCAGTGATATCTTTATGATCCAGATAAGAAATATTTTCTGTGAAGTTTCCTGCCAAACTTAGTCCTGCAAAAATAATTTGCTTTTCTGTAAAAAACACAAGTAAGTTTTTCATATCTGCTACAGCTCCCTCCTGAAAAACCATGTACTTCCAGAACTTTGGCTCAACATAGCCAAAAATAAAATTTTTTCCCTCGATATTTTTTATATTCGTTTCTTTTATAAATTCCATAATATTGACTAACTTCATTGCTTAGTTCATTCTTTTTCCTCCTACTTAATGCACTTTTTCTTTTTTGAGTATTCTTCTATCTATAAAACCCTAATTCATGTTCTTTTTGTATCCGTTTGAAATATTTTTCTGTCAGCTGCTGAAGGACTTCATCATCATCTTTCATGGCAAAATGAAGAGCAAAACTATTTAGAGCATCATTAAACTGTAGAGCTTCGTAAAGCGTTTGTTCTCTACCTAGACAGTTGTCAATAAATTCATCTATTTCTTTATCAATAAGCACTTGTATTGTTTCTTCCTCCTTCAGTTGTGATTCAATTTGTGTACGGGATATGGAGGATTTGCCTATCGTTCCAAAGCTATAAATGGACTCATTTCTTTTGGAGTTTCGCCATTTGGGACTAGTCTTTGTTTTTGATTGAAGATGGAGCAGACAAAAAATGACTCAGACTAACCATAGACTTTTTGAACCTATCAATTCGCTTCTACAATTGCTCCGTCATTTCCGCCTGTTATTGATCCGGTAGTGCCGTCACCCTCGAATTTGAATACTTTGTCACTGTTTTCATCTGAAGTTTGCTCGGTAGAAAGCTGTGACGAAGAAGGAATATCTTTTTGTAAATCCTCTTTTTCACTCTTATTTGAGGTACAAGCTGCTAAAAAGAACACAATACTAATAATTAGAAATGGAACATAGATTTTATTTTTCATAATAAAAACCTCCAGGAATGATTTTATAATTCTTTGTTGCATGAGCAACTATAGCAGTCTCATGTGAATCTAATATGTAAGTGCAAATATATTGGTTTTAGCGATAAATGGAAGATAATGTGGTGTTAACTATCGTATTTATCTATCAATAATGGGTGAACAAAGTCTTTGTTTTTGCCTCTTTAAATACTAGTTACATATTAGGTTCATATTCATGTTATAACATTACAATAAGGAGGTAATAAAATGGATATTGTTATATATAGCAGAGAGGAAAATGAGTTTGAACTAATTAAAGAAGTAGCTGATTATTGCAAAGTTCCGCAAAAAAACTGCAGTTTTTTTAATGAATATCATCGCATCAGTAATTATATCGATTGCTTTTCAAATGAACAAAATATTTATTTTTTATCGATTGAGATGACAGAGCACTCGGGTTTTGATGTGGCGAAAAAAATCAGATGCAAGGATCGCTCAGCTTTGATTGTTTTTATCGCAGACACGATGCATTATGTTATGAAAGTATTTGAATTTGTTACTTTTGATTACTTAGTTAGACCGCTTGATAAGGAGTCTATGAAACGATTATTTTTGAGAATGAACGAATACATAATAAGCCGAAAGCAATATTTTACTTTTTTTTCTGAACGAATACATCACAGTGTACACCTTTCAGAAATTATTTATTTCGAGAAAAGTGGACGCTCGGCTTATATCC
This sequence comes from Enterococcus sp. UD-01, assembly GCF_044909655.1. NCBI lineage: Bacteria > Bacillati > Bacillota > Bacilli > Lactobacillales > Enterococcaceae > Enterococcus > Enterococcus sp. UD-01. The sequence goes on along the minus strand of NZ_JBIYEU010000017.1, from coordinate 28,937 downwards.
ACACAGAAAAAGAGAGTTATCGTTTTAACAAAACAATGCATGAGATTCTGCGACAGTTATCCAAGGAGTTTGTTCACATTCATTGCTCCTATATAGTGAATCTTTCTTATGTGAAGGAGATAAAACAGAACGAAGTGATTGTAAAGTCTAAAAGTACAGGAGATAACAGTATTGAACAGAAACTTCCGATTGGAAGAAGCTTTAAATCGAATATAAAAAAATTTGCTTAACAGAATAAAAAAAATGTAAACATTTACATTAAGGATGTATTTTTTTACAATAAGGAAAATAAAAAAATTAAATTTGGTATATTATTTTTGTAATAAATAAAAGAAAGGAAGTGAAAAAAATGAAAAAAGTGGATGTGGAAGCACAACGCCAAATCAATGGGGGCTGGTGTCTAAGAGCTAACTTCAAATGTGCAGGGTTTAATCATTATATCAACGGTTGGTATCAACACTATGACAAATATCGCTATAAGAGCGGTTCTTGGTATTACTATTATTAAAGAGAAACATAGCCAGGATGCAAATCCTGGCTATTTCTCTATATACGCAGATAACTGCTGCTGATACAGCGGATCAGTTATTTTATAAAAGTAAGGAGTTCAGATAAGAAAGGAGAATGTATGGGGTATACATATGTCAAGCAGCATGATTCGAAAGACTGTGGTGTAGCGTGTTTAGCTACAGTGTGCGCGCATTATGGCTTGAAACTTCCTTTGATCAAATACAAAGAGATGACTAAATCTGATAACATGGGAACAAATATGTTGGGCTTGGTAGAAGCCGGAAAACAGTTGGGTTTCAAAACAGATGCACTTAATGGCAGTTTTGAAGACCTTACGCGGGAAATCGTACAAGATAAAATTCCGTTGCCTTGCGTGGCGCATGTCATCATCAATAATACTTTTGAGCATTTTGTGGTTATCCATAAAATAAAGGGTGAGCATATTATATTGGCTGATCCGGCTTCAGGTATAGTAAAAAAAACAATTGATGAATTTTTAATGGAGTGGACAGGAAACATTATCTCCTACAAAAAAACAGAAAAGTTTGTTTCTGGAAAACGCAAGATCAATTTATTTTCTTTTTTTATAAAAAATATTCCTGCAAAAAGAAAAATGGTTACATTGATATTAGGTTTTTCAGTAGCATCCTCTCTTATAGGAATTGTGACATCTATGCTTTATAGCATGGTGATTGATGGAGTCATATTAGGAAACTATAGTACAATACCTGTTGACTGGGCCTCAAGGCTTCGAGCGATACAAGCAACGGATATTCTTCTTATCATTGCTTCTGCTGGAATTGTTTTAGAGATTATGAAGGTTTCCTTTGATATTTTGAGGGGGAGATTGGTTGCTAGATTATCGGTTATATTTGATGATGCAATTATTGGAAAATATTATGAACATCTGCTGAATTTGCCAATTGGTTTTTTCAGCACTAAAAAGACTGGGGAATTGATTTCCAGATTTAATGATGCAATAAAGATACGTACAGCATTGATTTCATTGCTGCTTTCCGTGACATTGGATGTAGTTATGGTTTTAGGCGGAGGTTTTCTGTTGTTTCGATTATCCAGCAATTTGTTTTTGCTGAGTCTAGTATTGATTGGTGCATTCTTAGTAATCATTTATCTTTTTAAGAGTAGGATAGAACAGCTTGAAAAGAAAATCATGCATGCAAATGGTTTGGTCACCTCTTTCTTGAAGGAGACGATTTCAGGGATAGAAACAGTTAAGACCTTCCAATTAGAACATTCGATTTTTGGTTCCTTCAGGAAAATCTGGGATAAGAGCCAAGAGTTTGATTATAAAGGAAGCGTCACTGATAACACTAGATTTTCTCTAGTTAGCTTTATTTCGTCGACAGGTACATTATGTTTGTATTTATTTGGCGCAAAGGAAATCTTGTCGGGCCAGCTGTCCATAGGAGTCTTGATCTCATACAGTACACTGATGACCTATTTTCTGTCACCGTTTACCAATATAGTGAATCTGCAAACTGAGGTGCAAGCAGCTTCTGTTGCACTTGATCGTTTAGGAGATATTCTTTTTTCAGAGGTGGAGCAACAAGGAGAAGGTAAACAACTGTCTAGCTTGGCTGAAGAAATTCGCTTTGATCGGGTATCATTTCGATATGGAAACAGACAGCCTGTTTTAAAAAATGTTTCATTTACAATTTCTAAAAATCAGTTGGTTAGCATTGTTGGAGAGAGCGGTTCAGGTAAAACAACGATTGCTAAACTATTGCTTCAATTCTTTAAAAAGGAAAATGGTCGGATTTTCATTGGAGATTCGGAAATTGAAGAGATTGATTTATCGTGCTTAAGAGAAAAAATCGCACTGGTTTCACAGAGTTCATTCTTTTTCAATGAATCGATCATAAATAATCTGAGAAAAGGGAACAGCGAGCTGACAGATGAAGAAATCGTGATGGTTTGTCAAAAATGCGGCATCCACCCATTTATTATGTTGCCTATGCAATATGATTCTATTCTTGAAGAAGGCGGGAATAACTTGTCGGGCGGTCAGCGCCAACTTTTAAGCATTGTTCGAGCGTTACTGAAAAGGCCTAATGTGCTGATTTTGGATGAAGCAACAAGTAATTTAGACAGCTATAGCGAAGAATTGATTGGGAAAGTGCTTGAAGAATTGGAGATCACGTGCATAATTATTGCTCACCGCTTAAAAACGGTTGTGAATTCGGATCAAATCATCGTTCTGAAAAATGGAGAAATCGATCATATAGGAACCCACCAGCAACTACTACAAAAATCATCACTTTATACAGAAATGATAGAGAAACAAAGAATCATTTAAAAGGATCTCCAGAAGCTTTGGTTGATTGTAATAAATCAATCATGGCTTTTTTCTGTACACAGCCCTACATATTAGCTTCATATATGCATGATAAATTATAGACAAACATTGATTTAATAAATGAAAATGGAAAAGCTTAGATGTAAGAGAGAGAGGATATTTTATGAGACAACCAAAGAAAATTTATGGATTATTGATGTTCAGCTTGGTATTTTTTACTGTTTTTACAGGCTGTACAAAAGAAACGACAAACAAACTGGCGAATACCTCAGAGGAGCTTGTTGTTTCGGAAAAAATCGATTTAGACAGATCCTATGAAGAGGTTCATGATATACAAAAAATGGCTGATGACACGATTCGAATAGGCGTCTCTGATAAAAATGGACAGAATAGTTCTATTTTTGAATCTAGCAATCAGGGAGAGAGCTGGACGATAGTTGAAGAGCTGAGTGACAGCATTCAAGTAGGAAACAATGATTTTTTACAATTTAAGATAGGTGGAAATGGAGAAATTTTCATCAAAGTAGTGAAGGAAGCTTCTGACTACACAGATGCTCTTAATAAAGACAGTCAGTATTTTATTATGGATGCAGATAAAAAAGTAACAGAAATAAATGTAGCGTTAAAAGAGATAGAAGATCATAGTGGGCATGATCATGGAACAGAAGAATCAGAAGTCAATTCTTTGAACATGGTTGAATTTACAGCGGCGGGTGAGCTTCTTGCAACGGATTTTGGAAATGTAGGTTACTTGATCGATGGCAAAACTGGAGAAATCAAGCAAACATATGAGTTGTTGGATGGGTTTGGTTATGCAGACAGCGTATTTTCTGATAAAGAGAATGTTTACTTTTCATCTGCGACAGGCTTTTTGATTTACCAAAAAGAATCTGGAAAATTGGTCACGGGCACGGAGCTGGAAAAAGCTGTTTCAGAAAAGCTGGAGAAATCAGTTAGCAAGAATATTAATGTAGGAACATCTATTTACCAAGGCAAAGATGAAAATATTATCTACTTTACAAATGCTTTGGGGATATACAGTTATAATAACGACACTCAGAAAATAGACCAGAAAGCAGATTTGAGTGAAAGTGATTTAGGGTTAGCAGAAAATTATGCACGACTGCTAACAGTTCTTGATAATGAACAGTACCTATTGGCATTAACAGATTTTGATAGTAGGACACAAAGTATCTATATCAGTAAGAAGCATACTGGAAAAGAGGCTTCAGCGCAAAAAGAGAAGATGGAAACACTGGCGATATGGACTTTGAAAGAGTCAGTGGAATTACCGAAAGTAATTGATAGGTTTAAAGCTGAAAATCCGAATGTAAATGTTGAGGTTCAAATTGGTGTAGACAGTGAAAGTGCTCAGACCGTATCCGATGCTATCAGCTCATTGAACACAAAGATGTTGGCAAATGAGGGGCCGGATGTGATTCTGGCAGATGGCTTACCATTGGATACGTATATTGAAAAAGGTATGCTAAGTAATTTACAGGAGATGTATGATGAGTTTGCAAAGGAGGATCAGCTTTTTGATAATATAGCTTCCTCCTATAAAACAAAGGATGGCGTTTTTGCTATTCCTCAAGGATTTTCATATTTAGCTGTGACTGGAAAAAAAGAAATCATTGATCAGATTCAGACGACAGAGACCTTATTGTCATATCTTGAGCAAGAAGATGGCAAGGTTGGCGTGGATGATGCAATCATGCTGACTTCCCAGCTTTACTACAGCAGTATAAATGATTGGTTCGATGGAGAAACGGTTGATAAGGAGAAATTAAAACAATTCTTTGAACAGTATAGGAAGCTCTACGAGAAAATCAAGCCTTACGATGAAAAACAAATCGACTTCAATCAAATCGAGCATTCGTTTTATTCAGGAAACTTTTATTTGCTTGTAGAAAAAGTACCTGATATGGAAGACACAGATATTGCGTTGGATTATGTCGGGTTGCCGCATTTGCTTTATGGGATTCAAACCTTGTCTCAGCGGGATTATGAAACGACGCTTTTTAATGGGCAGTCTGCGAAGCAATTTATGCCGTTAGGGATTTTAAGTGTTAGCAAGAGCTCTGAAAATCAAGAAATTGCGAAAGCATTCATAAAATTCACGTTATCAAAGGATGGCAAAAATATAACAGGATTGCCTGTAAGTAGACAATTGTTTGAAGCTACCTTCCAAGAAGGTGCAGATGGAGCGGGTGTTGAAGGGACTGAGCAGCTTTCTGAGGCAGAGTATCAGGAAGTCGTTACGTTCTTAAACAATTTAGATACACCGATAAACCATAATGGTGTAATTAGTGAAACGGTCGTGAAACAGTTGGAAGCGTATGTGTTGAATAATGAGTCGGTAGAAACTGCTGTAAATAATACCGCTAAGAAGATTGAGTTATATATGTCCGAGTAATGCAAAGATGGAGGGAAATGCATGAGAGAGAAACGAATAGAGTTATGGCGAAAGAATAGAGGAATCGTATTTATTTTACCGAGCTTAATTGGAGTTTCCCTCTTTTTCCTACTTCCGTATCTGAGCGTACTGAAGCAATCCTTTACTTCAACCATTTCTTCTGAATGGCTTGGTTTGGCAAATTATCAAACTGTGTTGGAAAACAAGGCGTTTCGATTGGCTGTAACCAATACTGTCAAGTTCATGGGTGCCTGTTTACCGATTCTTTTAAGCCTGTCTTTAAGCTTTGCGCTACTTCTACAAAAAAATCAACGATTCTCTAATTGGATCAAAACTGGCTTTCTATTCCCAATGGTTATACCGGTAGCCTCGATTGCTTTTTTTTGGCGGTTGATGTTTGAAAAACAAGGACTGCTCAACTTATTGCTAAGTAAAGTCAATGATTCACCGGTTGATTGGATGAATTCGAAATCGGCTTTTTGGGTGCTGGTATTTACATATGTATGGAAAAATCTAGGCTATAACTTGATTTTGTGGCTATCAGGTCTGGCTGGGATTCCTGAAATGATTTATGAAGCAGCAAAAGTAGATGGTGCAGGAAAATGGACAATTTTTTTTAGAATAACAGTTCCTAATTTATTACCTACTTTTTTTGTTATCACTGTTTTGTCAACACTGAATACGTTTAAAATATTTAGGGAAGCTTACTTAGTTGCAGGAGAATATCCTCATCAAAGTATGTATATGGTTCAGCATGTGTTCAACAACTGGTTTCGGGAAATGGATGTCGGAAAAATGGCAGCAGGAAGCATACTAAACACAGTAGGTATTATGCTATTAATTGTCCTTTTGCAGAAAAAACTGGGGGAAATAGATGACTAGGAATAGAATGAGCAGCATATTTTTGATACTTGTAGCTTGTCTTGTTTGCTACCCACTTATCTTTCTGTTCATCGGCTCTCTGATGGGGAGTGATGAGTTGAAAAATAATCTAAGTGCGGTTCTGGAAAGCGGCACAACAGAATTCATTACATGGTCAGCGCTGCCGCTGTATCCTACACTCCAATCCTATGTCAAGCTGCTGTTGGATACACCTGAATTTTTTGTGATGTTCTGGAACTCGGTAAGAATCAGCGTTGGTGTTTTACTAGGACAGTTTCTTATTGCAACACCGTGCGCTTGGGGATTCGCTCAAGGAAAGTTCAAAAAGAAAAAGCAATTATTTTTTTTATACATCATTTTGATGCTGCTGCCATTTCAGGTTTTGATGCTGCCGGAGTATTTGATGCTGAAAAATCTCAACTTACTCGATACATTGGGTGCGGTTATTCTACCCAATATTTTTAATACATTTCCGGTATTCATCATGTATTACTTTTTTAAAGCAATTCCTAAAGCAATGCTGGAAGCAGCTAGAGTAGACGGAGCCAGTGAGTTGCGAATATTTTTTCAAATAGGTATTCCCTTAGGTAAATCAGGGATTGTTTCAGCATTATTGCTCAGTTTTTTTGAGAATTGGAATTTGATTGAACAGCCGATGCTGTTTTTAGAAAATAAGCAGAAGTGGCCATTATCCCTTCAATTGCCGAATATCAGTTTAGATAGAGCAGATATAGCTATTGTTTCTTCTATTATTACGATGATTCTCCCTATCTTACTTTTCCTTTTATTTCAAAAGGAATTAGAAGAAGGTATTGCAACTTCTGCATCAAAGGAGTGAGAACATGAGAACTAAAGGTATTAAAATCATTGGCTTCTTTTTTCTTGGCATTCTGCTGTTGACTGTACTTTCGAGAGCTTTGAATGGGGTGCTTATTCCGAAAATCAAAGTAAAAAAGGTTAGTGAACAGGTGATTACCCATAGACCGACTTCAGAAGGAGTAATCACCTATAAAAAGCAGTTATCAATGACGATACAGCCAGAATTATTTGTGGATTCTTTGGATGTGACAGAAGGTCAACAAGTGGAAAAAGATCAGGTTCTTTATACACTGAATGTAGCTATGCTAAACGAAAAAATCGAAGCGATTGAGCGAGAAATAGCGAAGCTGGTTTTGCAAAATGAACAGGCTGGCAGTGAAAGTGCAGCAGAGCAGGAAAAACGGACAAGAAGCATCAACCGTGCGACAGAAGCATATAATGAAGCGGTCAGCTCTGGCGATTCAGCGATTGCCAGAGCTGTGGAGGAACTAAATACCGCTCAGAATAATTTATCAGGAATCGACAAAACAAAAGAAAATTACGAAGAAGAAAAAAAACAGCTTGAAGCAGAGCTTAGTGACAAACAACGAAGCTATGAAGAAGCACTTGAGAACAAGGAAAAGATGGTCAACGAAGCTCGGCGATTATTGGAACAGGAGTCCGATCCGACAGCTACTACTACAACGATCAGCCAGACACAAAAGGACATTGAAGAAAAACAACAAGAGGTGGAAAAGCTGAAGCAATTGCTGCAAATAGACGGGAAAATAAAAGCTACTTTGCCGGGAATAGTTACGGCTATTTCGATCAAGGCAGGGGGCTTGACTACAACAGAAGCACCGTTACTGTTAGCCGATACAACTGCGGGGTTAAGAGTTGTTCTCCAGTTTCAGAAAGAAGATCAAAAATATATCACAGTGGGGACAGAAGTAGTACTTTCAAAAATTCTTGAAAGTGATGGTCAGCAGCAATCATCGTTGGAAAATCAAAAAATAATTTCAGTCACGGAAGATCCGGAAGATTCGACGATTTTGAACGTCATGATCAATGTACCGGCAGACGGCTTTCAAATCGGAGAAACACTAAAGGCGGAAATTAATGTGCCGGCAAAAAAATATGAGCAATGTGTTCCGATTGAGGCACTGCATATCGATGAAGGAAATGCCTATTATGTTTATTGTGTAAACACAAAAGAAACAGTCCTTGGTACTGAGAAAACCATCGAGAGAGTAGACGTTGAGCTTATAGATAAGAACAATCAGTACGCTGCAGTAAAAGGAATTGATTCTGATAAACAAGTGGTAACCGAGACGGATAAAGAAATAGCGGAAAGAACAACGGTAAGGATCAATGAATAGGCGTCAGAAGGCTCTTAAACATTTTCCTGTAATTCTGGGTTTCTTTTTGATCATCGGGTTTAGTTTCAATCTAATTTGGCTTGAAGAACTGAAGCAGTTTTCCCCATATGTACAGCTCATCATCAAAAATGAAGGCAGTCAATTAGATGGTAAAAGAGCGAATGACTTATTGGCGGAGAATGAACAGCTGGATAAACAATTCTCATTTGTTGTATGGGGAAAGAAAAATGATGAGCTTGTTTCTGTAAAAGAGTTGAATACAGAGGTAAAAACAGATGTTTTAGCGTTGCAAGGAAATAGTCAGCTTCTATTTCCAAAGACTCCGGGGTTACATGGAGAGAACACTACAGAATGTCTTGTAAGCTCGTCTTTAGCAAATAAATTATTTGGGAATACTACTGTCAAAAGTCTATCTATCGTTTATAATAACAGAAAGTATCAGGTTCTTTCTGTTATTCCCAGTGATCGCTCGTTTTTTGTTTATGAATCAAAAAGTGAAGCGGTCACAGGTCTGGATCGACTGACGATTTTAAGTGGGAATCAAGTGAATAAAAATTTACTCAAACAGGAATTTTCTGAACGCTTTTCACTAGATAGTCAATTGTTGGATTATGATATTTTCCGTCTATTACTGGGTGTCATAAACGGATTATTGCTACTACATTTTTTAGGATTCTTTATATGGTTAAGTATCCGATCCGAAAAAAGAAAAGAGGGATTGACTAGACGCTTGTTTTCTATGGCTGGTGTAACTTGTTCGCTCGTTTTGTTCATCCTTCTAACAGAGAATTTTTCTATAACAAGTGAATATCTACCGACACAAGCATCAGATTTTGATTTTGTGAAAGTTTTGTTGGATAGGATGGCAACAAGTGCTGAGCTGTTTCTGGAAAGTGGAAAATATGCGAGTGAACGGCAAATAATGATGTATGTACTCTCTATCGCTGTGATGACCTTTTCGTTATTTTTGGTCAGTTTCATCTACCCCGTCCTTGTTTTTCTTGCTGAAACATGGACAGAGGCAGATGAATGGGAGGTACAACTGCTTGAGATAAGAAAGCCGTGGAGAAATAGAGTAATGAGTCTTTTTTTAGAAAGGTAGTTTTTAGATGAAAAACATTTTGTTGGTAGAGGATGATTTCAACATTCGCCAGTCAATCAAAACTGGTTTGGAAAAGGAAGGGTATCAGATTATTGAAGCAAAAGATGGTGAAGAAGCGTTGCAACTATTCGCTGTTCATGAGATACACTTGATTTTGTTAGATATCATGCTGCCAAAATTAAGAGGAGAAAGTGTCCTCAAGAAAATCCGCTTGGAAAGCGAAGTACCTATACTGATCATTAGTGCGCTGAATGATGAATTGATTCAAGTCGAAGCGTTCAGAAATCGAGTCGATGATTATGTTGTCAAACCATTTTCATTGAATATTCTTTCCTACAAAATAAAATCTCTTTTACGACGTGTATACGGGGAAGAGAGTAATAAAATAATTTATTCAGACCTGCTTCTAATTCCGGAAAATTATGAAGCCTATTTGGCAGGGGAGCCGATAAAACTATCAGCAAAGGACTTTGATATTCTACAGGTGATGCTGTCCAATCAAGGGCGTGTATATGACAGAGAAGAGCTGATTACTTTAGTATGGGGATACGAATATTATGGGGATGTCAGAAATATCGATGTCCATATCAAGAATATTCGCAAGAAAACTTGGCCGGAATTGATTAGAACAGTAAAAGGGGTCGGTTATAAAATTGAAAAAAATTAAAAGTTTCGTGGCGATGCGCTCCTTGTTTGCAAAAACCTGGTTGATTTCAGTAGTTTCTATTTTACTGACTACTGGGTTGCTATTTTTAGTCGTTGGCTATTTTGCAGATTCATTCATATACGATACTCAGAAAGAAAATTTTGAACAAAATTCAAAAGAAATTCTAACTGCGTTGGAGGAAGATGCCATAGAGCGGTTGGATAAGTATATCGCACAAGGCTATACGATCCAATTGGATGATGTCACGATGAGAGAGCGGCCGGCTGAAGACAACTCAGGTATGGCAGAGGCTCCTGACAGCTTGTCATCGGATACAGCACTGGCTATTCAAACCAATTCCCAGCTGATCATCAATCCCGAAAAGAACTTTCAAAAAAAAGAAGATATCATAAGGGATGGAGAGACAACGAATGTCACTATTTCGTATCCAATTGCCTTGACCCAAAGTGAAATTTTCGATATAGTCCGTAACATCGCACCTTATTTTTTATTTATCGCATTGATTGTTTCTAGTATCATTGCTATTGGCTATGCCAAATATTTTTCTAATAAAATCAAGAGCATCAATCAAGTGATCGATGAGATGGCGTTAGAGATTTACCCGGTAACACAAGAGCATCATAAAGGTGATGAATTGCAAGAGCTTAGGAATAACATAAATATTATGTATTGCAAACTCAGAAACACGATGACTGCTTTAAAGGAAGAGGTCATTATGGTAAAAAAACTGGAGGACAGTCGGCAATTATTTATGAGCGGGATCGTCCATGAATTAAAAACACCGATCATGAATATGAGCCTATCTTTAAAAGGACTGTATCAGGAGGAGACAGTCCAAGAAAAAAAGCTTTCTCTTAGAAACCAGCTTAGCTACTTAACCGGAATGAATCGATTGGTAAGTGAGTTACTTGAACTTAGTCGGGTTGGTGATGTGACAGTTGTTGAAGAAATCGAAATTACTCCTGTGCTAAAGGATGTGGCAACGGTCTATGCAGAAATGCTTGAAGATAAAAATCAGAAACTTCAGCTGACTTTAGAAAAGGGAGCTACAATGGCGATACCCATCAACAAAATGCAGAAACTGTTTTCTAATTTACTGGGAAATGCCATTAAGTATGCGCCGAAAGAAAGTGTAATCAGAATCACAGTTACGAAAGAGCTTTTTGAAATTGAAAATCAAGCAATACCTATAGAGGATGTGTTGAGTATTGAAGAGATGCACAAACCCTTTGTCACAACAGACGATGAAACGGACTATCCCTCTCATGGCTTGGGCCTCTATCTCGTTCAATCGATATTACAATTTTATAGCTACAGGTATAGCTGTATAAAAGAAACTAATCAATTTATCTATCGAATATTTCTTAAGAATTGAAACTAAGGATAAAATACTATTTAGATAATGTAAAATTTTAAGTGAAAACAGTGTCTATGTCAGGCAGTTGTGGGATATTGATACAGATGACGGGATTACCATCGGTGGCTAACATAGAACAATACAAGATAGGGTTTAATTTGTGGAGGCTAAAACGCTTGCCATTGATTGACCCTATTTTTAGTTGTCGGAGGATAGTTGCTGATAATAATTATCGCTTGACCCTCACATCATGTGAGGCTTTATCATAAGGATACGTCAGTGAAATTCTGCTGAGATATCAGCAAATCAAGGAGGAGTTCGATGAAAAATTACGAGTTGCAAGCGATTGGTTATGTGAAGAGGGAAAAGGATCGTCTGATTATTACATTAGCGGAGAATCGTTTGATTGCTGCAATGAAAAACCTCTCCTTCTTTAGTCATGCAACCTTCATTTTTAGTGATGGCATCAGTAATTTGTGTATCCGAGTGGCTGAAATGCTTGAAGTTGATGAAAAAAGAGGAAAAATCATTTTAGCAATAGAAAGCGGCTTATTGGAGGGAAAATGATGGAAATATATAAGTATGGATTTAATAGGTATGTAAAAGTGATTCTTGTTTTAGGTATGTTAGCAGGAGCATTTTACTTTTCATACATTAATAGTTTGCTGAATTATGAAACCGTTAGTTTATTTATATTAGTAATAATTATTTTTCTGATTCTTAGTTGGTGGCAACTATCAAGCAAAATCATACTAAGAGAAGGAGTCATTACGATTAAGTGTTTTAGAATGAATATTAAAGAAATGGAAATAAGTAAAACAAAATTCAAAACCAATGGCTATGAAGATCCAAATAGCTATCGTTCTTTAACGAATAAAATAGAACCATACTATAGTGTTATTGCCATAGATAGATCTTCAAATGAAATTTTTGAAATCAAAATATACGACAAGAAAGACTATCTTGCATTTTCAAATATTCTTCAGCGAGTAACGGTATTGAGTTAGGTTCTCGAAAACGATCAATAGGGGGTGATGGAAATGTACTTGAATGCTGTTGGTGTTACAAGAGAAGAACTACTTGAAAACGTTGTTTATGAGTGTGTTTTTACAAAAAGTCATTACACCAATACTTTATTAGGTGAACCACAAGAAGTTACTCGTGCATTTGGTATTTTACACGGCGTTTGTATGGCTTTAGGATTACAATATGAAATAGCAAACAAGATGTGCTATGGGTAATGATGATCAAAAGGAAGACTGAAAAAGGAAGAATCAAATAAGAATGAAGAGGTTTATGTACTTATCGATGAAAATCCAGCTATGATTTCATATAGAGATTTTCTTGATGTCAGTATGCAATTTCCCAAAAAGAATATATTTTCAAAAAGGGATAATTGAAAAAGTGATGATGTTTTGGGATATGAATATAAAATACTGAGATTGAGGAAGTGAGTAAAGTAAGTGCCAGGACGTTTAAATATTGAGATAGATGAATATCGACTAATTTTTTTTCAATTATTTTGAGCATAGGTAAATAACCATTTTGCTTACTATGGACTAAGCTTAGTGTGTGGCAGTAAAGTGCTTTTTAAGTTGCTACTCGCATTTTTTGTACATTTAAAAAAAGCTCTCTCAAAATTAGAGAAAGCTTTTTATTTTATACAATTTTTATACTATTCCAGCATTTCAGCGGGCAGTAAAATCGTTTCTTTATTGCCGTCGTCAAAAGCAAATACTTGCGTTGGGTATTCTTCAGAGTAAGGAAAAGGTAAATCAACAGCCATTTGCACATCATTCATCTCTTGCGAGAAGTTGATGGTCACTGTGCCGCCATTGTCGATTAAATCAAAGTAAAGCACATTAGTAAGCGGAATAACTCCCTTTAAATCTAAATCAATAATCATCCAAATGCTGTCAATTAAAGGACCTGGTAAGCTTTCCACTACCCCAAGAGAGGCGTAGCGTCTGCGATCACTATCAAAACTTTCAACCATTTATTTGACCTCCTTTATCTGCTGATACCATTAGTATACCTCATTTTTTTCAAACTCGCTTCTGTCATGTTTCACTAAAAAAGCAACAATAATGCACTAAAAATTGTTTAAAAAAAGGCCGGAGCAAAACTAATTTTATGTTTTGCTCCGACCTTGACGGCTTTGGATTCAACCTTAGTTAAAAATAAAAAATTATTCTGTTTTTTCACCAATTACTTCAGGCTCGCCTGCTTCTTCAGAACTTTCTTCTTCAACAGCTTGTGCTTCAACGATAGCTGCGATTTGTTCTTCGCCATCTGTCATAATTTCATAGTCATTATTTTTCGGTAAATCAGCAACAGTGATTGCATCGCCGATCGCTAAATCAGTAACGTCGACTTCTACTCGTTCAGGAAGTTTGTCTGGTGTCGCTGAAACAAGAACGCTGTATAGGTTTTGTGCTAAGACGCCACCGGCTTTAACGCCTTGAGCTTCGCCGACAAGCACGACTTCTGCTTCAACTTCTGTTGCTTCTTTCATATTTACTGCTAAAAATTCTGCATGTTTCATACGATTCGTGAAGGTGTCCAATTGCGCTTTGTACATTAACGTGTTGATTTTTTTACCCCCAACAGTCATTGTAATAACAGCATTAGCACCGTTATCGCGCAAAATTCTTGTTAGTTCTTTTTCTTCAACTGAAATAGGTGTGCTTTCAATGCCATACCCATAAACGACTGCGGGCACTTGACCGGAGTGACGTAGTTGGTTTCTTAGTGAACGTGGACGGACGGCTCTTTCTTTAACTTCTAATGATACTGACATAACCTAAATTCCTCCTTAAATTTAAAAGCTGATCCAGTGATTCCCTTAAAGACAAAATCTGTCGGGAGCCTTTTCAGCTAGATAAACCGAGTGAATTCATATTTGGTTATCTTAAAAACGCAACATGATGAAAATTAACCGTATGCTTCAGTATTCCTCGTTAAAAACGAAATCGTTTCTACAAAAGGAACAGCTGAAAACAAAAAATCCCGAATAATTGTGCACAATTATCCAGGGAAAAATTTCCATATGATACCTTATTCTCTCCCAGGTCATTACGCTGTTTTTGAGAAACCTTATTCACTTATATATTCACCTTAACGCGAATCAATTTTTTAGTCAAGGAAAGCAGCCTCTTTCTTAAGATTATTTTTAACAATTTGTTCGCTGTTCTGATGAGATTATTTTCTTTTCATTCTGGACTTTGTATACTAAACTAGTAAAGAAGTGAGGAGAAATTATGCGTTTAGATAAATTACTGGAACAGGAAAATTTTGGTTCGAGGCGTCATGTCAGGGCGCTGATTCGGAGTAAGCAAGTTCGTATTGACGGCAAAATTGTAATTGATGAAAGCCAAAGCGTGGAGCCTGCGATTCAAGAAATTTTGGTGAAAGATCAGCGACTGCAAGAACCGCTTCATGTTTATTATATGTTAAACAAACCACAAGGCGTTGTTACTGCTGTTCGTGATGCTACTCATACAACCGTCATCGATCTGATTGCGCCCAAAGATCAGCGAAAGGGCCTGTATCCAGTTGGCAGACTTGACCGCGATACAGAAGGCTTATTACTTTTAACCGACAATGGTCAGTTAGGGTATCAGCTACTTTTGCCGCACAAAAAGGTCTTAAAGCGGTATGAAGTCATCGTCAATGGCGTGTTGACGGAAGCTGATCGGCTGGCTTTTGCACAGGGCATTGTGTTTGTTGGCGGTGAAACCTGCAAATCTGCAGAGCTGCAGATCTTGGCTGCTAAAGCAGGGCATAGCCATGCTTACTTAGACATAACAGAAGGCAAATTTCATCAGGTTAAAAAGATGTTTTTGTCGGTAGGCAAAAAAGTTACTTATTTAAAACGATTATCGATGGGACCTATTCAACTGGATGAAACGCTTGAAGCAGGACAGTACCGTCCGTTGAATACTACAGAGCTGCAGGCTCTTAAACCTTATTTCACCATACACAAAAAAGAAAGAGTGTGACAAAGAAAATGAAATTTGAAACCTTATTATTTGATGTTGACGATACGCTGCTGGATTTTCAATTAGCTGAAAAAAAGGCGCTGCAGGCATTATTTCAAGAAGAAGAGCTCTTGTTGACAGATGAAATCGAAGCGACCTACAAAAAGATTAATCATCAGCTATGGCGGGATTTTGAGCAAGGAAAAACGGATAAGCAGACGATTATGGATACACGTTTTCGTTTATTATTTGAACAATTGGATAAAAAAGTGGATGGCAAATGGATGGGCGAAAAATATCGTCAGCACTTAAGTCAAGGACATGACCTGTTGGGTAATAGCAAAGCAATTATTGAACAGCTAAGCGCAGGTTATGATTTGTATATTGTTACCAACGGTGTAGCAAAAACCCAGTACCAGCGCTTGAATGATTCTAAATTAACTACCTTTTTTAAAGATATTTTTGTTTCAGAAGAGGTGGGTTACCAAAAGCCGATGATCGAATATTTTGATTATGTATTTGACCGTATTCCGTCGTTGGATAAAGAAAAAACGATGATTATCGGAGATTCACTTGTTTCCGATATTCAAGGCGGAAATACAGCTGGAATTACTACGCTTTGGTTGAATCCAAATCAACAGCCTGTCACCCCGGAAATTCAGCCGACATATGAAATCCGGCAGCTGGATGAAATTTTTGGATTGCTACAGTAATTATAAAAAGCAAGCTGCAATGTAAAAAAAAGCAACTTGCTTTTTTTTATAGATCAATCCTAAGTCTTACCATATCCTTTAAAACGAGCTTATTTTCGATAATTTCGTTTGAATAATGGCGCAGGAAAAAATCCCGATCAATGCCGGTCATGCGGAAACCACATTTTTGATAGAGATACAATTGTGCAAAGCTAGTACTGCCGGTGCCAATTTCAACCGTTTGATACGCTTGTTCCTGAGCGAATGTCAATGCATAGCGCAGCAAAGCCTCGCCGATTCCTTGATTTTGTTGCTGCGAGGAAACAGCGATATTGACGATCTCCAGTGTTTTAGGCCGGGTTGGTAATAAGACAATCACTCCGACAACTTGCTCCTTCAGCCGATACTCAAAGCATGCGGCGCGTTTAAGGTAGTCGATAATTAAGGACTCGTTAGGATCAGCTGACAACAATAAATCCATGTGAGTGGAAGTAATCTCTTGAATCACTTTAATACACATAACTAAGCTCCTTTGCTGATTTTTTTATAAAAATGGCAGAATCGTAAAAATTATAGTGAAAGTGATGGTTTTCTTCTGACTTTCTATTATAATGGAAAAAGGTAATTATGACTATTATACATAAGAGAGAGGTTTCGTTGCATGAAAAATAAACAGCCAATCGTTATCGGTGTCACTGGAGGCTCTGGAAGTGGTAAAACCAGCGTTAGTCGGGCGATTTTCAATCATTTTCCGGATCATTCTATCATGATGCTGGAGCAGGATTCTTATTATAAAGATCAAAGCCATTTACGTTTTGAAGAGAGATTAAAAACCAATTACGATCATCCTTTTGCATTCGATACAGATCTATTAATCGCGCATTTGCAAAAATTAATTAACTATGAAACGATTGAAAAGCCTGTCTACGATTATGTAGCACATACAAGAAGCTCTGAGATTGTTATTCAAGAGCCTAAGGAAGTCATTATTTTAGAAGGAATCTTGATTTTGGAAGATATTCGTTTAAGAGAGCTAATGGATATTAAGCTGTATGTTGATACAGATGATGATATCCGCATTATTCGCAGAATTAAGCGTGATATGGAAGAGCGCGGACGGACGTTGGATTCTGTGATTGAACAATATTTGACTGTTGTGAAGCCAATGTATCATCAATTTATTGAACCGACCAAACGATATGCGGATGTGATTGTGCCGGAAGGCGGCGAAAATCATGTAGCGATTGATTTAATTAATACGAAGGTTGAAAAATTTCTGTCTTAAAGTAGCACAATAGTTCACGATAAAGAGATTGAGCCAAAAGTCGTTTAGGTTCCTACAATTGGAGTAAAAGACGAAGAACCTTACTTTGGGCTACCGTTTATTTGTAAGTAGTGGGAGGGACAAAACTGTTTTTAGTTTTGTTCCTCCCACTTTCGTTATACTATCTAAAGTCTGGTTTCTTACTTTGCTGCCATAAATAAATACCTAAATAGGGAACAAAGGCTGCTAAGCCATAGGCGAGAGACCAGCCGTAAAGTGAAACACCGTTATCTCCATTTGCCTTTGTCTTTCGATAGGCGGTTCCCATCCCTAGAAAAGCTTGTACAATGATGAGAATATACCAAACAAAACCAATTAAGCCCATATAAAAACTCCTTTCATTTTTATGAAATAAATTTTAACATATTATAAGTAAATAAGTACATATTTTTTTATTTATCTACAAAAGGAAGAAAACAAGACTTAGAACCAATTCCTTTTTTAATTGAGAATCAGTAGCTAATTTTACTAGTAAAAATAAAATGTTGAGCTGAGATTATCAAACTTTTCAAAACGAGCGAAAATTATTGAAAAATTTTAATAAAAAAGCATGATATAATTTACACAAGGGAAGTTTGGTTAGATTAGGGGTGATAATATAATATGATGCGCAGGGGAGAAATTTTTTATGCTAATCTCTCGCCGGTAATCGGCTCAGAGCAGGGAGGAATTAGGCCAGTCTTAATTATACAAAATAACAAAGGCAATCTGTTTAGTCCCACATTAATCGTTGCGCCTATTACGCGAAACGTCAACAAAAAGATGCAGCCGACTCAAGTAAAAGTAGACATACCGCACGAAGAGCAAATGACACCGTCACTAATATTGCTCGAACAAATACGTACATTGGACAAAGAACGTATCCTGCATAAAATTTGTCAATTAACCGAAGAGGATATGCTTAAAGTTAATCAAGCATTAAAAGTCAGTGTGGGGATTCGCTAAGAAGCAACATGATACATAGCAGAGAAAGTACATAAAGATTTATTATAATGGCTGTACTTTGCATTAAACCAACCAACAAGACTGAGCCGAAAGGAAGGCTCAGTCTTGTTTAGTAGGAAGACTTTTTTTGAATATTTCTTTATTACTCGTTATAGTGTTAGATGAAGGAGTTGAATCGATGAGAAAAATTCGTTATGGAATTATCAGTACTGCTCAGATCGTGCCGCGCTTTGTTGCCGGAGTTGCGGCCAGTGAAGCTGGCGAGGTTCGCGCCATTGCCTCGCGGACACTGGTTAAAGCAGAAAAAATGGCTGCTGAACTAGCGATTCCCAAAGCTTACGGCTCTTATGAAGCGGTTTGTCAGGATGAAGAGATCGATATTGTCTATGTCGCTACATACAATCAGGGACATTATGAAGCAGCGAAGCTCGCCTTGCAGCACCACAAGCATGTTCTAGTGGAAAAGCCGTTTACGCTAAAGC
Organism: Enterococcus sp. UD-01; assembly: GCF_044909655.1. Lineage (NCBI taxonomy): Bacteria > Bacillati > Bacillota > Bacilli > Lactobacillales > Enterococcaceae > Enterococcus > Enterococcus sp. UD-01. The sequence goes on along the minus strand of NZ_JBIYEU010000017.1, from coordinate 10,086 downwards.
TGGCGCAGGCGCAAGAGCTTTTTGACTTGGCTGCGAAGAACCGCTGTTTCTTAATGGAGGCCCAAAAAGCAGTGTTTTTACCCATTACTCAGATGGTGAAATCAGCGCTTCAACAGAATAAAATCGGGAAAATTCAGTGGCTGCAGTCAATCACAACCTATCCGAATATTGATCATATCAGCTGGTTTCATTCACTTGAAGCAGGCGGAGGTATTTTACATGGTTCGGGCAGCTATCCTTTGCAGTACATGCAATATTTACTGGATCAGCCAATTCAGGAGTTTAGTGGAACGGTTACGAAAAAAGCCGGACAGACGGATGATCAGACGAACCTTTCGCTGCAATTTGCAAATCAGATTTTAGGAAGTATTTTCCTTTCTGTTAAGCTGGATCTTCCTAGTAAAATGACTCTTTTTGGTGAGCGGGGACGCATAGAAATTCCTCATTTTTGGAAAGCGAAAAGTGCAACAATTATTTATGCAGATGGTCGGCAGGAGCTTCTTTCAAGTGAATATGAGAGTGAATTTGTTTTTGAGCTGAATCACGTGAATGAGTGTGTGCAAAAAGGCTTGCTTGAAAGTCCAGTGATGACGAAAAAGCTGACTTTGGCTACGGTTCAGCTAGTTGAAACACTTTACCAGCAATGGAGCGATTAGCAATAACACAGGTCGTGGTTGCAAACTCCTCTTTTCTATGTTAAAGTAACTGTCATGCGACGAGTTGACTTAATCAGACAGCTTTGGCTGTTCCGTTTTAACGGCTGGTGATTAATCAAAAACAGAGGCACATAGATGAACATCTACCTACCGGATTGTAGGCGTGTCGGATAAATATTTTTGTGGAGAAGATTTTATCTATTTATAAATTTTATAAATACTGTGCTAAAAGAAGACATTTGTCTTCTTTTTTTGTTTTCTAAAGAATTGCACTAAATTTATACGAAAACCTGTTGAAAAGCAGGGAAAGCCAAGAGACGTTGCACTTACACAAGTGCAACTTTTTTGTGTTGTTCTGTTATTAAATTCAAGCTATAGTTCAAGAGTGAGGAAAGAAAGTTGGTGAGAGAAGATGTCGCTGCACTTATCGAAAAGAGAAATAAAAATACTGCTGTTTCTTTTGGATTCAGAGGAATGTGTCACTACCAAGGAGTTGGCAGAAACCTTTAAAGTTAGTGTGCGGACAATTAAATATGATTTGGACAATATTCGTGACTGGTTCGATGAACAAAATGTGGTTCTGCAAACCCGCCGAAACAAAGGGATTTGGCTGGAAATACCTGATTCAAAGCGCTTGACATTGAAAAATGAAATTATTGAGGTGGAACGTTTTGAAACTTACCCTGATCAAGAATTACGCGCGATCCAGCTGATTTTTCGTTTGCTGCAGGCCTCTAAAAGTCTAACTTCCAAAGAATTAGCAGAGGATTTGCAGGTAAGTAGAAATACAATTATTAGTGATTTAGATCGTGTGGAAGAACTTATTCAGCCTTATGAGCTGCGATTAAACCGCCAAAGTGGACAGGGTTTTTCAATCATAGGAGCAGAAAGCAAAATTCGGTTATTAATGGAATACATCACTCAAAAAGAAATTACAGAATATGATATTTATCAAATTATGACGTATTTCGTGCAGGCTGGACAACAAAAGAAAAGCCAAGAGATCCACGTTGGCGGCAACACGATTTTTCAACAGATTTATCAGGTGGCATTAAAGGAAATGACTCAGCTGATTGATCCTTCCTTATTTGATCAGTTTAATTATTCAGAAATTCTGTCCATTACTTTGCGGGTTGCCATTGCAGCCTCCAGAATGCAGCTACATCACACGGTAGGCAGCTATAAAATGCTAGGCAATCAAAGCATGCTGGAGCAAAAGCTGGAAGTTCCTTTTTTATTAATGAAAAAAGTATTCGCTTACTACGAGCTACCTTTATTGGCGGATGAATACTTATATGTGTACAGTGATGTATTTGTGGCTAACAATCAGCAGGATATTGTGAGCTTAACAGAGGCACTGATTACACAGGTGTCGAAAGAAATGGACATTCCTTTTTATCAGGATCGGCAATTATTTACGAATCTTTTTGCTCACTTGTCTTTAAGGCTAACGAAAAAACACTTATTCATTAATGAATACAATCCTTTTGTGGATGATATTAAAGCAAAATATCCGCAGCTTTTTTCAGCCATTCAGCACGCTAGTCAAAATGAGCTGGTAGGTTCTGCGTTATTAATCAATGATTCGTTTATTGCGTACATTGCCCTACATTTTCTTGTGGCTTATGAGAAAAACTTGCTTGAGGAAAATGTCGTGAGAATCGTGTACGTCTGTTCGACTGGCTTAGGCGTGACAAGTTTGATTGAGCAGAAAATTTTGGAGGAGGTTTCTAATGTAGAAATCGCCGGCTTTGCTTCTGTCTTAAATGCCGCTGAGGTAATTGAAGCGAAAAATCCGGATTTAGTATTGAGTATTTTTCCGATTGATAGTGTGAATCGTCCATTTATCAAAGTGAATCCGCTGCCGACAGAAGCAGATATTCATAATATTCAAGAAGAAGTAAATAAAATTTTAACGCAACCAAAATCCGGTAAAGTACCGCGGCTGATTCCCAGAAAGCAAATCAAAGAAAATCAGGGAATCGAAGCTGAAAGTCGTGATCTTTTGGTTAAAACTTATATTATTTACGAGGAATTGTTAAAGGTTTTCGGGAAAAAGCTGCTGCAGGAATATAAAGAAGCATTTTTACTGCACGTGATGCTGATGGTGCATCGGATTACATTTGACAGTCAATATGAAAATGAAGGCAATGTAGTGAAAGAAACGTTGCTGACACAACAAAAATTAGTAGAGCAAATTGAACAAATTTTTGCGAAAAATGAGTTAATGGTAAATCAAGCAGAAATCACTGCTTTATTGAATTATATAAGAGAGGAGCAGCAAGGATGAATTTAACGGATGATGCTAAAAAAATCATCGCTGAAAGTCCGTGTAAAATCAAGCTAGAAGCAGCGCTCGAAGTCATTAGTAATTTGCTGAATGAACGTGCCATCGTGCCGACAGAGTTACAGTGGACGATTTTGATCAATCATGTAAATGAAATGATTAAACGGTCAATCGCAGATGAAAAAATGACGGGAGTGGATCCTGAAATGTTTGCAGAGGTTTCTAAAGAAGCGATTGAGATCGCAGATAAAGTCGTCCGGCATATTGGCAATTTGCCGCAGTCGGAAATGTATGTATTATCTATTCATTTTGAAGCAGCAAGACAAAATGAACAATAAATGAAAATTATATAGGAGGAATAGAGAATGGTAACAGTCGTTATTGCAGATCGTTTAGGAAAAGGTCAAAATGTAGCTAAAGGCGTGGAAGCCGCTGGAGGTAAGGCAGTGGTAGTGCCAGGAATGGGCGCGGATATGCGCTTGGGAGATGTCATGCAGCAGGAAAATGCTGATTTAGGGATTTCATTTTGTGGCAGCGGCGGGGCAGGTGCCCTAACAGCAGCAACAAAATATGGGTATCCGGAACGTCACGGCATGCGGTCGATTGATGAAGGGGTGACTGCGATTCAAGAAGGAAAAACCGTTTTAGGCTTTGGATTTATGGATCAGGAAGAGCTGGGAAAACGTCTTGTGGAAGCATATCTTAAAAAGAACGGTCAATAAAAGACAGAGGGGGAGCGCCTGATGGAACAAGTAACTGTCAAAAAGCGCCAGGTTATTCGAGTTGAAGGAACTGGAAAGGAAAAAAATCTGGCTTTCGCGAATGCACTGAATCAGATTCACAATCGGGTCTTAAAAGAAAAAAAGGATGTCATTGTGCGGATTGAACCGCTGGCTATTCACATTGTCAAAGCTGAGCAGGAAACCTTTACGGAACGCTTTTTGTTTTTCTTTTTGCCTAGAACGCGAGTGAATTATCATGTGCTGCTGGATGTGGAAGTAGCAATCACGTTAGTTGAAATGGACACACTGCATTTTGAAGAGAAAGCCATTGCTGATCCTAACGGACTGCCGCTGCCCTTCGGCAAAAAGCAGATACAAAAGGAGGTAAATTAAATGGAAGTCATGATTATTTTATTGAAATCTCTGTTGATTGGAGGTTTGGTGGGCTTTGCAGCCGGTGCCGGCGCTGCAAGAATGTTTCATGCGCCGAGTACACAAGGGTTGGGCGCTTTTAGAACATTAGGTGAAATGAATGCCTGTGAAGGAGATGCGGCGAGTCATTTTTCGTTCGGGCTGGGCTTTTTCTTCAATGCTTGGGCCTCTACGGTAGGCGCCGGAGCCTTTACTCAGGATGTGGACCATCGGGTAATTCCAAACTGGGCAGCCGCCGCTTTGCTGGTAAAAAACAAGAATGTTGCTGAAACGATGCACAATCCGAAAAAGATGGGCATTTCCGGTGCCTTGATTGGGATGGTGGTTGTTGCATTTTTAAATACGACGGCTTCCGCTATTCCCGAATCGTTGCAAGTTACAGCGGTAGCTGTGTTAGTTCCTGCGGCTAATCTCTTGATCAATACAGTCATGCCGGTTTTATTCTGGCTGGCAGCCATTGATGCCGGCAAACGCTCTGGTTTATGGGCCACTATTTTCGGCGGATTGGCAACTATGATTATGGGAAATGCAGTTCCGGGTGTTGTTTTAGGAATTTTAATCGGTAAAGGTGTAGATGAAATCGGCTGGAACAAGGTGACGAAAAGTATGATGGCTGCAGTGATTCTGCTCTTTATTCTTAGCGGCTTTTTCCGCGGCTTTGATTTACAAATGATTGAAAGCTTCCGTCTGCAAATTCCTGAATGGCTGGAAAATATGCATAATGTGTTCAATATTGGGAAGTAAAAATGAATGGAAGAGGTGAAATATAATGGAAGAAACAGTGAAATTAGAGGAGAAAAAGAATTTTTGGTTTGCTGACTGGTCTTTTCCGATTTTAGTGGGCTTATTGTCTGCCGGGGTATTTGCCGGAACACATATGTACTTTGAGCATGGTGTTGGAGCGTTTAATGAAGTTGCGATTGTAGCCATGTTAAAAGCAGGTATGGATGGCGGTTCTTATGGTGCAGCGGCGGCCTTTGGAGCAAGTTTCTTATTTGCTCGGATTTTGGAAGGCTCGCTGGTTGGTATTTTAGATATTGGCGGAGCAATCTTAACTGGTGTTGGAATTGGCGTTCCTGCTATTTTATTGAGTATGAATATCAAAGCACCGGTGGAGAATTTTGCACTGTCTTTATTGACTGGTATGCTGCTGGGCTTAGTGATTGGCGGAATCATTATTATGATTCGGAAATTTACGATAAATCAATCAAATTCAACCTTTGGGGCAGATATCATGATGGGGGCCGGAAATGCTTCAGGTCGCTTCTTGGGGCCACTGATTATTATTAGTGCTTGTGGAGCATCAGCGCCGATTGGTATTGGCTCTGTGGTTGGCGCAGTTATTTTCTATCTTTGGAAAAAGCCGATTGCCGGCGGAGCGATTCTAGGGGCGATGATCTTTGGTGCAATTTTCCCGGTGGCTTTGCCAAGTTAAAAGAGAATTTGCTTGCACTATTCTTTTGTTAATCGTTTACATTATAATGTTATTATGTTATTCTGATGATGAAATAATTTAATTTTATATTTTCAGACTAACTTTTTTGAACGGAGGACAAAAGAAATGAATGGTTTTGTGTTATGGATGGAGCAGCACTTGATGCCTGTTGCGAATAAGTTTGGTTCGCAGCGGCACATGGTTGCAATCAGAAAGGGATTGATCGCTACGATGCCATTGACAATTGTAGGATCTTTCTTTACGGTATTTCAAAATATTCCGATTGAGGCTTATACGAAATTTATCACGCCGTATTTATCAGTCTTGGATATTCCTTCAAGATATACGATGGGAATTTTAGCGTTATATGCAACCTTTGGGATTGCTTCGGCATTAGCAAAGAGTTATAAGCTGGATTCATTAAGCTGTGGTTTGCTTGCATTGATGGCGTTTTTAGTGACTGCAGCGCCTCCAACGCGTGTGTTGGAAGATGTGAAAGATGTAATTGGCGCTGGTCGCTATATCAATTTAGCTAATTTAGGTTCAGCTTCCCTATTCGGAGCGATCGTAACGGCGTTAATCTCTGTGGAAATTTATCGTTTCTTTATTGTAAAAAACATTACGATCAAAATGCCTGAAGGTGTACCGCCGGAAGTATCAAATTCATTTATCGCGTTGATTCCAGGTGCGGTTATTTTGATGTTATTCTGGGTAATCCGTCATGTTTTAGGCTTTGATTTGAATGGCTTCTTAAGTGCTATTTTAATGCCGCTTAAAGGTATTCTAGCTGGTAATAGTTTATTTGGCGGACTTCTAACTGTATTTTTAATTTGTTTCTTCTGGGTTTTGGGAATTCACGGGCCTGCAATTATGGGTCCTGTCATTCGTCCGTTCTGGGATATGTCCATCGCGGAAAACGTAGACGCCTTTACCAATGGTGCCAGTGCAAATAATTTACCGAATATTTTCACTGAGCAATTCCTACAATGGTTTATCTGGATCGGCGGCGCTGGTACTACACTTGCGTTAGTTGTTTTGATGATGTTTTCAAGATCAAAATATTTGAAGAGCTTAGGTCGATTATCTTTCCTTCCGGGAATTTTCAATATCAACGAGCCGATCATTTTTGGAACGCCAATCGTGATGAATCCGATTTTAGGGATTCCTTTTATCGTAGCGCCATTAGTGACTACGACGCTTTCTTATTTCTTGACGGTCAGTAATGTAGTGCCAATGATGATGGCGCGTCTTGGCTTTGCTTTTCCAGCACCGATTGCTGCTTGGATGAGTACGAACTGGAGCATTACTGCCGCACTGCTTGTCTGTGTCAATTTCTTGATTACTTTGGCGATCTACTACCCGTTCTTCAAAGTATATGAAAAACAACAGCTGGATAAAGAAGCAGAAGAATTAGCGGCAGAGCAACAAGTAAAAGACGCTGCTTAAACAAAAAGAGAGGGAGGGTAGGAAAAAAACTACCCTCTTTGGTGTTTAATCGTATGATGATTTGGTTTATTGTATTTTTCATTGTTAGTCAAATAATGATCGAAAAAAACTGGCTGCCGAAAAAAATACTTGAATTGCGCTTGTTGCCACTTTGCTTGGCTTCAATCGGGATAATTTTACTAGCTGCTATTATCGGAATAATTATCGGGCAACCGGTTTTCGTTGTGGGAACTATGACAATCTTATGCGGTTCGCTGATTTCGTGGCGCTACAGAACATTCGGCGTTGGAGTATCAGAGAAAAAATGAAAGTAAGCAGCTAGATGGCAGCAACTACTTAGAGCGGAGGAAACAGGATGAAACGAGCATTAGGTGTATCAGTATACCCGGATCACAGTGATATAGAAAAGGATAAGGCATATTTAAAAAAAGCCAGTGAATGTGGTTTTTCACGGATTTTTATGAGCATGCTGGAAGTTACTGAAGGAAAGGAATCTGTAAAGCAAAAATTTCAATCCTTGATCAGTTTTGCGAAGGATCTAGGATTTGAAACGATTTTAGATGTGGCGCCGAATATCTTTGATGAGCTAGACATTTCCTATGATGACTTGACATTCTTTTATGAAACCGGAGCGGACGGGATTCGCTTAGATGTCGGTTTTGATGGAAGCAAGGAAGCGAAATTAACCTATAATCCTTTTGATTTGGCGATTGAATTGAATATGAGCAATGATGTCGCTTATCTGGATAATATTTTGACTTATGAAGCAAATGTGCCGTTTTTATATGGCTGTCATAATTTTTATCCGCAAGAAGGTACAGCGTTACCTTATGATTTCTTTGAACGCTGTAGTGTTCGTTTTAAAAAACAAGGGCTTCGGACTGCTGCCTTTATCAACTCGCAAGCTGGCGTTATTGGACCGTGGGATGTGAATGACGGACTGCCGACATTGGAGCTGCATCGTCATCTGCCTGTTGAGGTTCAAGCGAAGCATTTATTTGCGACCGGCTTGATTGATGATGTGATTATTGGCAATGCTTACGCCTCAGATGAAGAATTAGAAATATTGGGCAGGCTAAATCGCTATCAACTGGAATTTGCTGTTGAATTTACTGCTGATGTAAATGAGGTTGAAAAAGAAATCACATTGACTGAGCAGCATTTTAGACGTGGCGACATTACTGCACAAGTAGTTCGATCTACAGAAGTGCGGAAAAAGTATAAGGAACAAGCCAATCCAGCTCATGATAATACTATCGAATTTCAAGTGGGTGACATCGTGATCGGCAATGACAGCTTCGGCAAATACAAGAATGAATTGCAGATTGTATTGCAGCCGCATAAAGATGAACGCAAAAATAAAGTAGGACATATAACAAAGAAAGAACTGCTGCTGTTAGATTTTGTAAAACCATGGACTAAATTTAGATTTATAGAAAAGTAGGCGATGAAATGAGTTATGACTTAATCATAAAAAATGGGCGTTCGATTACAGGCAGTCGGATAGAAATAGCGATCAACGCTGGGAAAATCGTCAAAGTTTCTGAACAGATTGACGCTGACAGTAAGGAAGAAGTTTGCTTGGACGGTCAAACCTATGTATCAGCCGGCTGGATTGATGATCATGTTCATTGTTTTGAAAAAATGAGCTTGTACTATGATTTTCCCGATGAAATTGGTGTGAAAAAAGGAGTAACAACGGTAATTGATGCTGGAACGACAGGCGCTGAAAATATTCATGAGTTCTACGATTTAGCCAAGCAGGCTAAAACCAATGTTTATGCGCTGGTAAACATTTCCAAATGGGGCATTATTGAACAGGATGAATTAGCTGATCTTAGTAAAATCAAGGAAGAGCTGGTTCATAAGGCATTGAGGGAATTACCAGATTTTGTGGTGGGCATCAAGGCGCGAATGAGCAAAACAGTCATTGGCGAAAACGGCATTACTCCTTTAGAGATGGCTAAAAAGATTCAGCAGGCAAATCACAATTTACCGTTAATGGTACATATTGGTTCAGCACCGCCGCAATTAGATGATATTTTAGCGCATATGTCAAAAGGTGATGTCTTAACGCATTGTTTTAATGGGAAGCCAAATGGAATTTTAGACAAAGAGCAGGAAAAAATTAAGGACTTTGCTTGGGCGGCCTATAATAAAGGCGTGGTTTTTGATATTGGTCATGGAACAGATAGCTTTAATTTTCACGTAGCAGAAACTGCATTGAAAGAAGGGATGAAGGCTGCGTCTATAAGTACCGATATTTATATCCGTAATCGGGAAAATGGACCGGTATATGATTTGGCAACGACGATGGAAAAGCTTCGTGTTGTCGGCTATGAGTGGCCGGAGATCATTGAAAAGGTAACAGTAGAGCCTGCTGAAAACTTTCATTTTACAACAAAGGGTCAGGTGAAGGAAGGCTATGATGGAGATCTTACTATATTTACCATTGAAGCTGGTCAAAAGACATTAACTGATTCAAATGGCTTTACAAGAGAAGCTACGGAAATTATCAAGCCAGTCAAAACGATTATTGGAGGGGTTGTGTATGACAATTAGTTACGAAAAATTCAATCTAAAAGAAGTCATCAACGCCTCAGGCAGAATGACGATTCTCGGGGTATCCAAGGTTTCGGAAAATGTGCTGGCGGCCCAACGGTTCGGCGGCGAGCACTTCTTTGAAATGAGTGAGCTAAGTATTCAAACCGGTGCTTATCTGGCAGAGCTTCTACACGTTGAGGACGCACAGGTGGTGGCTTCGGCTTCGGCCGGCATCGCTCAAAGCGTGGCGGCATTAATCGGGGCAGGCTCGTTGTATCATGCCTATCATCCATATACAACGAAAATCACCAAGCGGGAAATTGTTCTACCAAAAGGGCACAATGTTGATTACGGTACACCGGTTGAAGTTATGGTCGCTCAAGGCGGCGGTCAAGTGGTGGAAGCCGGCTATGCCAATATGTGTTCGCCTGAGCACTTGGAAATGATGATCACCGATCAAACAGCGGCTTTACTTTATATTAAAAGCCACCACACCGTGCAAAAAAGCATGTTAACCGTTGCCGAAGCAGCGGCTGTTGCGAAAAAGCATCAGGTGCCGTTAAT